>CABQHM010000021.1 GCA_902464015.1 uncultured Coriobacteriales bacterium | reverse complement strand
GCGGTACGCGAGCTGGGTTCAGAACGTCGTGAGACAGTTCGGTCCCTATCCTCCGCGGGCGCAGGAGGGCTGAGGGGGGCCGTCCCCAGTACGAGAGGACCGGGACGGACGGACCTCCGGTGTGCCAGCTGTCGACCTAACGGCACCGCTGGGCAGCCGCGTCCGGCGCGGATAACCGCTGAAGGCATCTAAGCGGGAAGCCGTCCCCGAGATGGGCCCTCCCTTCGGTAAGGCCCCAGGGAGACCACCTGGTTGATAGGGCGCAGGTGCAAGGCGCGCGAGCGCCTCAGCCGGGCGCCACTAATCGGCCGAGCCCTTCGGGACACATTCAAGGTCCCCTCCGCTCCCGACCGTTCTCAAGGGACACCTTCCTCGAGCGCTGTGCGGCCCCCAGGGCGCCTGCGTCACCGAAAAGGCCCTCTGGGGCCTTTTCGCGTTTATGAGACTTTTCTCTGTTTGCCTTATTTTTCAGCCATTTGGTCTCACTGCTGAGGATATGGCGGATCGTTTCCTGTGCAGACCGCTTAGTTTCATAGCACATGGTGAGGGTCCCTCGGCTTTTGTAAGTCGAGGGACCCTCCTTTTTCACATATGGTCAGTCGGCACCTTATCCGGCCGGCGTTACTTCTTCCGTCTCCTGGCTCGGGAGAGGACGTACACGCTCAGGGCGAAGGCGCCCAGGTATCCGAGCACGCCGAGTATGGGGACCTCGCCGAACTTCGGCTCAAGGTTTGTCATGCACAGGACGCTCGAGCCGATGAAGAGGCCAGCCGACAGGAGTGACAGCGAGAGCGTGCCCACAATGTCGCGGAGCTGTTGCATGAACCCTTCGGGCAGTTGGAGGTCGGCGTTGATCTCTACCTGTCCTCGGTTGAGCATGGTGAGGGTGTTTGAAAGTTGTCTCGGCAGTTTTGCAGCAGCGTTGGCTGAGTCCATCGTGGTGCCTGCAAATTCCTGAACCCGCTTGCGGATGGAGTCCATGCTGCCAAGTTGCGCTGCTACATGGGACGAGACGATATCGAGAATCTGAACGTTGGGCGCAAGCTGGCTGAGCACGCCTTCGAGTGTGACAAAGCCGCGGGCAAGCATGGTCACTGATGGGGTCATAACGAGGTTCTGCGAGCGCAGCAGCTCGATGATCTCCAAAAGTGCCGTGCCGATATTGAGGTCGGACATGTCGGTTGTTCCATATTGGTTGAGCAAGGTGGAGATCTGGCCCATCAGTCGGCCATGGTCAATGGGGCCTTTCGCCTTTGTAAGGCCGAGAAGCGCTTCCTTCAGGTCGAAGACATTGTGGGTCGCCAATGCCTCCAGCGCCCTGTTCACCAAGGCACGCTCACCGCTTGTAAGCGAGCCGGTCATGCCTAGATCGATCCAGCAAATCAGGTCATCTTTGACGAGGATATTGCCTGGATGTGGATCGGCGTGGAAGAAACCGTTGTCCACGACCTGTGTGATGTAGCTCTGAGCCAAGCAATCGCCAAGCTTAGCTGCACGCTCTTTATCGGCAACGGCGACCTTGTCAATTGATTCACCTTCAACGAATTCCATGACAAGCACGTTGTCGCAGGTAAACTGAGGATAAGGAAGCGGGCTTGTGACGCCCGTCTGGCGTTCCATGTCGTTATAGAAGCGCACGAGGTTGTTGAGCTCTACAGTAAAGTCAAGCTCGTTTGCGGTCGTTCGCTCGATCTCTGCGACGAAGCCCTCTGCGGTGAGGACCATGTTGTCGTTTGAGTCGGTCGTGAAAGCGGCAAGGGCGAGCGCATGCTTCATAAGCATGATGTCCTCAGCCATCTGGTCGACGATTCCGGGTCTTCGGACCTTGACGGCGACGCTCGACCCATCGAGAAGCGTTGCCTTATGTACCTGGGCAATTGAGGCGCTACCCAGAGGCTTTTCCTCAATGGACGAGAACACGGTGTCCCAAGGTTTGCCATAGGCATGTTCGATGATTTCGATGACTTCAGCAAAGGGAATAGGTGCAACATTTGCGCGGAGTTTCTCGAAAGCCTCGCAGTAGTCTTTGGGCAGAAGGTCGCTTCGGTTGGAAGCAATCTGACCCATCTTGACATAGGTGGGCCCCAAATCCTCGAGGATGGCTACGGCCTTTTCAGGACTGATGCCACGGCCGACGTCGTGCTTCTTAAGAATGGAGAGAATCTCGCCCATGCGCTTGCTCGAGGTCTTGTCCTTGACTGTGAGTTCGGCGATGCGCATAAGTTCCCGGAATGTTGCCATACGGCATCCTCACTTTGCCTCGAAGTGCGCGAACGTAAAAAGCCTGCAAAGCCGATGCGGTCCGAACCGTTCGGCCTTGCAGGCAGTATCCCCGAACATGTGCCCGATGAACACGTGCAAAGGATATTCTTCTTGGTTTCGCAATGTACGCGGTCGGTACAACGGCCAAGGCGGCGTTTAAAGATGGAGGAACAGCTCGTGGATGCGCGGGTCGGGATCAAGCTCGGGATGGAATGCGCAGGCAAGTTGGTTGCCATAGCGTACGGCGGCAACTGTACCGTCCGACAGCGTGACGAGAGGCTGGACGCTGTCGCGAATCTCGACGATGCGAGGAGCTCGGATAAACGTAGCGGGGAGCGGTGTCCTTGATGCGGCTCCCGTTTCGTCCAACAGCATGCCTTCTGCATGAAAGCTGCCAAGTTGGCGACCATAGGCGTTGCGCCGTACTGTGACAGGCAGCGTGCCGAAATGGACGGTGGGATCGTTTTCGAGCTTTTCGGCTAGTAAGATAAGGCCTGCACACGTGGCGAGTACGGGCATACCAGCGGTGATGCGTGCGTGCAGCGTCTCGAACATCCCTAGCTCATGAAGCATTTTTGCTTGTGCGGTGCTTTCCCCGCCGGGCAAGACGAGTCGGTCAAACGGCTTTTCGAGGTCAGATGCCTGGCGCAGCTCGACGCACTGCGCCCCGAGTGCCTCCAAGCGCTGCTCATGCTCAATAAACGCGCCCTGTACTGCCAAGACGCCAACAACGTGTGACATGTGAATCTCCGGGTTTGTATTTAACAGCGTGTGGAAACAGCGACGTTTCCGCGCGGGATTTTCCTGCAACGAGGGCACCGCTGGGTTTTAGCCCTTACAAGCGCGAGAAGGTCGTCACGCCTCGTGAAGGCTTCCTCCGACGCAGTTCCGCAGCGGCGCTCTTTGCCGCGAGGACTGTCTGAGCACGGAGGAAGCCTTCACGACCCTGTGATGCTAGCGGCCGCGCTCCTCCATGATGAGCTGTATTTCCTGCTCGTTGATGCCCACCATGGCTTCGCCCAGGTCGCAAGAGAGTTCAGCGATGAGCTTGGCGTCGTTGAAGTTGGCCGTGGCCTGCACGATGGCGCGGGCGCGCTTGGCGGGGTTGCCGCTCTTGAAGATGCCCGAACCCACGAATACACCCTCGGCACCCAGCTGCATCATGAGGGCGGCGTCGGCAGGGGTGGCCACGCCGCCGGCGGCAAAGTTCACCACAGGAAGGCGACCGTTGTCATGCACGTAACGCACCAGCTCAACGGGTACTTGCAGCTGCTTGGCCTCCTCGAACAGCTCGTCATCGCGCAGGGAGACGACGTGACGGATCTGGCTGTTCATCTTGCGCATGTGGCGCACGGCCTGCACGACGTCGCCCGTGCCGGGCTCGCCTTTCGTGCGGATCATGGACGCGCCTTCGGCGATGCGGCGCAGGGCCTCGCCCAAATCGCGCGCACCGCATACGAACGGCACCGAGAAGCGCGTCTTGTCGATGTGGTAGGTGTCGTCGGCAGGGGAGAGGACCTCGGACTCGTCGATGTAGTCAATCTCAATGGCCTGCAGGAGCTGGGCTTCCACGAAGTGGCCGATACGGCACTTGGCCATAACGGGAATGGACACGGCTTCCTGGATTCCGCGGATCATCTTGGGGTCGCTCATACGGCTGACGCCGCCAGCGGCGCGGATGTCGGCGGGGATGCGTTCGAGCGCCATGACGGCGCAGGCACCGGCTTCCTCGGCGATGCGAGCCTGCTCAGGCGTGGTGACGTCCATGATGACGCCGCCTTTGAGCATTTGGGCAAGCTGCTTGTTGAGCTCGTAGCGGGTGGAACCAGGCTGGTTTGTCTGATTTGCGTCAGTCATTGGGTATCCCTTCGGTTGGGGCGCGTTTGATGACGTGCAACTTTAGGGAAAAACTGAGCTTATCGATATATCCAATAAAGAAATAATTTATATGGTCAGAATAGGGTCAGATTGGATAAGGTCAGATGTCAGTGGCTGCATCCACCCAAGACAGCCAACAAGAAGGGCGGCCCTACCAAATGCTTGGTTGGGCCGCCCCATCGATGCTGCTTGCCGAAGACTGGGAGAACGAATCTACTTCGCGGCCTTCGTGTCGGCGTCCGAGTCGGAATCCTTGCTCGTCGTGTCGCTGCTCTTGTTGGTGCTTGTGCCAGAATCCTTGGATGCGGTATTGTCCTCCTTGCCAGCCGAGGTGCCAGAGGTTGCCTTGTCGGCGTTGGCCTCCTTGGCTGCGCTGTCGGACTCCACCCTCTCGGTATCGGAGTCCTTGGCCGTGGAATCGCCGCTCTTGTCGGCAGCGGCGTCCTTGCCTGAGGCGTCTTCTGCCTTATCTGTATCGGCCTTCTTGTCGGATGCGGCGTCAGAGTCAGCCTTCTTGTCCGTATCGGCGTTCGCGTTCTCTGCCTCCTCGGCATCGGCGGTACTGGTGTCGTCCGTGACAACTGCTTGGCTTACCAAGTATTCGCCGGTCTTCTGCACGAGGGCCTGAAGGGCGAGGTAGCCCTTGCCGTACTTTGCCTCAAGGCTGGCGGTGTCAGAGTTGCCGCTGACCGAGGTGAGGTAGTTCGTGAGCTCGTCAGGCGTCACCTCAATGCCGGCGTCCTCAGCGACTGCCTGGAACACGAGGTACACCTTGGCGGCGTCTGCCAGGCTCTCCTTGTTTTTCTCTACGAGCTCGTCGGTGGTCTCAACGCCAGCGGACATTTTGAGGAAGCTCGCGAGATCGGTTCCATACATGTTGGCATAATACTCGTACTGATACACAAGCTGCGCGGCCTGCTGGTCCACAATCGAAGCCGGAATCTCGCTGACCTCGGAGTTCTCCAGAACGTAGCTGCGCACGTAGTCGGCGGAGTGCTTGTACTGCAGGCCGTCCCTGATTTCCTTGTCCATCTCGGCGACGGTCGTCCAGCCGTACTTGTCCTTGAGGGTCTTTTCGACCCACTCATCGGTGACGTCGGGCTGCTTCGTCTCCTGGATGTAGTTGATGGTGCCAGAGAACACGGCATCCTTGCCGTTGAGCTCTTCGACGCCGTATTCCTCGGGGAACGTGACGTTGACGTCGAAGGTCTCGCCGGGCTTGTGGCCCACGAGCTGGTCGAGGAAGTCGTCGATGTACTGGGTGACGCCAATGGTGACCACGATGCCGTTGCCCTGGGTCGAACCGCCCTCAAACTCTGTGCCGTCGACGCTGCCAACGTAGTCGATGTTGACGGTGTCGCCATCGGCCACAGCGCGGTCGGTCACCTGCTCAAGAGTCGCATATCCCGAGGTAATCGAGGAAATCATCGACTGGACTTCTTCGTCGGTGGGCGTCACCTCAGAGGCGGGGATGGAAATCGACTTGTAATCGCTGGGCAGCTTTACGTAGTCAAGCGCCTTGACGCCCGTCCAGTGACCGTTCTCGTCGATGCCTGCGCTGAAGTCAAACGTCGGGGCTTCCTGCGTGTCGGTCGTTGCGCTCGTGTCGGACTTGGTGACCTGCGTTGCCGTGGTCTCGGCCTGCTCGCCAGAGTTGTCGGCCGTGGAGGCGTCGGCGCCGCAGCCGGAAATCATGGGCGTCACGAGGGCGCCGGCGAGGAGCAGCGCGACGAGTCGTGCGTGGCGGCGCGAAAGGGTGAGAAATCCGTTCTTGTGCATGGGAGTCCTTTCTTGGCGGTCTCGACGTGATCGCGAGACTCGTTTTGGTCAGGCGCCATGATGGTGCCAAGCTTAAAACGCAAACTGCTCCAGCATACGCCTGCTTGTCATGGGAAGGCATAAGGTCGGCATGAAAAGTCCTACTTATTGCGATATGGCAATCTTTGGGATGAGGTTCGAGGCGGGTCCCCGCATGGGTCGCGGTCGCAGCCCTCAGGGCCGTACAAATTGCGGAGTTCCTTTGCGCGTCATATATTTGCCCTTCTGGCCTGCAAGTTTACTTGTGGGATGGGTATTGTAATCAGGTATTTTTCGCCTACGAGTAATTGGAGTTGGTTCTTGTATGCCCGACCCTGCACAACCTATGACCTCTGCCACCCCCGCATCTCAAGATGCCCCCGAAAAGCACTCAAGTAAGGCATCGGTGCTTGCGGCCATTGCCTCGAACATCGCGGTGGGTATCGTCAAGTTCATCGCCGCAGCCATTTCTGGCTCGGCGGCCATGGTGTCGGAGGGCATCCACTCTATCGTCGACTCGGGCAACGGTTTCCTTGTGCTGTATGGTATGCGTCAGGCGAAGAAGCCTGCGACTATTGAGCATCCGTTCGGCTTTGGTAAAGAGCTGTACTTCTGGACGCTCGTCGTTGCTGTGTCGGTGTTTGCGTTGGGCGGCGGCGTCTCTCTCATGCAGGGCATTCATGCGGTGCAAGCTTCTCTTGC
This sequence comes from uncultured Coriobacteriales bacterium, assembly GCA_902464015.1. Classification (GTDB taxonomy): domain Bacteria; phylum Actinomycetota; class Coriobacteriia; order Coriobacteriales; family UMGS124; genus UMGS124. The sequence goes on along the minus strand of CABQHM010000021.1, from coordinate 44,088 downwards.
TGGCCCGGTTGAGCACGGCGACTTGCTCATGAGCTACATCGTGCTTATCGCGGCCATGCTTATTGAGGGCGCCTCGCTGCGTGTTGCAATCAAGACGGTGAACGCCGCTCGCGGCACCAAGGGTATCTTCGAGTACATCAAGGAGTGCAAGGACCCCAGCAACTATACCGTTTTGCTTGAGGACTCCGCTGCTGAGCTGGGCCTTTGCTTTGCGCTCATCGGTCTTATCCTCACGCAGATTACTGGCAACTCCGTGTTCGACGGCATAGCCTCCATCATCATCGGCCTTCTGCTCATGTGCGTTTCCGTTGTGATGCTGCGCGAGTCGAAGGGCCTGCTTGTGGGCGAGGGCATGAGCCGCGCCGAGCTTATCGACGCGCGCGCCATCATTGAGGCCGACCCTGTCATCGAGAAGGCCGGTGGTGTGCTCACCATGTACTTTGGCCCTTCCAACATGCTCATGGCAGTGGATGCGACCTTCCGCAAGGATGCCGCGGGCGACGAGGTTATGGCTGCCATCGACCGTGTGGAACGTGCGCTTAAGGCGCGATTCCCCCAGGCGGCGCGTATCTATATCGAGTCCGAGAACCTCTCCAGCGTGGAGCGCCAGCGCCAAATCCAGCGCGCAATGCCCGAAGAGTAACCGTTCGAGGTTGAGACAAGCAGGAGCGTGTCTCAACCTCAAGTTTTCTTGCATGAAAAAGGCCGGCAACCCATCTTCAACGACGGGTTGCCGGCCTTCGTGCTTTTTATAAGCAGCAACGTGCCCTTACAGCACGCCTGCGTCCTCGATGAACCTTTCAAGCTGGGCTTTCGGCATGGCACCCATGGTGCGGGCAACGGGCTGACCGCCCTTCATGATGACAAGCGTCGGGATGGACTGGATGCCGAACTGGCCGGCGAGCAGGGGCTCGGCGTCGGTGTCGCACTTGCACACCTTGAGCTTGCCGGCGTACTCGTCGGCAATTTGGGCAATGATGGGGGCAATGATGCGGCAGGGTCCGCACCAGGTGGCCCAAAAGTCGATGAGCACGGGCACATCGGAATCGAGGACTTCCTGTTTGAAGTTGGCTGCGGTCAGGGTAATCTCGGCCATGGGAACTCCTTTGTTTGGGAGAACGATACTGGGCGCTATATGCCCGCTTGCTTTACATTTAAAACAATTTCACGCGGGGGCCACCTTTTCACCCGCCATTCGGTCGATATGACGTGGGCATAGGGGGCAAGCCGCATGGACATCGTGTATACTTTAGTCGCCGCATTCAGCGGTTTTGGGGTGTTTTTGATGCGCCGTACGGATTGGAGACCATTATGAGTGTCACCGCTTCCCTTACCCGCCGCAACTTCGTTCTCGCCGCCGCCGCAGCGAGTCTTGCGGCACTTCCCGCGCTCGCCTTGGCAGAGGAGAAGAAGGACGAGAAGGCTGCCGCAGAGCCCAAGGGTGCCGACGTAGAGGGCACGTGGGTCATGATCGCCGTTGACTGCGATGACGAGGAAACCCTCGAAGTTCTCGCGCTCCTCACCATTCTTGCCACCACGACCTATGAGCTCAAGGCTGATGGCACGGGCACCTTTAAGGTTGCCATGATTGACGGCTCTGATGCAGAGGCTGAGGCCGCCGCCGAGGGTGTCGCAGGCGAGTCTGTTGAGCAGGCCGAGGGCGAGGTCGACGACCAGCTCCAGAACACCGAGGCTAAGGTCACGTGGGAGCAGGTCTCCGACACTGAGCTCGTCGTCACGACCGAGGACGGCGAGGCCAGTAACTTCACGATTGACGGCCTGAGCCTGGTCAATGTTGAGAGCGCCGAGGGCATGGAGATCACCTCCATTTTTGCTCGCGCCAAGGACGTCCTGTCTGGCGCATGGGCCTTCGCGACCTATCCCGACCAGTATGACGCCAAGCACGAGGGCATTGTTGGCTCTTGGACGCTCGTTGCCATGGAGGGCATGGGTGAAAACGAGCTCGACGACGCCAAGTGGTCGGCACTTCTTTCCTCGCTGGGCATTTCTGTCACGATCGACGTGGCCGAGGATGGCACCTTCGCTCTGACCGAGATCGATGACCCTGAGTCTGACCCCAGTGTCGTCGAAGGCACCTGGGCTGAGAAGTCTGAGGATACGTACATCTTTGACGCTGATTCCGAGGCAATTGATGTCAAGATTATCGAAGGTGCATTGCACATCGAGGTTGAGGGCATGAATATGGTCCTCGTTCCCCTCGCCAAGACTACGAAGTAGGAGACTCACTGGGATGGAATACGCTTTCGACAGCTTTGAGCACACGCCCGCAAATTTCCGAGCACTGCGCGATATGGTCGGGTTCAAGCAGGACGAGTTTGCCGACATTGTAGGTGCCGATCGCTCGGAGGTGCGTCGTTGGGATTCGGGTAAGGCCCCTATCCCCGAGGTTGCGTGGCGCGCGCTTCAAGGTCTTGTCGACGATCACTTTGCCGCCGTGCACGACGTCGTGACGCTTGCGGGCAAGGTTTCCGATCCCGAGAGCGAGCCGGTTCGCATTGCCTACTACCGCTCGTTTAACGATTTCACGGGCGAGGGCGATTGGGTGAGTGCCGACAACGCGGCCCGCGCCGCAGCTGAGCGTCTCATTGAGCTCGGCTACAGGGTCGAGTTCTTCTATCCGGGCCACTAGGCCACATATGTGATGGGCGGGTCCCCAAAAAAAGGATTCCGCTACAAATGCAACACCTGCCCCCGTCTCAGCGTGGTTGAGGCGGGGGTTTGTATTTATGTATCTACCAGCAGGGTAAGAATAAGTGCAGAAATGCCCAATCAAATGTGCATACCAAATCATGGTTATTCTTCTCGAGGCGCTTTAGACTCGTTGGCAAGATGCGGCCGAGTCGGTCGCATGGGGGGTGCGTCGCGTACGCCATTGCAGAGAAGCGCGGGGATGCGGTCGAAGGGCGGGGGAATGCCTGGGGGACACGCATATTTTGCCCATGTCCGCATCTCCGCGTTGCGGGCGCGTTGCGCACACTGGAGACGAGAGGGAAGGATAGCTATGCAGAAGAGCATGTCGCCGAACGTCGGCATCAGCCGCAGGTCGTTCCTCGCCATGTCGGGCCTCGTGGGAGCGGGCGTCGCTTTGTCGTCTGCCCCTGTTGCCCAGGCGCAGGAAGAGGCGGTAGAGGGCGCAATCATGGCGTGCAGCGCCGCCGACGAGGCTTCGAAGCTTGATTTTGACACTGTGACCTGGGGCGCCTGCCACGTGAACTGCGGCAGCCGCTGCCCGCTGAAGGCCTACGTCAAGGACGGCACGGTCGTTCGCATCAGCACCGACTGCGAGGGCTCCGACGAGTTCGGCCCCGGCAAGATCGCCCAGCTGCGTTCCTGCGTGCGCGGCCGTACCTCGCGCCAGCGCATCTACAACGAGACCCGCGTTCAGCGCCCGCTCAAGCGCGTTGAGGGCACGAAGCGCGGCGAGGGCATTTACGAGGAGATTTCCTGGGAAGAGGCCATCAAGACGATTGCCGACTCCATGAAGGAGATCAAGGAGCAGTACGGCAACGACGCCTTCTACATCCAGTATGGCACCGGTGTCATCGGTGGCGCCGTCTCCAAGTCCTGGGGCCCCGACAAGACCGCATTTGCCCGTCTTATGAACTGCTGGGGCGGCTACCTGCGTCATTATTGCGACTACTCCACGGGCCAGATTAACTGGGAGCTGCCGCTGTTCAACGGCGACGCTTATTCCAACAACGAGGTCACCGACCTTGTCAACTCCAAGAACATCGTGCTGTTCGGCAACAACCCCGCCAACACGCGCATGTCCGGTTCGGCCATGTGGTTCCTCCTCACGCAGGTAAAGCTGCAGAACCCCGATGCCAACATCGTCGTCATCGACCCGCACCTGTCCGACACGGCCGTCGGCCTTGCCACGCAGTGGATCGCCATCCGCCCCGGCACCGATGACGCCCTGGTTGCCGGCATGATTCACTACCTCTTCACCGAGGGCAAGCTTGACGAGGGCTTCATTCGCGAGAAGTTCCTCGGCTTCTACTCCGACACCTTCGCCGAGGACGTCAAGGCTTGCGAGCCTCCGAGCGACGACTACTTCGGTTACGACAAGTCCGGCTCCATCACGGTGGACAAGGACATGTCCTACGAGGCTTACCTCATGGGCACCGGTGCCTACGAGGGCACGGGCGAGAAGACCCCCGAGTGGGCTGCTGAGATTACCGGCGTGCCCGCCGATACCATTCGCGCTCTGGCCGATATGTACCTCGATGGCCCCACGGCTACCATCCAGGGCTGGGGTCCGCAGCGCAACAGCAACGGTGGCAACCTTGCTCGCGCCATCGCCATGATTGCTGCCATCACCCACAACGTCGGCATTTCCGGCGGCGGCACGGGTGCCCGCGAGAGCACGGGCGGCGCTTCGTTCAAGGTGAAGACCTCCATCCCCACTCTGGGCGACCAGAACACCGTTGAGCCCTGCATCTCCTTCTTCGACTGGTATCAGGCCATCGAGGACTATAAGTCTATGGACGACACCACGTGGGGCGTGCGCCACTATGTTGACGGCAACCTCAAGTACGCTGAGGAGCCCGGCACGCTGAAGCTGAATGCCCCCATTAAGTTCATCTGGAACTACGGCTCCAACGTCATGGTTGGCCAGCACGGCGACATCAACGACATGCTGCGCATCTACAACCTTCCCGACGAAGAGGATTCGGGCCTGCGCATGGTGGTCACGGTCGACCCGTACCTCACGCCCACCGCTCTTGCCTCCGACATCATCCTGCCTGGCACCACGCCCTTCGAGGAGGACGACATCACCTCTGGCGGCGGCGGCTGGACCGGCTTCGTGCTGTGCGAGACGGCGGCCATCGAGCCTCTCTTCGAGTCCAAGCCCGTGTACGAGATCTGCACGCTGCTCTCTGAGCAGCTCGGCGTGAAGGACGAGTTCACCGAGGGTCGCACGCAGATTGACTGGCTCGAGTGGTGCTACGACCAGGGCATCGAGGCCGGCGAAGATCTGCTGCCCGACACCTTCGAGGAGTTCAAGCGCGGCGGCCTGTACAAGCGCTGCAACGAGCATGAGCCCTATATTCCCACCGACGACGAGATGTGGACGCCTTCGGGCAAGTACGAGGTCTTCTCCAAGCAGGCCTACAACATCTCGAAGCAGTGGGACCTCACGGGTGCCGGCTACATTCCCGATGACGGCCGTGACCAGATCACTGCTCTGCCCATCCACTACGATCACTTCGAGGGCTACACCGACCCGCTGCGCGCCGAGTATCCCTTCCAGCTCATCGGTCACCATGGCAAGACCCGTACGCACTCTTCGTACGGTAACGTGGCATGGATGAACTCCGTTGCTCCCCAGCAGTGCTGGATCAACGACCTTGACGCCGCCAACCTGGACATTGCTCAGGATGACGAGGTCATCGTGTCCACGGAGCGCGGCCGCTCCAAGCTCACCGCCAAGGTGACCAACCGCATCATGCCCGGCGTGGTTTCGATCCCGCAGGGTGGCTGGTACAAGCCCGAAACGCGCGACCCCGAGTCCATCGGCAGCCCCGACACGCTCGATTTGGGCGGCTGCATCTCGGTGCTCACCAGCGTGCGCCCCACGCCCATCTCCAAGGGCAACGGCGTGCACTCCAACCTCTGCAAGATCGAGAAGGCCTAAGGGAGGACGACCATGGCTCAGTACGGCTTCTATGTAAACACCGACATCTGCACTGGCTGCAAGGCCTGCATGACGGCATGCTTCGACCGCAATGACCTCGAGGTCCCCGAGAAGTTCCGCAAGGTCTATGAGTTCGGCGGCGGCGAGTGGACTCAGGACGGCAACGGCGCGTTCTCTTCCACGGCCTTTACCTACTACGTTTCCATGACCTGCGGTCAGTGTGACGATCCCGCATGCGTCAAGAACTGCCCCACCGGCGCCATGCAGAAGGATCCCGAGACCGGTATTGTCGACAACGACAAGGAAGTCTGCATCGGCTGCATGACCTGCGAGAAGGTGTGCCCCTTCGGCCACCCCGTGCAGCTTGCTTCCGACGGCAAGGCTCACAAGTGCACCATGTGCACGAGCGAGACCGAGAACGGCACGCCCGACCCTGTATGCGTCAAAGCATGCCCCGTGCGCGCCATCGAGTTTGGTCCCATCGACGAGCTGCGTGCCGCCCACGGCGACACCTGCGTCCTGGGCGACCTTTCCGATGCCACCGGTCCTAACGTGGTGTTCAACCCGCACCGCGATGCGGCCAAGGGCGGCACGCTGCGCAACCCGCTCGAGGTGAGCCACACGGCGTAAGGCTGCGGCCTCTGCCAGCATCTTTTTGCTTGACGTATCGCTCATAAGCGGTGCAATTATGCGCGCGGGTTCGCTTTTCGCGGGCTCGCGCGCTATTCTTTTCTTATAACCAAACGAGGGGGTCCCTATGTCCGGTGCTCTGACCAACGACTCGATCACGACGGAGACGCTTCAGGCGTGTCAGGCTCTTTGCGCGTTTTGCTCATGGGCGCTCTATGCCGACCCCGCCGAGGAGACCATGCGCGGCATGGTGCAGGACCGTGCCATGTTCAGCGAGGCCCCGTTTACCCAGGTTGCGCCGGATGCGTCGCGCGCCTTGGTTGAGCTGTTCGACGGCGCGGCCCAAAGCCCGGAGGCCTTTGCGGATTTCATGCATCAGGTGCACCTCGATCGCACGTACCTTTTCTTCATGACGGGCTCCTCGAAGGCGAGTCCTTACGAGAGCGTGTGGCGCAGTGAGGACGAGACCCTCTTTGGCCCGCAGACGCTGGAAGTTCGCGCAATGTACAAGCGCGGCGGCCTCGTGTTTGAGCGTGCGGCCAATGAGCCTGACGATCACATCGGCCTTGAGTTCTCGTTTGTCGCTCACCTGCTGCATGCTGCGGCAGAAGGCGACGAGGCGGCGTTGCCACTGCTGCGCGAGTTTTTGGCAGAGCATCTCCTTGCCTTCGGACCTGACTGCCTGGCTCGCATCGCCGAGCGCGACCATGGAGCCTACTTCCGTGCCGTCTGCGGCATTGCGACGGGTACGCTTGAGGCCCTTGCCGCCGAGCTGGAAGTGACTGCGAGTAAGTGATGAGAGGCGGAAGTCCCAGAGTCATAGGGAAGCACGCACGCAAGGAGTCTCGAAGTGGCGGGCCAACGCGCGTTGGCCTGCGCACGAAGATAATCGGCCTGCTCAGCGGCGTGCTGCTTTTATTCTCCGTCGCGTTCATCGCCTTCACCTACGCAGACCAGCGTTCGCGCGTCGAGGCGGAGATGCTCGAGCAGTCGCGCATGCTTGTGAGCGAGATGGATGCGGTCTGGGACTTCGTCTCTATCAACCAATACACGATCAACCATACCTCGCAGGGCGAATACGACTTCAAGAGGCTGCACTGCGCCATTGCCGGCAAGGCGGTCGCGGCGCTCTTCAGCCGAGGGTCCGATTACTCTATGAGGTTTACGAACCTTAACCCGCGCAACTTCTATAACGCACCCGATGATTACGAGCGTGCTGCCCTCGAGGGGTTCTATGCCAATGCGGCCTCTCGGCCAACCGAAATGGCCCAGGAGGAGGTCTATGGCTTTGGCGGCGATGCGGGTGGCTCCGTGTTTCGCTATGTGCGCTCCATGGTGTACGACTCCGAGTGCATGGAGTGCCACGGCACGCCCAAAGGTGAGATAGACGTCACCGGCTACCCCAAGGAGGGCGCACACATCGGCGACATCGCGGGCGCGGTGAGCGTCGTCGTGCCCACCGAGCTCTATTTCTCCAACATGCGTGCGGCAGTGGCGGCGAACGCGGCCCTTTTCGTCCTGCTCATGGTGGGTGTGGCCTTTGTCATCTTCCACGTGCTGAGCCGATTGATAACGACGCCTCTGACCGAGCTCAATGCGTCGCTTGCTTGGCTGGGCGAGCAGGCTGAGGGCAGGCGCGATGGGGCGGCTGGTGTATCGCCAGCCGGTGGATGGTCGTCGGGCCTTCTGTCCAGCGAGTCTTCGGGTGCACAGGCTGCTGTGGATGGCGCGCCTGGTGTGGATGGGCTGCGCGAATCCTCCCCCTGTGCAGAATTCGCTCGCAGTGTCCCGGTCATTTCCCCGCAGCGCCCCTCGAACCCTTACGCTTCACGTGAGGTCGACGCGCTCTTCACGCAGTTCGACGAGATGTCGCGCCGTCTCAGCAGCTTGTACGGCAGCCTCGAGTCTCAGGTTGTCGAGCGTACCGAGCAGCTGCGTGCGACCAATGCCGAGCTCGAGCGGCAGCGTGCCCATGTGGAGGAGGTCAACGAGCGACTCAAGCGGGAGAACCAGTACAAGTCTGACTTCCTTGCCATTGTGAGCCACGAGTTGCGTACGCCGCTCACGTCCATTCTTGCCTTCACCGAGTTGCTTGCGCAGAGCATCGACCCCAGTGAAACCGCCGCATTGCGGCAGGTAGAAGAGGTCGAGAAGAACGGCAGCATCCTTCTTGAAATGGTGAACAACGTGCTTGAGACTGCTCGCATCCAGGCGGGCTCGGAGCGCCTCAACCTGGAGCTTGTCGATCTCAACGATATCGTGGGCATGGTGGAGACAACCAACGAGTCGGTGGCGCTCAAGCGCGGCGTCGCGTTTTCCACGAGCGTGGTACCCGACGTGCCGCTTATCGAAAGCGATTGGGAAAAGGTGCGCCGCATTCTCGTGAACCTGGTGAGCAATGCGATCAAGTTCACGCCTGAGGGCGGTCGGGTCGAGGTGAACGTGACGTATGAGCCTTGCAAGTCGGCCAATGCCGTAGAGAAGCCCGTCGCGGCGGTTGATGAGCCGGGCACCCCTGGCGGCATCGTGCGCATTGACGTCTCGGACACAGGCATCGGCATCCCGGCGGACAAGCAGCGCCTTGTCTTCGAGCGCTTCACGCAGGAGAATATGTCCACCGTTCGCCGCTATGGAGGCAGCGGGTTGGGGCTGTCGCTTGTCAAGGACCTTGTTGCGATGCTCGGGGGCACGGTCGAGCTCGAAAGCGCGCCCGGGCAGGGGAGCACGTTTACCGTTCGTTTGCCCGAAGGCGGTCCGGTCTCAGATTCGCTATGATGGAGCCCACGGTTAAGTTGCAGGGCGAAAGGCGGCTTATATGGCCAAGGTGATGCTGATTGACGACGACGAGAGCATGCGCCTGCTCATCGGTCAGCTCGTGGCAAGGCAGAGCTATGAGTTTTGTTGCGCCGACAATGGTGTCGATGGCTTGGATATGTTGCGCCGCGAGCGCCCCGACCTTTTGATTCTTGACGTGATGCTGCCTGACATCAACGGGTTCGAGCTTTGTCAGACGATTCGCGATGAGGGTCGTCGCGTCCCCATCATGTTCCTCACGGCAAAGGGCGATATTGTTGACAAGTCCATCGGCTTCAAGGCGGGTGCCGATGATTACCTGGTCAAGCCGTTTCACAATGAGGAGCTTGTCCTGCGCATGAACGCCCGCCTGCGCAAGCGCGGACGCGGCGCTTCGCAGGAGCCGCGCAACGCGGCGTCGTATCGCGTGGGCGACCTGGAAATCTTCTTCGGCAAGTACGACGTTCGTCTGCGCGACAAGCAGGTCGCTCTCTCTTCGCGCGAGATCGAGTTGCTCGAGCTTTTGGCGAGTGAGCCGGGTAGCGTTTTCACGCGCGACCAAATCATGGAGCACGTCTGGGGCGATAAAGATGCCGCTGACCCGAGCAGTATTACGGTATTTGCACGAAAAATCCGCGAGAAAATCGAGGACAACCCGTCCAAACCCCAGTATCTTATTACTGTCTGGCGTGTTGGATACAAACTGGCCGACAGGCTGTAAGTGATAGTGAGTGGTCGGGGGGAAAATTGAAGGGCTTTGCGCAGCGGCTGTCTTGTGACACCCGTATTGTTACGGGCCTTGCAGCCATGTATTTGTGGACCTGGCTCATCTACTGGGGAGGTCCGTTCTCGCTTCGCGGCTATACCATCGAGCTGACGAATGCCCGCTGGGGTGTCAACGTCATCATGGGTGCGCTTGCTGTGGGCGTGGTCCTGTTGTTGGCGTGCCGTGCGCGTACAAACCAAGCGCGTCTCATGACGGGCGTGCGCCTGGCTGCGATGCTGTGCGGTTTTGCCGGAACGAGCACAGGCCTGTTGCTGGTCGCCCATTTTCCCCTGCCTGCCGAGCTCATCGAGCCCGTTGCCCTGGTGTCAGGCCTTTTCACGGGTCTGACTGAGGGCCTATTGCTGTGTCAATGGTGCTCGCAGACAGCCGCCCTGGGTGTGCGCACGGCCCTGTTTCACAATGCCATTGCTCTTCTGTTCGGTGGCGTTGCATTCCTCGTGTGCAACGTCGTGCCGTCTGTGTTTGCCCTGGTGGTGGGCTTTGTGTGCCCCGGTGTTGGTTTCTGGGCGGGGCAGCGTGCCGCCACGCACCCCATGGGTCTGCCGTATGAGGATGAAGAGAAGAATGCCGTCTCTGCAGCTGCGCCTGGTCCCGCGACACCCTCCGAAGCCCCTCGCACGCCGCTTGCCACTCTCTTGCATGACCGGGCGTTCCTCATGCTCGCCGGCCTTGCCTTCGTTTTCGGTCTTTCTAACGGTTTCATCAACGCAGGCTTTGAGGTTGTGCCTGAGGAGCTGTACCGCATCTCTTGCTTTGGCGTTGTTATCGGCACGATTCTTGCCTCGGGACTCACGTTCCTGGCAGCCTTTGCCCTCAAGCTCGATGCATGGCAGCTTGTGCTTTGCGTCTCGTTGCCGCTGATGGCCATGGCATACGTGCTCTTCCCCTATGAAATCTTCTGGTACATGGGATGGGGTGTGCATTCGCTGGGCTACCAGTTCTTCTTCATGACGCTGTGGTCCCTGCTTGGATCTCGCCAGCTTCGTCACGACGTGGCGGTGACCGTTTCGGTTCCGACTGGCCTTTTGGCCGTTCAGCTGGGTTCCGTGATGGGCCTCATCGCGTGGGACGTTTTCTGCATCGGCATTGATTCGGCAGGGGAGCACCTCGTGTCGGGTATCGCTCTCATGTTACTCGTGCTTGTCGCCGTCTTGTTTGAGCGCCCCCAGTTTGGCTGGGGCGACGTGCATCCTGGCGTTGCGACGCCTATGAATGCGCTAGAGGTCGATGACTATCGTCAGGTCATGCAGCGAATCCGCGATGACTATGCCCTCTCGCCTCGCGAATTCGATGTCTGCACTCTGCTTGGCCGCGGTCGTAATCGCCAGTTTGTAGCCAGCGAGCTCAGCATTTCGCTTGAGACGGCAAAGACTCACACCACCAATGTGTATCGCAAGCTTGGCGTGCACTCCCAGCAAGAGCTGCTCGACGTCATCGAGATGGTGCGCAACACCCTGGCAGCGGAGCGCGAACACGGGCACGGGCCAAAGGCTTCCTCTAGAGCTGCAATCTAAGAAACCCCCAGCTACCAGCTAGACCCGTCCATCCCTTGGCCGTGGTGAGCCTCACCACCCCGGGGCCAAAGCCGTGCCCCCACGCGGTTTCACCATCGGCGGGGCATGCGCGCGCCGCTGGATCGGCGCATTCTTCGAGTCGTCACGAGGGGCGGCGGGCGCCGATGCGCCCAGGCGCCGCGCAGGCAAGCGCGGCCGGGGCGCCGGTGGCACGGGTGCCCCGAGCGGGCGCCTCCGGCAACGACGTGACCACCGGCGACCCCCTCTACGTTAAGGCCCGCCGCGGCGTGGTCCTGGGCTCCTGCGCCACGGCCGACTGCCTGGCCAACGGCCGCATCGCCGGCCAGAAGGCCGCAGCCGCCGAGCCCGTCGCCTAATAGGGCTCTAAAAGCTTAAAGCACCCTCTCCCCCGGCGGGGCGCTGGTCACTGTACCGGCGCTCCGCTTTTTGTTTAGGTTTAGCGTGCTTCGATGCCATATGGGTTCACGTATCGTGCATACGGGTATTCTGCGTCCAGCTGTGTCGGCGTGCAGAGAGCCTGTCTCTGTGCGGAAAACATGCTTAAGGATGGCCTGTACATCTGGATGTCGGCGCGGTGGGTCATTTACGGCGTCGCAGGGGGGGCTTGGCTATGGCTACTACGACTTCGCGCGAAGAGCTGCTGGAGGGTGCGTACCGCATCGCCGAGACGCATGGCATCGCGGCTCTCTCGATTCGCGGACTTGCAAATGAGTGCGCGGTTTCTGTGGGCACCGTGTACAACTATTTTGGGTCGAAGAGCGACCTTGTGGTCGACACGGTCGAGCTGTTTTTCCGTCGGGCCTTTTTCGAGGAGTTCTGTCGCCTTGAGCCCGAGGTCGACTTCGGAACATATTGCCGCAACCTGTTTTCGAGCATGGAGGCCGTTCTCGCTCGATTCCGGACCAGCTGGCTCAAGGGTGTCGGGTCGCTTCCTGAAGCCGAGCTGGTTGCCGCCCGCGCTCGCGAGGCGGCTCAGTTTGAACATGCCCTGCATGGGTTGCAGAGGGTGTTTGAGCATGACCCACGTATAGATCAGGCTGCGCTTCCCGAGGGCGTTGACTCCCTTGCTGTGTGCACTCTCGTGCTCAACAACCTTCTTAGTTGCCTGCGTTCGTCGAACGCAACTAGCATGCCGGCCTTTTTCTGGATGCTTGAGCAGGCGTTATACCCAAAAGGGTAAGGTGATTTTGCCAGCTTTTCTGATGTGGGCGCGTGAATGTGTGTCGGTTTTGTCGCGCGGATGTGTTCGGAATCTGCCTGAACAAGACGGTATTGATGTTCACTATGCCTCAAGCGAAGATAAACGATTATTACGCCCGGGGTCCCCTGCCGGGCGTTTTTCGGTCTCAATTATCGGTGTTTGACCTCTTCAGTGTGACAAGGCTGCGGTGGATGCAGCGGGGCTCTTCGTGAGCGCCTTCGACTTGCCACCGGAGAAAACGGAAGCGGTGAGTCATTGTGAAACAAACCCAAAGCGCTCCTGACGGAGCCGCCGTCAAGAAGTCGCCCAATCTCGGAGCCATCCTGGTCATCTACTTGTTTGGCCTGCTTGTGGGCGGCCTGTATGTAGGTATGGTTTCGCCTGTGCGCACGGTGGTGCAGGCAACGTTCGGCCTCAATGACGAGGTCGGCATTTGGATGATCAACATCTACACGCTTTTTTATGCGGCGCTCATTCCCGTAATCGGCAAGTTGGCGGACCGCCGCGGCCGCAGTCAGATATTCACCCTGTGCCTGGGAGTGTTTGCGGTCGGCTCGATTCTGTGCGGCCTTTCGAAGGTTGCCATCGGTTTTCCGTTGCTCCTGGTGGGCCGCGTCATTCAGGCGGCCGGCGCAGGCGGCATGATCCCTGTGGCCAATGCCGCGATCGGCACCACGTTCCCTCCTGAGAAGCGCGGCATGGCGCTGGGCCTGGCAGCTGCGGTTGCGGGCCTTTCCAACGTGCTCGGCGCCGCCATGGGCAGCGCCGTTATCGGCCTGGTAGGAGTCGAGAGCTGGGACATACTGTTCTACATCGCCGTTCCCATTTGCGCGGCGCTTATCGTGGCTTCGTTCGCGTTCCTGCGCGCTGTGTGCGAGGACGGTTCCTGCGAACAGAAGGACGAGCGTCGCTTTGACACGGCGGGTTCCGTGCTCCTCGTTGTTGCAATCATGCTGCTCCTGCTCGGTATCAAGGAGATTGACTTCACGAACCTGGCTGTCTCTGTGACCTCGCCTTTGCTGTGGACAACGTTCGTTGCGGCCGCCGTGTGCACTGTTGCGTTCGGTAAGGTCGAGCGCAAGGCGGAAGACCCGGTCTTCCATATGGAGTACCTGCACAGCAAGCCCATCGTCATCACGATGATCGCTTCGTTCTTCGTTGGCTGCACCATCATCTCGATGATGCTTGTGCCGCAGTATGCCGAGTTCGTCATGGGTGAGCCTCTCGGCTCGGGCGGTTACTACGTGCTTGCCATCGGCGCCGCCTCGCTTGTGGGCCCGCCGCTCGGCGGCAAGTTTATTGATCGCTTCGGTGCCAAGCCCGTGCTTGCGTTCGGCCTGGCTGTCATGGCTGCAGGCTTCGTATTCCTGGCGCTCGTCGCCTCTGCCGCCCCCAGCAGGGCACTGCTCATCGCTGGCCTGGCTGTGGTCGGCTTTGGCATGGGCTTCGCCATGGGTGCTCCCACCAACTACATGGTGCTTGAGAACACCGACGAGAAGGACGGCGCCAGCGCTGTGGGCACCATCGCTCTCGTGCGCCAGGTGGGCACCACGCTCGCTCCCGCCATCCTTGTGAGCTTCATCACGAACAATGCGGGCATGGAGGGCTACCAGCAGATGTTGCTGTGCGTTGCGGTGTTCTGCGCGGCTGCCCTCGTGGCAATCGCGCCCTACCGTAGCCCGAAGAAGGCGGCAAAGAAGTAGTTTGCGAGCACGGGGTCCAGGCGATGCGCCTGGACCCCGCGATGGGAAGCTGTATTGGATGCGCTGCTAGTTCGTAGGAGTAGGAGCGTACGTGTTGCACCTGGTGGCGGCCTGCATTGGGGCGAGCATGACGCGGCCGGTGCCGCGGTAGACGTTGACGAGACCCTCGCCGCTCACGGCCGATCCCATGAGGGTCTTGCCGGAGCGCTCCACGGTGAACTCCAGGCCTGACGTCCACGCAAGGGCGTAGTTGCCGTCCACGCGAAGCTCGTCGCGATCGAGGTCGATGTAGACGACCTCCTGCTCGGGGCAGGGTGCCTCGAGCGCGATGGTGCCACAGCCGTCGATGCGCAGGTTGAACAGGCCCTCGTTGCCCGCCGCTGCCGACGACAGACTCGACCTGCGCTGCAGCTCGTGGCGCAAAGTGCTGTCACAGGCGAGGAACAGGCCGTCGTTGAGCACGATGGAGTTGCCCCACTGAGACGTGTCGAGCAACAGGATATGGTTCCATGTGGGCTCGCAGACAAGCTTGCCGACGCCTGTGTACTCGGGCTTGATTGCGGAATCCTGGCTGACAGCCCCCTTGAACATCTTGCCCACCAGGTCGCCCACGCCTTTGACGCCCGTGGTGGCGCGCACGCTGCCCACCGTCCACTGCATGGCGCCCGCCTGCAACGTAACGCCGATGGATCCGTCGAGGTCGGCCACCAGCTGGCGGCGCCTGACGTCCATCTCTGCGCAGAAGTAGGCGGTCTGGGCGCTGTCGGGGGAAACTGACAGGTCGCGCATCCACTGGATCACCTTGAACTGGCCTGTTTGTGCGACAATCTTGACGTCGTCGTTGTTCTCGAAGTTGTATACGCGAAACGCCATGGTGACCTCCTTGTTTGAGATGTGCAAAATGCTGCGAAGCATAGAGTAATACACGCGCGAGCTGCCGATGGGGCGAACTACGAACGGCGTGTGGGCGCGGCGGGTGAGCGGGGTCCCTATCCCCTCGACTCCTCCCAGCCCTCGTCATAGCGTTCAAGGAAGTTGTGGTGCTTACTGGCGGCGCGCCAACCCACGATGGCGTCGAGGTGGACGTTCTCCACGCTGTGGAAGATCGACTTGGCGATGTCGGGATCCTGGGCGGAAAGGCTTGCGATGAGGGCCTTGACGCTCGCACGCTTGGAGCTCTCGCCCGCGTCGCATGAGGACACCCCGCCGCTCAAGGGGCAGGCGCAGTGGATAAACTCGAGGTTGTTCTCTTCGCGCCAGGTGATGATGTCGGCCTCATGCACAAGGTAAAGGGGGCGAATGAGTTCCATGCCCTCGAAGTTCGTGCTGTGGAGCTTGGGCATCATCGTTTTGACCTGTCCGCCGTAGAGCACGCTCATGAGGATGGTCTCCACCACGTCGTCGAAGTGGTGGCCCAGGGCGATTTTGTTGCAGCCCAGCTCGCGGGCGGCGTTGTAGAGCGCGCCGCGCCGCATGCGCGCGCAGGGGTAGCATGGCTTGCCATCCAGGCGCTTCACAATCTCGAAGATGTTCGTGGGCGCAATCTCGAGCGGGATGCCGAGAAGTTCGGCGTTGCTGGCGATGGATTGGCGCGCGTAGTCGGGGTAGCCTGGGTCCATGGAGAGGAACGTGACCTCGAAGTTGCGCCGGCCGTGGCGGTAGAGCTCCTGGAAGAGCTTGGCGAGAAGGAACGAGTCCTTGCCGCCCGAGACACAGACAGCGATGTGGTCGCCGTCGCAAATGAGCTGGTAGTCGGTGAGTGCCTTAATGAACGGCACCCAAAGCTTCTTGCGGTAGCGCGTGATGATGTCACGCTCGATTTGTGCGCAACGCGGGCGCGCGGCGGGGTTTGCGCAGGCGACGTCGTGTGTGCTGTTTGCCTGGGGCGTTGGGGCCGCCTCGCTCGTCTGGTTCATGTGGCGCACGTCTTTCATGGGTCTGGGGCCTTGAGGGGCCCGGCGATGGACGGTTCCTGTACGGTGCGTCGGCCTCTGGCGAGACAGGCGCGGTGCCTCGCGCCGACCGTTGGCCGACCGCATAGCCGGACCTGATGCTGGAGTATAGCAAATGCGGTGGGTGCCTCTGAGAACAGCCTGTGGGAGCTGGGAAGATGCACGAAGCGAAAGGGCTTGCGCGAGAGCTTTGCCCTCCGGTAAAAGCAAAACGGCCCCGCCAGGCGCGTCGAGGCGCTGGCGGGGCCGCTGAAGCCGGGCTATATGATTTTGCCACCTAGGGGCGGGTGAGTTCTACTCGGCGTCGCACTCCAGCTTGGAGGGCTCGGTTGCGCCCTCAAAGGTGCCCAGGGCACGCTTGGCGGCATTCTGGCCGGCGACGCGGCCGAAGATCATGGTCTCGCCGAGGTTACCGCCGCCGTTGTACATGTCGGGGAAGATGGAGCCGAACTCGCCGCCGCTGAACAGGCCCTCGATGGGCATGTCCTTGGTGTCGAGGATCTGAGCCTTGGCGTTGTGGCGCGCGCCGCCCTGGGTGTTGAGCAGGGTGGGGCACAGCTCGACGGCGTAGAACGGGCCCGTCTTTACGGCTTCGGTGCACTCGCGCCCGAAGTCATCGGTCTCTCCGGCTTCGACATGCGCGTTGTACTTGGCCAGGGCGTCGTCGAGCTCGCCGTTTGCGTTGAAGTCGGGCGCCTTGCCGGTGTCGCGAATGGCCTGGGCAAGCTCCTCGATTGTCTCACCGGACAGAACGGCGCCCGAGGCGATCTCGTCGGCGTTGCCGTCGGAGAAGCCGGCGACGAGCGGTTCGGCAATGTGGTCGGCGTCAACGATGAGGAAGGCGGGCATCGGCATCGGGGTCATGTTCCAAGCGCCGCCGAAGCTGACGCGGCCGTGGCGGGAAGCACCGGCCTCGTTCATGAAGCGCCCGCCGCAGGGGCCGACGAAGATGCCCTTCTTGGCGCCCTTGAGGCTCGATGCGCTCGTTGCGCCCTCGGCGTGATAGCCAAAGCCAAGGCCGGACAGGTTGGACATGTGCCAAAGCTGCGCGCCCACGCCCTGGCACATCGTGATGCCGTCACCGTCGTTGTATGCGCCGGCGCGAGGATACAGATAGGGGAGCTGGGCAAAGCTGGAAAGCATGGCGCGGTTGGACTCGAAGCCGCCGCAGCACATGCAGACGCCGCCCTTTGCGCCGACGCGAACCTCGGTGCCGTCCTTTTCTACGATGACGCCCACGACGGAGCCGTCCTCGCCCTGGATGAGTTCCTTGCCAGGGGCGCCGTACCACACGGTCAAGTTGTCGCCCGCGCGCTTCTCAACGTTCTCGACAAGCGTGTTGAAATAGGACATGTCGAACTCGGTGGCGTTGAACAGGATGTTCAGACTTGCTTCGTTGCCTTCGAGCTCAGGGAACTCGTTCCACATGGGAACCCAGCCGCCGCGGCCCATGTGCCAGGCGTCGTCCTTCCAGACCCAGGTGGGATGGTCGGGCGTGCCGATTCCGTCTTCGTTCTCGGGGCAGGCCTTCTCGGGGTCGACGCCCAGGACGTTGATGGACCAGTCCCAGTTCTTGGCGGCCTCGTCGGCGTAAGCGCGCAGACATTCGGCGTCGTAGTTGGCATAGTTGCCCATGAGACCGGTGAGATAGGTGTAGAAGGCGTCGGCGTCATCGGTGGAAAGGACGTTCTGTCCGGCGAAGCGAGTGTTGCCGCTCACGGCTCCCTCGGGGGCCTTCTCGCACAAAAGCACCTTCGCGCCCTCTTCGTAGGCTGCGATAGCGGCGTTCATGCCGGCTGCGCCCATACCGAGCACGACAACGTCGTACTCCTCGTCAAATGCCTGCTCGTCTGCAAGGGCCACGCCGGCAAGGCTGGCGGTTCCCAGTGCGGCTGCTCCGAGTACGGCGCCTTCGACGAGATGCCTACGAGTGATGTTGGACATGGTGTTCCCCTTTCGTCTGGTGCCTGCGTGGTTATGCCATACGGGCGTTCCGTGGCATGGGCGGGTGCTGTCTGAATGGCTGCAGACCCTTATCTGCGATGTCTCCAGGTTGCCTATCCGCCGCGCCGTTGACGTTTTCAAGATTGCAACCTGGCGTCGTTGGCAAAGGCCATAAAGCGCGGGATTTTTGGGGCCGGGAGGCATGCGGGGCATCCATAAAACAGGGGATTGCGCCATGTAGCTCGCATTTTTATGAAAACTGACTGTTGGGTGGCATGCGGGGTGCCTTGCGGGGCATCCATTGGTCCCTCTTAAGGGGCAAACTCGCACGCTTCTTGATGGGCCGGGAGAGGTGGGGAGGGTTAAAATGGCGCTGGCGTTTGTTTTTGCCTTTTGGCAGGGTTGGTGAACGACTTGCTCCGGGCGTCTGTATGGCGTCCGATTGATTTGGATTATCGGGGGTATGCACTGTGCGCGCACTCGTTGCTCGCCTGCGGCAGGGTCGCGGGTTTCTTGTAGGCCTCCTCGGCCTTACGCTATGGTGGCCTCTTCTCAGGAGGCCGACGGGGTTCTATGTGCTTGCCGGTCATGATTTTTCGCCTGCCGTGTCGCGTGGTTGGTATGCGCTGTTCCTTGCTTGCGTGATTTGTCTTGGGCTGGTCGTCTTGGCCGCATCGCCTCGGATGCGTCATCGCGTACAGGGCCGCCGAGCATGCCGGGTCGTCGCCGGTGTTTCCTGCGTGCAATTCGCTTGCAAACTCATCGAGCTCTTTGTGGTTCCCACGGGCGTTGTCGCTATGATGTTAGCGCTGGTAGACGTTGTTTTTTATGCATTGGTTTTTGTTTGGCTCACATGCGTTTGGGCAGTTTGGGTGCGGTCTCTTTGCCCCTCGAGATGCGCGCTTGCGTGCTGTCTCTCTTTTTCGCTGAGCTTTTTTCTCCGCGCGGCAAGTTCGCTTGCGGCTGGGGCGGACGTTGTTGTAATGGCGGTGTTCCCTGTTCTCTCGGTCATATGCGCCCTTGCGGTCTGCCATGGTCTAGTGGCGGGCGGGGAAGATGTGCCCCGCCAGTGTAATGACGAGGCTTCTCGTGTGCCTGCATGGCGCGTCTGCGCCCAGTCGCTGCGCGGGGTGACGGGGCTTCTTGCCCTCTTTTTGGTGATTGCCGCCGTCACGCGCGCCGTTGCGTTTGGTCCGCTTGACGGAGCCCTGCTTTCACCGGCGGTGACGCCCCAAGACTGGCTTACGATAGGTCTGGCGGGTATTGTTTTGGCGTACTGCCTGCAAAGCGGCTCTCTTCAAGGGCTCCCGCGTTTTGTGTGGCCGCTTGCCACGGTGGTGTTGTTTGCCGGACTCTTTCTCATGTCGTACGCTGGGACGGGAGCCATGGGGGCCGGCAAACAGATCATGGTGGTGGGGCGCACCATTTTGGGCTTGCTGTTCTGGCTCGTACTTGCCGACAGGGCCCATGATTCCGACGATGCCCTCGTTGCGTTCGCCGTGCCGTTTTTGCTGACTGATGCGGTCTCATCGCTGTTCGGTTACGTCGTGGTTCCGGCCGTGTTGGGGGCGGTTGGTTTTGCGGAGCTTGAGTCGCCGACTTTGCTGGCGGCGGCTGTGACCTTTGCCCTCGTGGTTGTCTCCGTTGTTTTCTTTGCTCGCGTCATGGGCCCAACGTCCGAAGCCTCGGCTGCCGCCGCGCCATTAGGCACCGACCCCGATACCTGCACCAACGATGCGACGCTTGCCATCTTTGAGGGCTTTGCGCTTACTGAGCGCGAGGCTGAGGTTGCGCGCCTTTTGGCTGAGGGCAACAGTCAAAAGAAGATTGCCGAGCTCATGGGTGTGTCTATCGGAACCGTTCAAACGCATGTCAAGGCGGTCTATCGAAAGCTCGACATTCACTCCAAGCAGCAACTGATCGACCTTGCCCGTCGCTGAGGCAAAGCGGCCCCGCCAGGCGCCGGGGCGCAGGTGGGGCCGCTGAAGCCGGGCTGCTTGTCAGCCGGCCTCGTGCGTATCATCCCAGGTGCGAAGCTCTTCTGGGGGCTCACCGCACTGGCCGCAGTTGCAACACCCGTTGCAGATGAGGTGACTGCCGCAGGCATGGCAGCGGGCGCGGAAGCGTGGGACGTAGAGTTCCTCGGCGCGCAGCTCGAATCCCAGCGGGTCGGTCAGGCGCCATGTGATGGGCCGCCCGCGGTGCTCGACGCCCGACTTGAACGCCTGCTGCGCTTGGAGCGCGCGGGGAATTCGATACTCGCGGCCGTTTACGACAAGCCGCGTCCCCGTCTCAGTAAAGGCGAACGTAACGTCGTGCGCGCGGCACTCCCCGGCAAGGCTGCGCACCCAGGCAAAATCGCACGGCCGTGGGTCCTCGTAGTTCTCGCCGCCGCAAATGACCTGCTCAAGCGGTGCGCCATTCGACTTTGCCCTATCGCCGAGGTATCGGGCGACACTCACTGGCCCAATGAAGGGGGCGCACATGATGCCCTTGTGCTTGGCGGGCGTTGCCAAAAGAATGGGGATGCGCTCGTCGGCGCGCTGTTGATTTTCGCAAGTCACGTTGAGCATCACATTCTCCCATCCTGCGCCCCAATCGGCAGGCAGACACGTGGCCATGCGCCCGGGACGCTTCGTGAGGATGAAGAACTTCACGTTGGATCGTGCGCGGATGATGCCCCAGACTTCCTCGCGCCAGGGATCGGCTTCTTCAATGAAGAAATCCGAGTTCATGCAGATGCGGACGAGCTCGCCGTTTTGCACCTTGTAGCTGCCTGAACGTGTGCGCTGCAGCGGATAGTCGAACGTTGTCTTATTGCGCCGCACGATTCCGCCGTCAAGACCCCGCGAAGCATCCATGGTGAACATGTAGCAGCGGTCGCATCCCTCGCTGATGCGTGTGCACCCGTGCCAGGGATTCCAAATATCGTGCATGCGGTGGCTCCTAGGGGTTGGGATTGCTGCGGTTGAGGGCGGACGCCATAGGGGTCGGGCGGATGATCTTTCTCGGCCCTGGCGCGCGTTCGTGATTTTGCGGATGATCGGCACGCGTGTAATCTGAGCCAGCGATTCCGCAGACCTTCGTTCATGTCGCTTGCTGTGAAGGTACACGTGGCTTCCAATCTTATGCAAGCTAGAGACAAAAACCCATAGGGATGGGGGCAATGCGGCAATTTCTCAATTGCATGAGGACGAGGCGCGGGATGGGCCTCTAGCTTGTGTAACGGCATGTTTTTTGTTTGCTACTAGCCGGGATGATTCGTTGCAGGATGAACGGGGGGCGCCTTATGCGCAGGTTTTCGCATTGGATTGCACGTTTGTGGGCGCGCCTGTATGGTTGGCTGTTGGGGGTATGTGTCCTAGCTTCTGCTTTTGGTCCATTCGACACGTTTCGTGAGTCATGCGTGCAGGATGGACCATTTCGGGTCAATTTCCAGGCTCGTTCTGGTCCATTCAGCACGATGGAGTGGCGGAACGTGCAGATGGGGATTAAATTGCTGCCGGGTACAGGTAAAATGAAAAGCAAAGCGATATGCCAGGTGCTTTGTTGGAAGCAAAAGGAGATAGGGTTCATTTTCCTTATGGGACAGACGGTGCTGGGAGCGCCTGAAGCTCCGATTATTTGCGGGTACATGGATATACGTTTGATGAGTACGCGCGCATGTGAAATGTGGCTGGCCCACTGATTCTGCCCGTCGTTCTTGACGCTTGATGCAGAGCGTGGATACTGATTTCAATCGTTGACGGCCGCTTTTGTTGCCGCTTTGTTTGGGGACTCTGGGGATACCAACCTGATTTACCGGACGCGTCATAGGGGGCATGAGATTGGACAAGCTCGACCGCAAGAGGTATTTCGTCGCACAGGCTTTAAACGACCTGCTGGCCAAGCGCCCCATTGAGCAGATTTCTGTCGTGGACCTCTGCGAGGAGGCGGGTATTTCCCGTTCGACTTTCTACACGTATTTCGATGATATCTATGCTGTTGGCGAGTGGCTGTGGGAGCAAGAGTTCCGCTCGATCTTTGAGGGGCTCGGTAGGGATTATGGCTACCAGGAGTGCTGTCTGCGGCTGTACACACGTCTAAAGGAGCTGTCGGGACGCGTTGGGGCGGTGCGTCCCGTGCGTAATGAAAGAAATGGTCAAAGCTTTGCGGGCATTCAGACGTTTGGAGCTCTCGACCAGGCCGTCATGCGTGCGCTTGGGCGCCCATTAACCGAGGATGAGCACACCCATCTTGCCTATGTCTCGCGCGCAAATGAAGCAATGACGCTAGCTTGGTTTGAGGATGGAATGCTGCTTCCTCCCGAGCGAATTGCATGCTATGTCGCCCAGATTGCCCCGGCGTTTATGGTGCGTGCGGTTGGGGCGTAGACCCTCGCGGGTTTAGACACTTTGCGCAAGCTGTCCGGAAACTGAACAGCTTCCATGTTCTGCTCTGGAGGCGTTTGTGCTCGCTGTCTAGTATCGGTTTTGGCAATATGCCAACCAACCGATTGAATGGGGGACTTGCATGAACGGGACCATTTCACGCAGGAGTTTTATCAGCGGTGCTGCCCTGATGGGAGCCACGGCTGCCGCCGCCGCAGGATGCGAGCAGGCCATCGCTGCCACGCAGGGTGCCGACCAGGCGGGCTCGGTTACGGGTGAGGTTGCCCGCGCCACCTATAAGCCCGCATGGCTGGGCGACGCTCCCGTTATTGACGAGTCACAGATTTCTCAGACCGTTGAGGCTGACATCGTTGTCATGGGCGGCGGCAATGCTGGTTCGATGTGCGCCTTTGCTGCTGTTGAGGGCGGCGCCACCGTTGCAGTGATTGAGTCTCAGCCTGAGGATGGCATCTTCTACTATGGTCTGCACGGCATTGCTTCCACGAACTCCGAGTTCATCAAGGAGCAGGGTGTTCCCGAGATCGACAACACTGCTCTGCTTGCCGAATATCAGCGTCGCTCTCACAACCGTACTAACCCGCGCCTTGTAAAGAAGTTCATCGACAACTCTGGCGAGATGGTGGACTGGCTCGTGTCTAAGGTCCCCCAGGATGTATACGACAAGATTTGCATCGACACTTCTGTTGAGGATTATCAGCAGTACGTTGATATGGGTCAGGAGATTAATCGCTTTAGCTGCTGGCCCGGTTCCATCCTGGTGGACTACAACGGCGCCGCTGCCTCGATTATTGAGGACGCAGAGTCGAAGGGTGCCACCTGGTATTGGGAGTACACCGGCATCGTGCTCGAGACCGATGAGGGCACGACCACCGAGAAGGGTGAGCAGGTGAACCCTGACGGTACGGTTGACTTCATTGATAATGAGGTTCCGCAGACTACGGTCAAGTCCGTTATTGCCCAGGGTCCTGATGGTACCTACACTCGCTTTGTTGCCAAGAAGGCTGTTGTTCTTGCTGGTGGCGACTACGGCGGAAATGCTGCTATGTACGAGGACCTGCAGGATGAGAAGCGCTGGCTGTGGCGCAGCCACGGTCTGGACACCACCGAGATGCAGTGCGCCGGCTTTGGCCGTGATGGCTCGGGCATCAAGATGGCTCTTTGGGCCGGCGGCACGATGGACCCGAACTGCCGTTGTCTCGTTGATCCCCAGGTTATGTTCAACTCCAACACGTATGCCAGCAATGTGCTCCGTTGGGGCGCCGGCTTCGCTCCCGCTGAGAACCCCTGGGGCTGCCCCTTCGTTTGGCTCGACCGTGATGGCCGCAGGTTCACCGACGAGACCTTCATGGGCATTTTTGGTCAGCGTATCCGTGCTGAGCGCAGCAAGCCTGGCCGTTACTATGTCATCTTTGACAGCCACTGGAAGGAGCTCATGAGCCGTCAGGCTTCCGAGCACTTCGCCTCGCCCATGGGCCGTCCTGGTAACTTTGACCTTGAGGCTACCATCGATGCTTGGGTTGAGCGCGGCGCCGACGGTGCTGAAGGCAACGATGGCGACAGCGTGTGCGCCTGGGGTGCCGAGACGCTTGACGAGCTGCTCTCCTACATGCCGCTCGACGACGAGGTTCGTGCCAACATCAAGGACGAGATTGAGCGATACAATCAGTTCTGCGAGCAGGGTAAGGACGAGGACTTTGGCCGCGATCCCAAGATGCTGCTTCCTGTTAACGAGGGCCCCTTCTACGGCATGTACTGTGTGGAGGAGAAGCCGATGACGGGCACTTGCACTCTTAACGGCGTCAATATCGACGAGTACCAGCGCGTTCTCGACATTAACTACAACCCGATTGTCAACCTGTACGCTACGGGCAACAACTCTGGTGGTCGTTTTGCCATTGAGTATTCCACGCCCATGACGGGCCTGACCATCGGCATGGCTATGACGCTGGGTCGCGTGCTTGGCAAGGAGCTCACGCAGGCTTAAAGGTGCGATGGCCGGTTAGGGCATCGGATTCAGTGGGCTCTCAGAACGAGCCTTGAGAACTCGATAGGCCGCCGGCGCACATAGAATGGAACGCCCGCCTGTCGGAAGAGCCCGGCAGGCGGGCGTTCGTGTTTTGCAGGGACGATGCACGCCATGCATGACGGGCGTGCGGGTGGTTGCGCGGAGGTTGCAGGGGCGTTGGCAGGCTGGCTTGCCCGGTAGCGTAACGAGAAGTGGTGTGTGGGGGAGGAACACACCCCTGATTCTGCTTCTGGTCCATTCGGCACGTTCGTGGGCCAAACGTGCCGAATGGACCATTTCGAGGCGATTTTGGGCCTTGTTTTGGTCCATTCAGCACGATGGAGTGGCGAACGTGCAGATGAGGACAGATTCGGTGGTTGGTTCGTGTGGCCAAGGTGTTGCCGCTACCTGCAAACTGGCAGCCATCCTCTACTTGACCCGTTTAGTTTAATCGGGTTTAAGCTGCTTTGCGTACGCAGCCAAACGTCTAAAAGGGAAGACGCCGTGCTGCCAGACGAAAGGGGATTGATATGTCTAGCTCGCTTTCTCGTCGTAACTTCGTCGCCGGTGCCGCCTTGGGAAGCGCCGCATTGGCCACGACGGCCTCCGTTGCGTTGGCTGACGCACAGGCCGATGGCGACACGGCGTGGGACGCCTCTTACGACGTTGTTGTGCTTGGCATTGGTTTCGCTGGCATGGTGGCCGCGATGAGCGCCGCCGATGCGGGTGCCACTGTGCTGCTTGCTGAGAAGCTTTCCGACGGTGAGGCCGGCGGCAACTCGCGCGTGTGCGGTCAGATGTTCTTCTATGGCAACGGCGATGTCGATGCCACCAAGGCCTACCTTACCGATTTGTGCGGCAGCCGCACTCTCCCCGATGATGTCCTCGACCTGTATGCCGATGGCTATGCCAACATTGCCGATGACGTTGCCACCTATGCGGCTCTCGACAAGGCCGATTTCCTCGATGTCGCTACGATGGGCGAGGCACTGGGCAAGATGTCGCCGGAGTATCCCGAGCTCAACGGCTCTACTACCTCCCAACTGTGGGCTACGCATATGGGCGTGAGTGACTCTTATCTCTACCAGTCGGTACGCGCCAACCTTGAGGATAACTACGCCGACAAGGTGGAAGTGTGGTTTGAGAGCCCCGCGACCAAGCTTGTTCAGGATCCTGAGACGAAGGCAATCCTGGGCGTTGAGATCGACAACGCCGGCGCCGCGAAGAAGGTTCAGGCCAAGGGCGGTGTCGTGCTGGCAACGGGCGGCTTCGAGAATGACCAGGAGATGTGCGTCTCTTACATCAATCTCGTTAACTACGCCTGCATCGGTGCGCTGGGCAATACGGGTGACGGTCTGAAGATGGCCGAAGAGGTGGGCGCGAAGCTGTGGCACATGACTTCATGGGCCGGTGGATTTGGCTTGGGCGGTGTGTCGTTCAACGTGCCCGAGGACCGCAATGCTTCCATGATTGCGACGCTTTCGCAAAATGAGCTCAACACGGGCGCGTGCATTCTTGTGGGCAAGTCGGGCAAGCGTTGGGTCAACGAGAGCGAGACGCCTCGTCATGGCAAGGTTTCCAATGGCAACGGCCAGTGGTTGAACCCTGCGTTCCCTGATGGTATCTATGGCGTGTATGACAAGACGCAGTACGATGCGGCTGTCGAGGCGAAACTTATTCCCGATGACTTCGCCGGTGACTTCGTTGAGTGCGCGACCGTCGAGGATGCTGCCAAGGAGATTGGCTGCGATGCTGCAGTACTGAGCGAGACCATCGACGACTTCAATTCGTTTGTCGGGGGAGGCAAGGACTACGCGTTTGGGCGCGACCCACAGTATATGCGCGCCTTTGACGGTGCGGCGTACTACGTTGTGCCCTTTAAGCCTGCCCTGCTGAACACCCAGGGCGGCCCCGAGCGTGACGTCAACGCCCAGGTGCTCGACCTCGATGACACGCCCATCAAGGGCCTGTATTCCGCTGGTGAGCTTGGTGGCATGACCTCTCAGATGTATGCGGGCGGCATGAACGTAGGCGAGTGCTTCATCATGGGCAAGATCGCTGGTGCCAGCGCGGCTGCTGCTGCGAAGTAACGACGTGCGACCATTTGGGTGCGGGCTGAGCTCTTACTGAGCCTGGGCCTGCTTACGTCTTATTAACAGACTTGTGATGGCGGGAGAATGAGCGGTGCCCATTCTCCCGCCATTTTTCGTGTTATGGTCTGTCGTGTGACGGTGAGTAAGATATATGTCTCAGGTGACGGCGAATCGGCAGGAGGTTTGCATGGTGGACGGTCGCGCACAGGGCGAGAAGATTGATGCCAAGCGGTACACAATCAACGATATAGTTCGCACACTTGGTTTGTCGCGCACGACCATCATGTACTACGAGTCTCTCGGCATTGTGACGCCTGCGCGTGAGGGAGAGCAGGCGCGTCGCATGTACAGCGACGCCGATATGTGGCGCCTCATGAGTGCGGTATTGCTTAAAAACATCGGCATTCCCCCGAGGGACCTGCCCAATTACCTTGTAGATCAGCCGTTTACAGCCAGGCGTTGCAGAGAGTATACGCGCTTGCTTGAGCACGACATCGAGTATCGTCAGGCCATGCTCGATTGTATGCGCTTGTACGATGCAATGTGCGCCCACATGGGATATGTGGGGCTTTGCGATGTGCCTGAGTATTATTTCTGCCCGGATGCGGCAGATGCGGGGTACAAAGCTTTCCCAGAAGACGAAATGCTTGACCTGCTTATTGCGCATATGCCCATTGGCGGATTGGGGAGCCTGCATGACCCTGCGGTAGGTGAGGGTGGCGACCGCCTTGGTGGCGCCGTGCATTGGGGGCGCACCGTGCCCGTGCGGTTTGCCCATCTCATCGAGGGGTTGAAAGCTGAGGGTCTCCAAGTCATTGGCGGTTGTGCGTGCGTGTGCTGCATTCTCTCGATGCAGGATATCCGCCGCTCAAACGGCATATCCGAGCGGGCGCGTGCCAAGATGCACCGCTACATTGATGACAACTCGCTCACAATATGCGGCCCCTCCTTCAGCCCCTTTTCCCTGCCTTCCGACCATGGCTTTACCTTTCCTATTTGTGTACCGGTGCAGTGTCGAGATTAGGTGTGATTTGGTGGTGTAGGCGGGTCGCGCGATGGGTTCCTGGTGCTTGGTTTGAAAACGTGTTAGGCGGGGTCGTGCGTCGGATGAGCCTCTGCGTACTCGCTCGCTCATGCTCTTTTCGGGCGGACGGGCGAGTCGGGCGAGTTGGGCGGTGCGACTGCCGTATAGTAGTCGGCACATTCGGGGCGCAAGAGGCGCTCCCGGGGGCTGCCCGATAAGGCGGGCGCCCATATCGTGAGGCTTGCTACGTCCAGTGCCGATGAAGCCGCGCCGCCCGTTACGGAGCGGTCGTGCGCCTGGAAACGTGCCGAGCGCCGCCTGTACGCCGCGCCGCTTCCTCACGCCGCAACCCATACGGCCTTGCAGCCGCGGTGTGCCTGGCACTTTGCCGCCGCCCGGTTTGGCGTTCGCAGGGCACAGATTGGACGTTTGTACGTGAACACCAACGATATAACCCGCTTTGACCAGCTCGGACTGTCCGAGAAGGTTCTTGCCGCCGTTGCCGAGATGGGCTACGAGGAGCCCTCGCCCGTGCAGCGCGGTGCCATCCCCGCAGTGCTCGAGGGCCGCGATGTCATGGCGGCCGCCCAGACCGGCACCGGCAAGACGGCCGCGTTCCTACTCCCCACGCTCGATCGCCTTGGCCATGCCGCCAAGGGCCAGGGTGTTCTCATGCTTGTTGTGACTCCCACCCGCGAGCTCGCCCAGCAGATTGAGGCCTGTGCGCGCGTCATTTGCAAGCAGACCGGCCATCGCTGCGCCGTCGTTGTGGGCGGCGTGGGTTACGAGCCCCAGAAGGCCGCCCTTGCCCGCGGCTGCGACGTGCTCATCGCCACGCCTGGCCGTCTCATCGATCTTATCGACCAGGGTGCGGCCAATCTTTCTGACGTGTCTGTGCTCGTGCTCGACGAGGCCGATCGCATGCTCGACATGGGCTTTGCACCCGCCATGCGCCGCATCGTTGCCAAGACGCCTGCCACGCGCCAGACGCTGCTGTTCTCGGCTACCCTGGGCGATGATGTGCTTTCTACCACAAAAGAGCTGGTCAAAGACCCTATTCGCGTGGAAATCGCCCATAAGGGCACTGCTGCGCAGACTATCGACCAGTACGTTCTCGGCGTGGCTGAGAAGGAGAAGGTCCGCATTCTCATCGACGTGCTCAAGCGCGAGGGCTCCAAGCGCGTCATCGTGTTCTGCCGCGGCAAGTACCGCGCCGACATGGTGTGTCGCAAGCTCAATAAGGCCGGCATCACTGCGGCGGCCATTCACGGCAATCGCACGCAGGGCCAGCGTGAGACTGCGCTGCGCCGCTTTGCCAACGGTGAGGCCGACGTGTTGGTGGCCACCGACGTGCTTGCGCGCGGTATCGACATCGCCGAGGTCTCCTACGTGGTGAATCTCGATGTGCCCAGCGACGCCGAGGACTACATCCACCGCATCGGTCGCACGGGCCGCGCTGGTCAGTTTGGCTGGGCGCTTACTTTCGTGGCCGAGGCCGAGTACTTTGACCTGCGCGATATCGAGGCGCTCATGGGCAAGCTCGTGCCCGATTTCCCTCGCGCCGAGGGCATCGATTGCGGCGCGAACGCTTTCGTGCCCGATCCCGATCGCAAGCCTACCGACAAGCTGCCGAGCAAGAAGGCCCGCAAGAAGATGCTCGAGCAGAAGGCGGCTGCCGAGGCCGCGGGCGAGGCTGGTCGCAGCGTGCAGTCGGGCGTGTCGCAGGCCGGCGAGGCCCGCGGTGGCGGCCGTGGTCATGCGAAGCGAGGCGGCGAGGCGGGCGAGGGCCGTGCAAACGGCGCTGCCGAAGAGAGCCGCGCGAAGCGGGGCGGCGAGACGAGCAGGGCTCGCGTTGAGGGTGAGAGCCAGGCCGGCGAGGTCTGTGCCTCTGGTCACGGTCGCAGTCGCGGTCGTGCGAAGCAGGCCGGCGAAGGCCGTTCTGAGTGCGAGACTCAGAATGCTTGCGAGTCGCAGGGTGCCGACGGCCGCAGCCGTACCCGTGGAAGCCGCGCCGTGTCCAATGGTCGCGGTCGTGCGAGTGGGGACGGTCTGGCTGTCAGCGACCGCGGCGATGCTGTTCGCGGCCGTGCTGGCGAGGGCGGTGCCTCTGGGAATCGTGGGCGTCATCAGCGCACTGCAGAGTCGATGGGGACTGGCCGCGCAGCTGACGAGCGTCCTGCTTCTGACGGTCGCGGTCGGGCCAACAAGCCTCATACGTCGAATGATGGCCGGCCCTCCGCTTCTGGTCGAGGCCGTGCGAGCGATGGCCGGGCCTCGGACAAGGGCCAGCATTCGGCTGTCTCGGCCAACAGGTCGCGCCGCTCCGGCTCGGCTCGCGCTGCGACGAGCCAGGTTCGCAATGCTGCTGCTCCCAAGGCTGCGTCTGCCGATCCCGGCGCCAAGCCCCGTCGCCGTCCTGGCGACCACGGCGGCTACAAGCGTGGGCTTTAAGAGCGTACTTAGCACCTGATTGTGAAATAGCAGCTAGATGTGGCGGCGCGTTATAAGACGTATGTCGCTTGGGCACCTCAAAGCCGTCGACCTCGAATCTCCCGAGGTCGACGGCTTTTTGTTGGTGGAGTATCTAATAAAGTGAGTCGGCCTTCGAACATGCTCCTCGCGCTCTTGGCGCTTGCGTCTTGTTCTTTCGGGCCTGGCCATTGCGAGGGCACTGCCCCTGCTTCCCATGGCCCTTGGAGTTCGCAATCACTTCTCCTATCCCCACGGCCTTTGTCATTCGTCAATGTCCGCCCCATATCCCATTGAGTCTTACCTAGCGTGAAGGTTTACTATGAACGTAACCGACAAGAAGGGGGTTGCTATGGCAAACGAACCGGGTGGGGCAATGCGAGGCGTCACGCGGCGTGAGGCAGTGACGTTGGGCCTGGCAGGTGCTACGGCGCTTGCGTTAGGTGGCATCTGCGGGCAGGCGTGGGCGGCGGGCGCGGGTGGCTCCGAGGCAGCTGCGACTTCGCAGGCGCAGGGTTCCGGCAAGGGGACAAAGGCTGCCTCCGCCCAGGGCGATGCAGGTAAGGCTGCGGCTGGCAGCGCGCACGCAGACGACGCAACCGCCGCTGGTGGCACCGCGGCGAAGTCCGACTCGGCTGCCAAGGGTGCGAATGCCTCGTCAAAGGACGCCTCCGCTGACTCCTCTGCGGACAACACAAGCGCGAAGTCCAACAAGTCGCGCAAGTTCAAGGAAATCCCTGAGGACGCGCTCATCTCAGTTGATGACCTCTACGAGCTCTTTGACGCAGGAAAGCTTAAGAGTCGCGAGGTGTGCGTTATTGACATTCGCAGCCACCGCGACTTTCAAAATCAGCTCATTGAAGGCTCGCGTAACATTCCTGCTGGCAGGCAGATTGAGATTCGTATGAGCGAGATTCCCCAGGACAAGGAGGTCATTCTTGTTGCGCTTAAAAACAGCAACCGCTTGGCCGAGACCTGGTTCACGCTGATTGCCAATGGGTACGACGAGGAGCTTGTCAAGGTGCTCGACGGTGGCGTAAAGGCTTGGGCGGATGCTGGATACCCCACGCTTGAGGACCAGTTCCTGGGTTGTTAGGGGCAATTGCCCTGTTGACGCGTGATAGAGGAAAACTGGGCCTTTGTCTGATTGGATGTGATGTATATGCCTATATGTATATGTGCATAGGCATATACATCAGAACGAAGGTCGAACGAAAGCGGACTGCAACGAGTCAAAGGTGAGGTTGACGGGCGAGCGGCAGGTAATTGCGCGCAGGTGAAGGATGCGACCGTAGGTGGGCGTGCGTGTACACATGCCAACAAGCAGGCACAATGTGCCCATCGCAGTGATGCGTGGGCATACTGAGGAGGTCTCATGATTGATACATCGCAAGATGGCGGGGTCACGAGGGCGCAGGCTCTGGGTATGGGGGCGGCGGCCCTTGGGGCGGCGGTAGCAGGTGGTTTTGCAGCGAGCGTGCCGCGTGCGGCCCAGGCCGATGAGGCCACCGACTTCGACGACCTCGACGACTCTGCCGCAGACGAAGGCGACTACAACCCCTACTCGGGTGTGGCGGAGGACATCGAGTACATCTCGAGCGCCGACGGGCACGTGAGCGCCTACGCGGTGCCGCAGGTGACCTACGCCGACGAGCGCGCGGCCAACCCGAAACGCGTGCTCGTCGTGGTGGACTACCAGGTAGATTTCGTTGACGGTGGCGTGTTCGGCCGTATCGAGCCCGCCGTGGCCGTGGAAGACGCCATCTGTGCGAAGATCCAGGAGTATCGCGACCGGGGCGACTTCATCATCTACACGATGGACACCCACCCGGCCGACGAGTACGCCGCCACGCGCGAGGCCACGGTCAACCCGCCGCACTGCGATCCGGCGACTGAGGGCTGGCAGCTCTACGGCAAGGTCCGCGACTTGCTCAACCCCGACAACGCCACGCTCGTGATGACGGGCACCTATGGCGCGCCGGGTCTTGTCCGTGTCATCGAGGGCTACCGTGAGCAGGGCATTCAGATTGAAAGCGTCGAGTTCGCCGGCGTGTCCACCACATGCCGCGTGCTGCACAACGCCATCATCGTGTACAACTTCTTCCCGGAGCTGCCCATGATCATGGACACGGCCACCACGGCGAGCTATACCGACGAGCGCACCGAAGAGCAGCTCGAGGAACTTGAAGCCTGGGGTTTCATCGTCAAGAGGTGAGTGAGATGAGCATGGTTGAGCGCAAGGAGTTTGTCCAGGATACGCTGGCATTGGGCGCAGCTGGCATCGCGCTGGGTCTCGCGGCGGCGATGCCCGCATGGGCGCAGGGCCAGGCGGATGATGCGCATGAGGCGGCCGTAACGGCCGATGCCGCAGAAGCCCAGGCCGAGGACGATGACGCCGATGATCAGGCGGCCGATTCAGACGAGGCGGCCCAGGTGGGCCAACTCCCTCCGGCTGAGCCCGACCCTGACAGCGACTTCGGTGTGGACCTCAACGTCAACATGGATACCATCGACGACTACCTGGGCATTCCCGGTGTGGCCTATCGTGACATGCGTCTGCTCAAGGACCCGGCCGACTACTCCGCCATCGGCGGCGACTCGGTGCTCTCGTTTGCCATTGCCGGGTTCAAGGTAGTGCCGTACCCGTACGTGGGCACCCTTCAGGAGCTGCCGGTTTCAGGTGCCTACGAGGGCGAACGCCTTTTCGACGTGGAATGGGACGAGGCCGGCGAGATTGTCTCGGCAACTCCTTGCTACGAGCAGTCGCTGCTCATTTTGCAGGACCTCTTCCCGCAGGACGGCCCCGTGGTGCTGTGCTGCGGAGGCGGCGGCTACGCGGCGATGATGAAGAAGCTCCTTGTCTACCTGGGATGGGATGAGTCGCTTCTCTACAATGCCGGCGGGGTGTGGGATTACACCGGCTACGAGGCGATTGAGCTCGCCCATGTGGACGATGCGGGCGAGACCCAGTACTTCTTCTGGCGTGCCGACGTGGCGCCCTTGGACTTCTTTCTGCTCACGCCCGTGTCGCAGAGTTAGTCGATTTGCCTGCTTCGATCTGCCTGCTTATTAAAGAACGTCAATCGCAGCATTCGGGGCCTGTTTGGGCCCCGAATTTGTCTTTCGACAGGGCGGGCCAAGTTCGCATCAATCATGCTCCGTCGGACCCTTCCCATCCTGAAAAATTGTTCAAAAAATTCAATAAGACCCCTTGAGCTTGCCGTTGCGTCAAGGCTTACAACGACATCGTACGCGTTGCAAGGGACGCTACGAAGGCTCGGCGCATAGGCTCGAACCGATGCGTTGCAGCATGGGCAAGAATGGAAGGGGAGACTCATGGCACGAAACGTTGTTTCCAGTCGCAGGTTTGCGACGGTTGCATCCGCATTGGTGTGCACGGCGGGTCTGGGTTTGGCTTTGGTCGCGGTGCCTGCGTTCTCGCAGGCCGAGGAAGGCGCTGACACCAGCACCGAGCAGGCGTCTGAAGGTCAGTACAGCCCGGCGGTGCAGGCTCTGTTCGACGCTGACGCCGACAAGTTCGAGGGCACGGCCACCAACGACAACACGTTTGCCTCTGGCACCAAGTACGCGGCTGACCAGCCTGAACCTGCTCAGTCTGCGGCAAACGCCGGCTCCGACCCGCAGTCGGTGCCCTATACGAGCGACCAGTACATCGCCGACAACACCCCCACGGTCTATGTGGACGAGGACGGCACCCAGACCCAGCGCGTGCCCGAGGACATCGGCTACGACACCTACAAGGTGAACGACTTCATGCCCTCCTACAACCTCACCTATCTCAACGGCGAGAACCGCGGCTGCAACTCCTGCCATGACGACCTGGCCGAACTCGTGAGCACCATGCCCGATTTCGACCACCAGGACATCACGCGCTGCGCCCCCGTGCAGTACACCGTGCAGATGTGCATTGACTGCCATACCTGGCAGCCTGGCTACATCACGCAGCAGTACTCGTTCGGCGACCTCATGCACCAGATTCACCAGGTGAAGAACGGCGAGGCGTTCACTTCCATGGGCGGCAACTGCTGGAGCTGCCACTTCGCCTATGACTCCAACACCGAGGACACCCTGTCCACCAACGACACGACCTACATGGGCCTCTACGACGTGGTGAAGCACGACATGTTCGGCGGCGTGACGGCCGTGTCTGACCAGAGCGATGTCGACGCCGAGGTCGTGTGGGATCAGGACAAGTCGTCTTGGGACAGCACGTGGGATTACAACTGGCGCGGCCCTGGCTTCTACTGGGATCACGACCGTTATCACTATCAGGAAGAGGGCACGCCGCTCGACAAGGACCTCTTCGCCAACTGGACCATCACCGTGGGCGGTTGCGTGGGCCAGGAAGTCACCTACACGCTGTCCGACCTCATTGAGAACGCCGAGAACGAGCACGTCACCAAGGCAATGGTGTGCACGATGAACCCGATGGGCGGCTCCTTCTTTGGCAACTACGACATCGACGCCATCCCGCTGTCGTGGATTCTGAAGCAGGCCGGCGGCTACACCGACGAGGCCAAGTCGCTGCAGATCATGGCGGCCGACGGCTCGCACGAGGACCTTACGCGCGACGTCTTCAGCCAGCATATCGACGACATTTACATCGTGTACAAGATCAACGGCCATCTCATCAACTGGGAAGACGGTTACCCGGTGTGGTGCTGGTGCTCGTTTGAGAGCGCGGGCAACAGCTGGAAGTCGGTCTCTGACTTCGTGTTCGCCGACAGCTCCGACCCGTGGCTGCCCAACCAGAACGGCTGGCACCAGCAGAGCGACGAGTGGACGCAGGACGGCAACGAGCGTTACCCCTCCAACAGCTTCTACAACAAGCCGCAGGTGGGCTTCCTCAATGTCAAGGAAGGCACGGTCATCGAGACCGGCCAGCCCTACACCATCGAGGGTTGGTCGCACGGCTACGACTGGACGGTCAAGGGCATCCAGGTGTCGCTCGACGGCGGCGCAAGCTGGACGGAGTACGACTTCGACGACGTCGATCCGCAGAAGGTCGTGAACTGGTACTACACGTTCACCCCGCAGGAGGACACCGCCTACGTCGTGCGCGTGCGCACTATCTGCGACAACGGTCGCGTTTCCGAGGAGCCGGTCGAGCTCATGCTCGTCTCCCACAACGCCGACCAGATCAAGGCCGACGCTGACGCGGCCGGCGCGCCCCTGCCCACCTATCCCAGCTACGACATCGCCGATGACGCCGTGGCCGAGGAGAACGGTGTGACGTATGAGTCCGCCGCCGAGGCAAACGCTGCGGCCAACGCCGCGCATCCCGAGTGGGACGAGCAGCTTGAGAACGGTCTCAACGAGTACGACCTCGATCCTGCCACCGAGCCTTACCTGGCAGAGAACCTCGCGGCTGACGGCGGCGAGACGACCGCCGAGGCAACCGATGAGGGTGCCGCCGCTGATGCTGCAGACACCGCAGAGCAGAGCGCCAAGGAGGAGAAGTAACCATGAAGACCTCGAAGACTACCGTTGCCGGCATCGCGCTGACGGGAACTGCCGCCCTTCTTGCCGCAGGCGCCGCGCCTCTCATGGTACTGGCGGCTACCGATGCTGCCCCGCAGGCCCCCGAGGCCGTGGCTGCCACCCAGGAAATGCAGGCTGCGACCGTGTCCAACCAGGTGCAGCTCAGCACGGTTGAGGGCACGTTCGGGTTCAATCAGTCCACGGTGACGCCCAATGCCCAGATCAAGCACGACTTCCAGGGCGCGGACAAGTACCTGTGCGGCACGCAGGCCGGTACTGACCTTGCTTCCAAGCCGCTTGACGAGTGGACCCTCACGGTGGGCGGCGACGTGGACAACGCCTTTACCGCCACGCTTGACGAGCTCGCCGACGATTCGGCGCTTACTGTGCAGATGGGCTGCGCTTGCGCCGGCAACGGCGCCGACATGCGCGCCGCTGCAAACGCCCAGGTCACCGGCGTGAAGTTCGTGGACATCATGAACCAGGCGGGCGTTGCCGCTGACGCCAACACCGTCACGTTCACCACGACCGACGGCTACAAGGTGTCGCTGCCCCTGTCCTATGTCAAGCAGCGCTACACCCTCGTGGTGTTCGGGGTGAACGGCGAGCCGCTGGAGAACTCCATGGGCGGTACCTGCCAGCTGTGGTTGGGCTCCACCTCCGCCAAGTACTTCGCCCGCGACATCGTGGCCATCGACTTTACCCATGAGGCCACCCCACCCGCGGCCCCTGGTGCTGCCGACGCTGCCAACACGCCCAACATCGGCGTGACCGCAAGCGCGACGGCGTAGGAGGAGCGAGTGCCGCGCGGTTGAGCGCGTGGACGAGTAGGATTTGAAGAAGGGGCGCGTCGCTTCTCCGTGAGGAGGCGACGCGCCCCTTTTGTTTGCGCGGAAGC
The DNA here is from genome assembly GCA_902464015.1 of uncultured Coriobacteriales bacterium. Classification (GTDB taxonomy): domain Bacteria; phylum Actinomycetota; class Coriobacteriia; order Coriobacteriales; family UMGS124; genus UMGS124. The sequence goes on along the minus strand of CABQHM010000021.1, from coordinate 7,502 downwards.
GCCCGTGTGGAATGCCGTGCCTGCCAGTTCTATCCGAGTGGACGTGCCGTCGGGGCCATCTTGCCATGCCCCGACTTTGTCGTCGGTTCTTCGCTTATGCTCGTTTGCGCACGGGTACCTGGAGTTTTATGAGCTCGTCGCGACCGGAGAAGGAGAAGAGCTCGCTGTCGAGCACCACCTCGCCCACGTAGTCTCCCGTGATTTCGTACCCGGCCTCGGCAATGTGATCGAGCAAGGTGTGCAGGCAGCGCGTTTCCGCGAGTTCGCCCTCGTCGCAGCTCCGGTCGGTGCAGTACATGGTCATGTACAGGCTTGCGGGGATGGTTGTGGTGGGCACGGAGACGTCGATGTCGCGGTTGTCGATGAAGATGAGCGCGCTCGTGTAGTCGATGGAGCCTGACTGCAGGGCGTCTCGCTTCACGTGGCAAGCGACGTTGCCGAAGTAGCTGGGCGACACGCCCGAGTCGATGAGTTCGCGTTTTACCTGGCAGATTGCCATTTGCCAGAGTAAGAGCTGTTCAGCCGAGCTGCCTTTGCCCTCATGGACCCAATACTTTTCAGGCAGGTCGTAGACGATGGCGCGGCGTTGGGGCAGTGCCTCGACGCGACATACGCCGCACTCGATGTCAGACTGCGCGGTCATGCAGCGGTCTTTGAGGCGCCGCAGCAGGTACTTGAGGCGCTTGAGCTCGCCGAGCTGCCGGTCGAGGCCTTCTTCCTTGGCGCAAAGCCGGTCGAAAAGGCCCGGCACGTCGCGGTTGGCGATGACGTCCTTGATTTCGTCGAGGGCGAAACCAAGGCGTTGAAGCAGCTGGATGGTGTCGAGTGTTTCGCACTGTGCGAGCGTGTAGTAGCGATATCCCGTCTCATCGTCGCGGCACGCGGGCACAAGCAGGCCTTTTTCGTCATAGATGCGCAGGGTGCGCGCCGACACGCAATTGAGCTGTGCCATCGCGCCCACCGTGAGCCTGTTTGGATCCCGAATCGTATTGCCTGCCGAAGGTTCCTGCTTATGCAAGGGGTCGGTTGGCGTGCACACGTCCCCTGGCTGAGCCTCTCCGGGAGAGGTGCTCCTGCAAGCCTTGATTCTTTCGTTTTCCATCCTGCCCCCCTTGGCGGTTTAGTTAGGAAAACTATAGCGCCCCGAATGGCTCGCGCCTTTGGAAAAATAGGTGTGTGTTTGTGCTTTAAGTCATTCACTTTCTATGACTGGATATTTCGGTTTGACATCACACCTGGTAGATACGGTGTGGACTGAGCGGCCATTTCGATACGCGAAATTAAAACGCAAACGTGCGGTGTTTTTCGGCGCTATGCGCTGGCGCTGAGGTAGCGGGTGGAGGGGCCGGCACCTTCGACTATGAGGAGACCCTGCGTGACCATGTCGTTAAGCAGGGCCTTGGCTTTTGTTGAGCCGATGCCGAGAAGCTCCTGGGCTTCAATGCGACGGATCTCTCCGTTCTCGATGACGAAATGCATGACGAGATTCCTCTCCTCGCGGGGCAGGCGACGCCGTTTGAGTTGTTTGGCACTTACGGTAACCTTGCCGGGCGTGACACGACCGTCGCCGGAGCCATGGTGGGCAGTGAGATTGTCACCGTCTGCTGTCTGCAGCGTTGCAGCGGCAGAGGAGGGCGCGGCATTGATGGAGCGGCCGTGACCTGCTTGTTCCCAAGCGTCCAAGATGCGTGCAGTGGCCATGTCGACGGGTCTGTCGAGACGTGAACCTGACTCGCATCCTACTGACATGCTGCAGTCGACGGGCCTGTCGAGGTGCGAGTCAGACTCGCGTTCTGCTGGCATGCTGCGGTTGGCACCTGCTCTCGTTGGCGAGCCATTATCGCGTTCCATGCAAAACGTGAGCGTCGTACAGTCGGGGTTGCAGGACTCCTCCAGCATGGGCTGTGGCAGCTCGGCCCAGGTGCAGGCTGCGCGCATGACGTCGAAGCCGCTGCCGATGCGCTCGCCGATTCCCACGAGGCTGAACATCCGCATGAGCGTCGCGTTGCGCGGGTCGGATGTGCCGCCTTGGAGCGCGACGTCACATGACATGCGCAGGCCCCCCGGATTGCTGAAGGTTATGCGACCAGGTTCGCGCAGGGCGACACAACCTCTTCTGCCGTAGTAGTCAGCATGTACAAGCATGTTTGCGAGGCCCTCGCGCAGCGCCGCATGCATGGGGGTGTCTTCGAGTCGGCGCATGTTGGGCCCGAGGGCAAAAGGCTTGGGAAGGCCCTCGACCACTTTCATATAGACCTTGCGCCAAAAGTCGTAGACGTTGCCGCTCCAGGTGCCGTCCATGCTCGCAATGCGGTCATCCCATCGCCGGTCGCCCAGACGTGTTCGGTAGTCGAGCAGGTAGCTCGGGTATTCGCGCGTGATCTCGTACTCATATCCAAACATGAGAAGCCCGGCTCGTGTTGGATGGAGTTGATGCGTGCGCCCGCCGCGGCCGATTGCCCCTATACGCATGAGGAAATCAGAGTCTGCCAGCCTGTTCCACGGGTGATTTTGCCTCAGTGCTTGAAACGCATTGCGATAAGAGGCAACGGTTTCCTCGCACAAAGAGCCAAGCTCGAACTCTTCGAGAACAAGCCGATCGATGTCGTCGCCCCCGTCACGCACGAGCGCTTTGAGTTCCTCGGATGTACAGTGGTAGTCGCCCTCGCCGTTGCGGCGAAATGAACCCGAAGCGAGGATGTTGCGTATATAGACGGGTCGGTCCTGGCGCGGGGCCCTCGGGACTTCGATGACGATGTACGATGCGCCCGCATCGACGTCGATGGTTACGTCGTTATCAGTAAGAAGGTTGACGCTGACGCAACTGGGGTTGTTGAGGCCATCCCACAGGGCTTTGACCAGGGATTCTGGCTCGTTAACGCCGCATACGGAAAGAGCTCCGTGGGAGTCTTCTTCTACGCCGAGCAGAATGGTGCCCCCGTCGGTGTTGGCGAACGCGGAGTATGTCTCCCAGAGGCTGCGAGGCAGACCCTCTCGGGCAGCCTTCACCTCGAGTTTGTTGCTCTCCTTCAGGGAGGCGAACGTATTGCTCCACCCCATGCCAATGTCCCATCAGTCGCAAGCGGACGTTTCAGACACTATACCATACAGCGTCCAATTATCGTCCGAAAAACGTCCGATATGGAAGTCTGAGGTGTGCGCCGGGCCGCAATTCAATCTGGCGTATACTGAGGGCGCATTTGAAAGGAGGCTGTCATGATGTATCCCTATATCACTCTTGGCGACGGAACGGAAATCACCCATTCTCAAGTCATCCATGCCGATGGGGTGGATAAGGTAGTGGTGCACTTCGAACGTCCGACGCAGGACGGTTTTGATTCTGCGCGTTGTGAGTTGCCCAGCTATACCTGGACTGACTGGGAAGGTCATTTCACGGTGGGGGAGAAGGCTCTCTTCGAGGAGTTCCTCCATAGCAATGCACACCTCCTGTATCGTTACGCTGCCAATGGAGGCGTCAAGGTTGCCTAGCCTGTTTCTCGTAGGCGGATATCGCGACTAATATGCGCTGTATAGATATAACTAAAGAAGTACCCCTGGGCCCATGATGAACTGGGCGCCGGGGGTACTTGCGTTAGGTGATTCCTTTTAGCAGGCCTGCCCGCTGATCGGGTACTTTACTCCATCACCATGTTGTCGGCGACAGTGGCGTCGCCGGCGCGGTAGGTGTGGCAGTTGTCGCAGGCGGCGACGTTGCCGGCAAGCTGTTCGGGGCTGTAGGAAGAGCTGCCGCCGTGGACCGAGTCGTAGGGGTTCCAGCTGCCCAGCTCGACGGCCGCCTGCACGGTCGCTTCGTCCACGGCCTCGCCGGTGCCGTAGGCGGTGAGGGCGGGGGCGCTGCCCTCGACGATGGGGCCCTCGTCAATCGTGCCGTTGACGGCGCTCTCGGCGGCCACGTAGCCAAACGTCACCGCACGGCCGATGGAGGTGCCGGGGATGTGACGGGGGTAGTTGCCGGAGAAGAAGTTGCCCGAGGCGTTGCCGCAGGCAAACAGGCCGGGGATGGGCATGTCGTTGCAGTCGAGCACCGAGCAGTTGCCGTCGATGGTGAGGCCGCCCACTGTGGCCAGCACGTTGCTGTTGGAGGTGAAGGCGAAGTAGCGCGTGCCGGTGAAGGGGATGGTGGCCGCAAGGTCGCGCCCGAAGCGCTCGTCCTTGCCCGCTTCGAAGCCGGCGTTGTAGTCGGCCACGGTCTGGGCCAGCGCCGCGCCGTCGACGCCAGCGGCCTCGCCGAGCTCCTCCAGGCTCGCAGCCTCGTAGAGCCAGCCCTTGCCCTTGAACTCCTCGAGCGTGGCGTCGTCGAGCATGCCGTCGGCCATAGTCTCGTCAAAGACGTACCAGCAGTTCTTGCCGTAGGCGGGCTGGGCGTTCTGGGCGTTGGAGACGCTCTGGAAGGGCAGGTCCTCGCGCACAAAGCGCTGGCCACGGCCGTTCACCAGAATGCCGAAGTACACGGCGTTCCAGGTGCGCGCGTCGTCGAAGGAGTCGGGGTTGCCCCAGCGGAAGTTCATGACGGGCTGGGGGATCGGGTCCATCTGCGCGCCTGCGGCGAGGCCCATCATGTGGCCGTCGCCCGTGGTGCCCCAGCCCGGGTTCCACCAAGAGGAGTTGGCATAGTCCTCGGGGCGCGTCCAGGCCTGCATCATCTCGGGGTTGCAGTCGTAGCCGCCCGTGGCGATGATGACGCCCTTAGAAGCGGTTGCCTTGAAGTAGCCGTCTGCGTCCTTGGCGATGACGCCCGTGACGCGGCCCAACTCGTCCTGCGTCAGCTGTACGGCAGGAGTGGAGAAGCGCATGTCAATGTTCTCATAGGCGCTCTTGGCAACCTGCTGCATCTCGAGGCACACGTAGATGCCCGACAGGCCCGAGCGCACGCCGGCGTCCTCGGGCAGGCAGGGCGAATCGTAGAAGCCCAGCTCAGTGTCGATGAGCGGAGTGAGGGCGGGCATGCCGCACGTGGAGGGGCCCTGCTCAACCTTGGAGATGACGAAGCCGTTCTGGCCCTTGTCGAGCATCTCCTGCCAGAAGTCGGTGGCCTCGCCAGAGCGGTCGCAGTAGGTGTGCGCCGGCTCGGGGCGGCAGCGCCAGTAGGCGGAGCGCTGAATCTCGTCGAAGAGGGCGGTCTTGTCGATCTCGGTGCCCTCCTGGCACTTGGCGCCGGCGGCACCGAAGCACTCGAAGCAGCCGCGTCCCTTGGTCATCTTCTCGAGAAGCAGCACGTTGGCGCCCATGTCGGCGGCCTTGAGCGCGGCGATGAGGCCGCCGATGCCCGCACCGGCGACGACGACGTCGAAGTCCTCGGTGCGCGCAATCTCGCTGTCGGCAATGGTGCGGGACTCAAAGGCGATGGGGCCGCGCGGGCCGGGGCAAGCGACGGCGCGGGCGGGCATGGCGGTGACGCCGTTGGCGTAGATGTTGAGGTAGTCGGCAGCGGTGGCCTCGGGCGCAGCGGCTCCTGCAGAATCCGCCAGGGCGCTTGCCGTGCCCGCAGCTGCTACTGCGGCTGTGGCAACGCCTGCTGCCTGAACAAATGAACGACGCGAAATGGTGCTCATTGAGTCTTCCTTCCCCTTGTCTTGTGATCAAGCCTCACGCGCAGTCGCAATATGGGGCGAACGTGCGAGGCTTTAAGTCCGTACAGTGTACGAACATGGCGGTACTGTACACTGTACGGACTTAGAATTCAAGCATGGTGTATGGAGGTTCTTCATGCCGAAGAAACCCGGCTTTGCCCCCGGTCTCGATCGCGACAAGATTCTTGCGCGTGCCCTGGAGATGGCAGACGAATGCGGCATCGAGGCCGTGAGCATGCGCAAGCTTGCCGCAGCCGTAGGCTGCGCCCCCATGACGCTTTACACGTATTTCGACGGCATTCAGGAGATTCGCGCCGGCGTGGTTGCCCTGGCGTTTCGCGAGGTAGACGCCGATCCCATCCCGGGGGAGCGCTGGGACGATACGATTCGTCGCACAATGGGCTCCATTCGCGCGCTGTACCTGCGCCACAGTAAGGCCGATCTCTTCAAGGTGGAGACGGGCGGCTATGCCGCCCCCCTTGTTGAGCACACGGCGCGCATCTACGCCCTCCACGAGGCCCAGGGCATTCCCGCCCCTATCCTCAAGCGCGCTTGGTGCGTTATCGATGCGTTCCTCGGCGGCTTCATTCATGCGGAGCTTACTGAGCTCAACGCGAGGCCCGAGCATCCCGACCCCGAGGGCCACACGTGGATGGAGACGGCCGAGGCGGCCTACACTGAGGAGTCGTTTGCCAGCGGCGTCGAGATCATCATCGCGGGCATCCGTGCCATTGCCGCGCCCGACCCGTGCGATTGGGCAACCCCGCAGGCGTGAGGGACGTGCGCCCGGCGCATGCCTGAAACGCTCTCATGAGCCTCCCTCTGCGCCCAGGGTAAGAGACCCGAGGCCGCCCAGATTATGGACGAGGTCGGCCTAGCCGCCCTTGGCGTCCAGGGCTAGACCATTGACTGTGCGTCATATTTGCGCAGCTGGTGCTCTGGCTGGTATGGCCCGCAAGCCCCACAGGTCATTGCGTTTTATATACGCGAAGGGCCCTCGAACCTAGGATCATCGATCCAGGTTCGAGGGCCCTCCGTCATTTGCGGTCTGGCGGTCTCTGTCTTTATGCCGCCTCGTCGAACTGGGAGTTGTAGAGCTCGGCGTAGTAGCCGCCGCGGGCGAGCAGCTCGGCGTGCGTGCCCTTCTCCACGATGTCGCCGTCGCGAAGCACCAAGATGACGTCGGCGTTGCGGATGGTGGAGAGGCGGTGTGCGATGACGAAGCTCGTGCGGCCGCGCATGAGCTCGTCCATGGCGTGCTGGATGAGCTCCTCGGTGCGCGTGTCCACGTTCGAGGTGGCCTCGTCGAGGATGAGCGCGGGGCGATCGGCCAGGACGGCGCGGGCGATGGTGATGAGCTGGCGCTGGCCCTGGGAGAGGTTTGTGCCCTCCTCGTTGATCACGAAGTCGTAGCCGCCGGCCAGGGTGCGGATGAAGTGGTCGCAGCGCGCGGCCTTCGCGGCGGCCTCGACCTCGGCGTCGGTGGCCTCGGGGCGCCCGTAGCGGATGTTGTCGCGAATCGTGCCGTTGAAGAGCCACGTGTCCTGCAGCACCATGGCGAACTCGCTCCGTAGCTCCGTGCGGTTCCAGTCGCGCACATCCACGCCGTCTACGAGCAGCTTTCCTGCATCCACGTCGTAGAAGCGCTGGAGCAGCTTGATGAGCGTGGTCTTGCCTGCGCCCGTGGGGCCCACGATGGCCACGGTCTGGCCGGGCTCGGTGGTCAGCGAGAAGTCGTGGATGATGGGCTTGGCGGGGTCGTAGCCAAACTTGACGTGCTCGAACTGCACATGACCGTCGCGCACGGCAGGTACCTGGGCGTTTGCTGCCTCTTCTTCCTCAGGTGCGGAGAGGAACTCAAAGACGCGCTCGGTGGCCGCAGCCATGGACTGCATCGTGTTGCTCACGTTG
>CABQHM010000020.1 GCA_902464015.1 uncultured Coriobacteriales bacterium | reverse complement strand
CGGCCCTGTTCTCAGTCTCGAACAGAGTTACTCTGTAATGAGATGGGAATTAAGGTGCATTGAATGCATTGAATGCATTGATGCTGGTGCTTTAAGCATGCCTTAAGGGCTGATTGCCGGTTGATTGCCCTCAGTGCTTTCAGAGCATGCCTTTGTATTTGAGGCAGGTATATGGTTCGACGCCTGATGGAGTTGAGCTACAAAACAGTGCCCCGTTCTTCGGATTCATCGAGGAACGGGGCACTGTGGTTTTACGACAATAACGTTGCATGCGAAGCAGACTGGCTTGCGCCTACTTCTCCTGAGCCAGTGCGAAGGCCTTCAGGTTGGCCTCGAGAGTTTTTGGGGGAACGCGGTTCTCGATGGCTTTGTGCCAAGCATCTTCCTCGATGGGCAGATACGAGGCTGCACAACCCAGAAGCGCCACGTTGGAGCACTTGCGGTTACCGGCTTCTTCAGCGAGCTCCTCGGCATCGAAAAGCGTCACGTCGTCGGTGCCGTAAGCCTTAAGCGTGTCATCGATGTTTCCAGGCATCGTGGCCAGACCGCTCAGTACGGGCATGGGGATAATCTGGGTGTCGTTGACGATGACATGGCCGCCAGGCTTGAGAAACTCGAGGTTGCGCAGGGCCTCCATCGTCTCGAACGAGATGAGCAGGTCGGCGCAGCCTGGGTCGCACACCATCGTGGAGACGTTCTCGCCGAAGCGCACCGTTGTGGAGACGGAGCCACCGCGCTGGGCCATGCCGTGAATCTCGGAGACCTTCACGTCGTAGCCGGAGAACATCGCGGCGCCGGCAAGCAGATGAGCTGCAGTGATAGCGCCCTGGCCACCCACGCCGCACAGCACGACCGTGATGGGCTTCGCGGGAAAATCGGGATAGAGCGATGCGTTGTTCGTCATAAGGTCCTACTCCTCGGTCGAGATTGCACCGAAGGCGCAATATTGTTCGCACTGCGAGCAGCCGTTGCACTGCTTTGCGTCAATCACGGCGCGACCAGCGGCATCACGGTTAATGGCGGGGCAACCGATGCGCACGCAGGCGCCGCAGCCCCTGCAGGCGTCCTCGTTCACCATGCGCTTGGTGCCGCGGACCTTGTACTCCACGACGCACGGCGACTGGCAGATGACGACGGAGAGCATGTCGGTGTGGGAGGCGGCAAGCTTGAGAGCGGCGCGGACTTCCTTCACGTCGAGGGCGTTGGCCTGGATGACCTCGTCAACGCCGCATGCCTTAAGGACGCTCGGCAGGTCGAGCTCGCGCGAGGGCCTCCCCTGCAGCGTGATGCCGCTCACAGGGTTGCCCTGGCCGCCCGTCATGGCGGTGGTGCGGTTATCGAGAATCACGACATTGCCGCAGCCAGCGTTGTACACGGCCGAGATGACGCCCGACAGGCCCGAGTGGGCAAACGTGGAGTCACCGATGACCGAGAAGACGGGGCGTGCTCCCCCGGCTACCTGCTCGCAGCCACGCTCCTTCTCCAGGGCGCGGGCGACCTCGAAGCCGTGGCCCATGGACACCGAGGCACCCATGTCGATGGCCGACTCGAGCGTGGCAAGCGGCGGCAAGGCGCCGAGCGTGTAGCAGCCGATGTCGCCCAAAACGATGGCGCGCATGCGTTTGAGCTCGAAGAACGGCACACGGTGAGGGCAGCCGGCGCACAGTGCCGGAGGACGGCCGGGCAGGTTTGCCCCAGCGGCGAGCTTGCAGGCCTCATTGTTGCAGGGAACCTCAAGGCCCAGGGCACGGCGAATGATGGCAGGCGAGAGCTCGAAGGCGCAGGGCAGCGGACTTGCCCACTCGGCAGGCACGTGACCCATGGCGCGGATTGCCTTCTCGTAGTAATCGCAGGCCTCCTCAACCACGTATACCTTGTCCACCGCGCCAAAGAACTCGATGATCTTGCGTGCGGGCAGCGGGTAGGAGATACCGAGCTTGAGGGTCGACGCCTCGGGCACGGCCTCACGAACGTGCTGGTAGGCAGCGCCGGAACAGATGAAACCAATGGTGGTGTCACGCAGCTCGATCTTGTTGAGTGGGCTCGCCTCGGCGTATTCGGTGAGCTTTGCCACACGCTCGTCGGCCACCAGGCGCTTGGGACGGGCATTTGCCGGCATCATGACCCAGTCCTTGATGCTCGTCTCAAAGGCGATGGGGTCGCTTGCGTGGCGCTCCCCTACCTCGACAGGCGTGCGCGTGTGTGAGATGCGCACGGTGGAACGCACCATGCAGATGGTGGAGAACTCCTCGGAGAGCCTGAACGCCTCCTTGGTCATTTCAAGGGCCTCGGCCGAGTCAGCGGGCTCAAACATGGGAACGCGGGCAAATGCGGCGTAGTTGCGGCTGTCCTGCTCGTTCTGAGAGGAGAACATGCCGGGGTCGTCTGCCGCAAGCAGCACGAGACCGCCGCGCACGCCCGAGTAGGCAAGCGACATGAGCGGGTCGGCGGCAACGTTGACGCCGACGTGCTTCATCGTCACAAGTGCGCGGTGCCCTGCCATGGAAAAGCCCAGGGCGCTCTCAAGGGCGACCTTCTCGTTGATGGCCCATTCCGCATAGACGTCGTCGAGCTTGGCAAACGTCTCGAGCGTCTCGGTCGAAGGGGTGCCCGGATAGCCGAAGCCGGCGTCGCAGCCGGCTTCCCATGCTCCCCTGGCTATGGCTTCATTGCCGCTGAGCAGCTGTTTCATCGTGTCCTCTCAATCCCTGGGTCTTTGGAACTTATATCGGCGAGCCGCCGCCGATGAAGTCGGTGATTGTGTCGATCCTGATGAAGAGGCCAGGTGAAGGCGCGTCAATCATCTGACCGTTGCCGATGTAGATGCCCACATGGTGGTCGCTGGGGAACACCAGGTCGCCGGGTTCGAGCTCCTCTACCGAGGTCTTCCAGTCGCCGGCTGCCTGGATGTCGTCTATCTGGTCCCAGGTGGTGCGGCCGATGGAATAACCTTCAAGGGCATAGCAGTGCTGCGCGAAGCCGGAGCAGTCGTAGCCCAGGTACTCAGCGTAGTTGGAATCGTCTCCACCCCAAACATAGGGCATACCGAGGCATGCGTAAGCGTTTTCCGTGACGGAACCCTGGGAGATGCCCACGTTGTACACGCCTACGGCCTCGCCTGCGTCTGCCGCGCCCGCAGCAAGGGCACGGGCCGATGCCGCCGCCGTGAGCTGCTCCTGTTGTGCGGAGAAAAGCTGCTGTACTTGCGTGGACAGCTGAGCCACGATGTCGTCGGACTCTTGCTTCTGCTGGGCGAGCTGGGCCTCTTGTTCCTGCAGCTGGTTGAGCAAGCTGGTTTCGGTGGCCTGTTGCTCGGTGAGTTCCTGTTGAAGCTCCTCGAGCCTGACCTTGAGGTCCTTAATCTCGTTGATCGTCTCGACCTGGGAGTTCTGTACGGCGCTTGCGTAGTACGTGCGCGTCACGAAATCGTTGAAGTCCGACGAGGCCAAAATGACGTCGAGGAAGCTTAGAACGCCTGATTTATAGGTAATCTGCAGGTACGCGGCCAATGCGGCCTGAGCGGTCGCAAGGTCGCTTGCGGTCTGTGCGATGTCGGCCTTGGTCTGGTCAATTTGAGAGCCGATGCGCTTGAGGTCGGCCTGCGTTGAGTGGATGAGACCTTGTGTCTGCTCGAGCTGCGCACCGATCTCCTGCAGTTTTGCCTGAGCTTCGTCAAACTGCTGCTGGGCAGCGATGAGCTCGTTGGTGGAAGTCGGCGCGGCAGTCGCTGCCTGAGCTTCTTGTTCCGATGTGTCCTGCTCGCCGGTGCCTTCGGCAGTGTCTTCGACCGTGTCGGTCTGCTGGGTACCGGCATCGTCTGCAGGATCGTCGACCGTGTCGGCCAGGGCAACAGGGACGCTGAGCGCAAGCGTGAGCGCACCGAGCGCAATGAGCTTTCGTGCATGCATGCCGTTGGTTTCCATATCGACCTCCCCTGCTGCGCTTGCCTGTTACATCAACCTGACTATGGTACGCCTCTTAGACCGGGCAACCGCCGAAACAATCGCTGAACCAGCATGAACGGTACTGAACAACCTGGCCTTCGTACGGCGCGTCGATGAGACAACCGCCGCCTTGGTAGATTCCCACGTGACCGGAGTGCGGGAAGATGAGGTCGCCGGCCTCGAGCTGGCTCATGGAGTAGACCATCTGACCGCAGGCGGAGATATCGGCTGCCTGGGAATAGGTGTCGCGGCCGATGGAGTAACCTGCCTGGGCGTAGCAGTACTGCGTGAGACCTGAGCAGTCAAAGCCGGAAGGATCGGTGCCGCCCCACACGTAGGGCACGCCGCAGTAGTTCCAGGCGATGCTGGCAACCGAGTAGATGTGGTTGCCCGAGCCGCCGGCGGAGCCGCCCCAATCGCCGTCGGAAGAACCACCACCATTGTCGGAGTCACCGCCCCAGTCTCCATCCGAGGATCCATCGCTGTTGTCAGTGGAACCGCTGTTGTCGGGCGTGCTGGAGCCGTTATCGGTGGAGCCATTGTCTGTGGTGCCGCCGTTTCCACCGTTGTTGGTCGTGGTGCCCGTGTTTCCGTTCGAGGTGCCGGTGTTGCCCGAGGAAGTGCCGCCGTTGGAGCCTGCGGCCTCTTGGGCTGCGCGCTCGGCTGCAGCGCGCTGCTCGGCTATGGTCTCCTGCTGGGCCTGGGCAATAAGTGCAGTGACCTCTGAGCTCAGGCTGGCCGTGTAGCTGCTGTAATAGCTCTCGGTGCTGGCAAGCTGGTCGGTGTAGTCCTGCTGGTCGGCAAGCAGCTGCTCCTGCGTGGCGCGCTGTTGCTGAAGCTCGGTTTCTTCTGCCTCGAGTTCGGCCTTGAGCGTCTTGACGTTGTTGATGGCCTCGGTGTCGGCGTCGTTGACCTTGTTGGCATAATACAGACGGCTCACGAAATCCTCGAAGTCGGCCGAGTCAAGGAGAACCTCAAGCAGGTTGGAGGTGCCGGCCCTGTAGCTTGCCCCAAGGCGGTCAGCAAGGACATCCTGAGCCTCGAGCAGCTCGGACTGCTTCTGGGCGATGGTCACCTCGAGCTCGGCGATCTGGTCGTTGGTCTGCTGTAGGTTGGCCTGACACTCAGCCAGGTTGTACTGGGCAATCTCAAGCTGCTCGGTAATGCTTTGCAGTTCGGCCATGGCCGCCTCATACTCGGCTTGGGCGCCGGAAAGCGCCGCAAGGGTCGCATCGGTAGCAGCATGAGCACCGTGGGGCGCAAGGACACCGCCCATGAGGCATGCAGCGCCTGCTACGACGGCAACCTTGCCGAAGTCGCGCCTGGTGAGCTGTCGTGCTTCTGAATCATTCATGACCATGATATTTCCTTACTGGTCTTTGTTCGCTGAATAGTCCGTCTGATGAGAGGCTTAGAGCGGGCTGCCGCCACCGCAGAAGCCGTCGCAGAAGTACAGGGTCCTGACCTGCACGCCTCCCGAGGGGATGGAATCGATGATATAGCCGTCGCCGATGTAGAGGCCCACATGATAGATGGAACCGCCGCGGGCATAGAAAACGAGGTCGCCTGCCACAAGGCCGTCGGCTCCCACGAGGTTGCCTTTGCCTGCGACGATACTGTACTGCACGCCCGACTGGTGGTAGAGCGAGTAGCCGCAGGCTCCGTACGCGGCGCTCGTAAGGCCTGAGCAGTCAAACGTGCCATAGGGCGTGCCGATGAGGCTGTAGGCGGCGCTTACCACACTGGAGTCGTGGACGCCGGTGCCACCAGAGCTCGATCCGCCCGCGTCTGACCCGCCAGAGCCCGAGTCGCCCGAACCCGAATCGCCGGAATCCGAACTGGAACCCGAGTCGCCCGAGCTTGACCCGCCCTGTGCGGCCTGCTCCTGGCGCTGGCGCTCGGCCTCTTGCTCGGCTGCGATGCGCGCGGCCTCGGCGGCTGCGGCAATCTCGGCGTCGCGCTGGGCGATGAGTGCCTGGACCTCGGAATCAAGAGACGCGGCGTAGTCCTGCGCGGCGGCAAGGCGTACCGAGAGCTCGTCGAGAGCGGCTTCCTGCTGGGCTCGAAGGTCCTCGAGCTGAGCCTGATGCTCGTAGAGCGCCTGCTGGTCGGCCTCAAGGGACGCTTTGATGTCCTTGACGGCCTGGATGGCCTCGGCGTCGGCGTCGGAAGTCTTGTTGGCGTAGTACAGGCGGCTCACAAAGTCGTCGAAGTCGGTCGCCTGCAGGAGTACGTCGATGAGTGCGACGTTGCCTGCGCGGTAGCTTGCTGCCACGCGGTCGTACAGGATGTCCTGTGCCTGCGACAGCTCGGCCTGCTTGGCCTCGATATCGGCCTGGAGCTGGTCGATTTGGGCCTGGGTGTCGTTGATCTGGTCAAGAATGTAGTTGTACTGCGCCTCGGCGTCGAAGTACTGGTCGTTGAGATAGTCAATCTGTGCAAGGGCGTTTTCATAGCGCGTCTGCGCATCGGAAAGCGCCGCCTCGGTCTCGGCGGAGGCGGAGTAGTCGGCGTATGCCGGGGTACCCAGCAGGGCACCGGTGCCGAGGATGGCCAACATCGAGAAAGCCGACGTGGCAAAGGTTCGTCTTGTGATGCCGTTCAGACTCATGGAGCACAAATCCCTTCAATCGCTGAAGGGTTATTTTACCAAGCGCGGGCGGCACATCGACAAGGGTTGGCAATGTAGGCATAAACCCCAAGAATACTTAAAAGTGTTCAGCTTTGGGGTTTGCCCGTTTGGGCAGAAGGATTTCGCGGTTTGTCTGCATACGGCTGCCGATGCCGAAAAAAGGGGCGGATGACCGCCCCTTTTACTTGGTTGCTTTTAGTTTATGTGCCCGATACGCGCACTACAGCTCGGCCATGCGCTGTACAAGCGTGGAGTAGATGGTGTTGTTGAGCTCGATGAGATGTGCGAGGGTCTTGTCGGGCTGAGCGTCGGCATCCTTGCGAGCGGTGATGGCCAGACCCTGCTTGTAGAACGTCACGTCGCGGTTGGCGCGCTGAATGTGGCTCTTGAGGGTTCGCGTGTCAAAGCCGCAGCCGCCCAGCTCAAAGGCGGCCTTCACGAGTCCGAGGTCGCAGCCAGATACAGAAGGACGGCCCATGGTGTCGGCCTTGGTATCGAGGAAACCGGCTTCAATGAGTTCGCCCACGAACGCAGCGGGAACCTCGGCTTGTGCCGCCATCTCGTCGATGGGGTGATATGCCTGGGCAAACGCGTCGTCTTTGGACTCGGCGGGTTCCTCTGCAGTCTCTTCCGCATCAGTGCCGCCATCAAGGATGCTCAGGTATGCATCGGGAGACGCGTCGAGCTTTTCTTTGATGACAGCCAAGGGATAGAACTGCGTCTTCTGCATCTGGAGGATGGCCTCGAGGCGCGCAATGTCATGGTCCGAGTACATGCGGTAGCCGCTCTTGGTGCGCTGCGGCGTAACAAGGCCCTCGCTCTCCAGGAAACGCACCTTCGACACCGTGATGTCGGAATGGTTGATCTGGAGCTGTTTGACGACCTTGCCGATAGTGTACTTGGGTTCATCCGTCATCGCGTGTGCTCTCCCACTGGGACTCGAAGGCTGCTTAGTGCATGTTGAAGATCATCTTGAAGGTGCCGATCTGAATCGTCGAGCCGTTGAAGAGCTCGCTCGAAGAAACGATGGCGGCGTCGACCCAAGTGCCGTTGAGCGAGCCCAGGTCCTCGATGATGGCGCGGCCGCCCTGAATGCTCAGGTGGGCATGGCGACGCGACACGGTGCGGTCGTTAAGGAAGACCTCGCAGTTTGGGTCGCGACCGATGGTGACCTCGGGAATGTCGAGGATGAAGCGCTCGCCGGTGGAAGGACCGCGCACGATGGTGAGTTCGGCCAGGCCTGAATCCTGGGAGCTCATGTCAATGTTGGGAAGGGTGATGTCGGGCATGAGGTTGAACGACTGGGTCTGGCCCATGGTGCCCGTCAGGTTGTTCATGTTTTCGTTCATAGTAACCCCTCGTGTGTCGTGGGTTCGTCGTATGACTAACAGTTTAATAGAACAGCTGCGATACAAGCGGGCCAAAGGCATGTGACTCAAAAAGAACCGCTTCGCCCTTCTCTGTGCGAACGGCACCCGTGGAGCCGGCGCTGTCCTGCCAGGAGATGGTGGAGGTGACTTCGCCGGGTTCAATCATGCCGGCGTCGCTTTCGCTTACCGAGACGGAGCGCGAGGCGTTGTCGCGAAATAGCACAAGGCCGTTTGCACCGTAGCCGACCGACCAGCTCGCGTTTTCGGCAAAAGGGGCATACAGGGTGACGTTCGTTGCACCGACTCCCTGTAGCTCAGGATAGTGACCGAAAGCCCAATCAAGCAGCGTGCGGGCGTCTGACCAGCGTCCCTCGCTCCCCTCGCATCCCAAGACGCTGATGAACAGGGTCTTGGAGCCTAAGGTCGCGCGGCCCACGAAGCAGTTGCCTGCGTTGTAGGTGAAGCCCGTCTTAATGCCGCGCATGCCGGGGTACGAGTTGCCCAGGGCATCGGTCGACTCCAGCGTCTTGGACTCGCCCCCCACCTGAACCGTCGTGTAGACCGAGCCCACGATGGAGCTGAAAAGGGGGATCTGCACAGCGTGGCGCGCAAGCGTGATGAGGTCGAGCGGGGTAGAATGGTGCCCGTCCTCATCGAGGCCGTGGGGGTTGACGTAGTGGGTGCCCGCAAGACCAAGTTCTGCGGCCTTGCCGTTCATCATCTCGACGAAGTTGGCGACCGAGCCGCCCACGCATTCGGCAATGCACACCGCCGCGTCGTTGCCCGAGTAGACAAGCAGGCCGTGAAGCAGCTCGTTGAGCGTTGTCTGGTCGCCGGGGTCATAGCCGACAAGCTGGCCGTACACGGTCTTGACGATGTCGGAAACGGTATAGACGGTGTCGAGCGAAACGCCGCTTTCCAGCGCGACGACGGCCGTCATGATCTTCGTCGTCGAGGCCATGGCCATGGAGACGTCGCCGTTGAGCGAGAAAAGAACGTTTCCATCCTCATCAGCCACGGCAGCCTCGCTGGCGAACTGCAAGGCGGGATAGTCGTCGCCGAAGGCGGACCAACGGTTGGCGTCGGCATGGGCGGGGGCGGCATGGAAGACACCGGCAGCGGTAAGGCACACAAGTGCGCCTAAGCCCAGGAAATCCCGGCGTGAGAGAGGCATTGCGATGCGTGGGCTAGGCTGCATCGTTGGACTGTTCAGCATCAGGATCGCTCCTCAGGATACGCACGCCCCTCACGACATAGATGAGGGCGGCCGCGACGGAAAGAATGCAACCGACATAGACAAGCCAGATTCCTATGCTCGTCGTGGCGGCTCCAAAGCCGGGAAGGAAAGAGCATTCGAAGAGGTTGAGACCGGGCATCGGGAAAAGGTCGAAGAGCAGCACGGAGAAGCCTGCCATGAGAATGAACGTACAGGCCTTGCCGGTGTAGCACACGTCGGGAATGCGGCTATGCGTCTTCATGAGAACGGCTCCGCCCACAAACAGCAGCGCGTCACGCGTTACCAGGTAGCAAACGGTCCAGGCGGGGATGCGGGAGGTAACGAGCAGGGCGATGACGCCGCTGAAGATGAGGACGCGATCCATCACCGGGTCGAAGCGTTTACCGAAGAGGCTCACCTGCTTGAGGCGACGTGCGAGCTTGCCGTCGATCCAGTCGGTGCAGGCCGCAATGATGAAGAGCACCACAGCAAGGGTGTGATACTGCTCCTGAGGATAGAGCACCAGGAAACAGGCAGTGAGTACAAGACGGCACAACGTGATGAGGTTGGGAATCGTTGCCAGCGTATGTAGGGGATTGTCGGGTGTACCGGGTTCTGCCGTTTGGTTGACAAGGCCCAAACCCCGTGTGCGATCTTTTGACATGCTGCTCTCCCCTGCTTATGCCTGGTAAAAATTCTTGGGATGCATTATACGAAAGCACCCTGCCTCTTTGGGCGGGAACAATGCCGCCCTACGAAGTCAACGTGGGAAAAAATAGTATTCTACCTGCGTTGGTGTACACATCCGTATACCAACCTTACGGTAGTGTCATACGCGGTCTACAGGCTTCTCACATTGACTGTCGATGAGGGTGGTGCCAAGAACTAAAAAAGCCTGGGACTTCAAGAAGTCCCAGGCTCTAAGTAAACATGGTCGGGCAAGCGGGATTTGAACCCACGACCCCTTGACCCCCAGTCAAGTGCGCTACCAAGCTGCGCTATTGCCCGTGCTCAAGTGCATGGGTAACTATATGTCATCTCTCCTTGGTTGGGCAAGGAGAAGCTTGCAATGTACCTGTTATCCACATTTTTGACACAAGATGTCAGAAAAGTGCGGTGAAACGCTTATTCGTCGGATGGCTCTTGCGCCTGTGCGACGACTTCTTTAGCGACGCGCAAAGAAAGCCCTGTAGCGAAGCCGCGGCCCATGAGAAAGCGAGCGATCTTCTCCGTTGGGTTCTTGGACGGCATTGCCCGTCTGCTGGCGGCAGCCAAAGCCCGCTCGTACTCCCGATCCTGAGTGAGGCTGTCTAGGGCTTCTTCACCGGCGTCTTCCAGCGAAAGGCCGAACCGTTCCAGTTCGCGAGATATGCGAGCCTTGCCCCAGCCGGACCTGGTCTTGGAATTGACAAAGGCCTGTGCATAGCGGGTGTCGCTGATCACACCGCAGCGCTTGGCCTTGTCCACCGCGGCCTGCGATGCCTCTGCAGGGTACCCCTCTTGTACAAGAAGGTTGAGCACGTCCTTTCCGGGACGTTCCCTGGCGCTTAACTTGGAACAAGCACGCTCGAAGGCGGCCTGCTCCAAGGCTGTGCGGGCATATGCCTCGAAATCAGCCGCATCTTCAAAGGCTTGGCGACCCGAGGCAAACACCCGCCGTGCGCTCGCAGGGATTTCCAAGGCATGGGTGGCCGTCGGGGTGGCGGCATCACCGTCGTGCGGCTCGTCGGCAAGCAGCTCGCAAAGAACACGCCTGCCTTTGCATGGGGATGAAGCATGTTCTTCCTCTTGCAGGTGCAGGCGCAAGGATGCCGCCTGGGTGTCCGCAGCGCCCTTGCGCTGATGTTGGTGGCGCTCAAGCTCGTCGAGAAGACATCGCACACGCTCAACCTCGGTCTGTGCCATGGCACATCTGTTTCGGGTTGAAAGAAAGCCTAGGCGTTCTCAACAGGCTCGCCCACAGGGGCGTCCTCATTGGGAAGCAGGCCGATGGCCACGCGTACTTTGTGATCGATCTCGCTGCAGAGCTCGGGATTCTGCTTGAGGAAGTCTTTGGCTGCCTCGCGTCCCTGGCCGATGCGCTCCTGGCCGTAGGTGTACCACGAGCCGGACTTGTTGACGATGTTCTCGTCAACGGCCATGTCGAGCACGCAGCCCTCTTTGGAGATGCCCTCTCCATAGAGGATGTCGAACTCCGCCTGACGGAAAGGCGCAGCCACCTTGTTCTTCACGACCTTGACGCGCACGCGGTTGCCGATGACGTCGGTGCCCTTCTTGATGCTCTCGACGCGGCGGATCTCCAGGCGCACGGAGGCGAAGAACTTAAGCGCGCGGCCGCCGGTGGTCGTCTCGGGGTTGCCGAACATGACGCCAATCTTCTCGCGCAGCTGGTTGATGAAGATGCACGTGGTCTTGGACTTGGAGAGCGAGCCTGCCAGCTTGCGCAAGGCCTGGCTCATGAGGCGAGCCTGAAGGCCCACGGAGCTGTCGCCGATCTCGCCTTCAATTTCGGCGCGGGGCACAAGAGCGGCGACTGAGTCGATGACGATGACGTCAATGGCGCCGGAGCGTACAAGCATGTCACAAATCTCAAGCGCGTCCTCGCCGGTGTCGGGCTGGGAGATGAGCACTTCGTCGATGTCGACGCCCAGGCGGGCGGCATAGCCCGGGTCGAGGGCGTGCTCGGCGTCGATGAACGCCACGACGCCGCCCATGGCCTGAGCCTCGGCGAGAATCTCCAACGACAGCGTCGTCTTGCCGCTCGACTCAGGGCCGTAAATCTCAATGATACGGCCACGCGGAACGCCGCCGATGCCAAGCGCGGCGTCAAGCGCGAGGGCGCCGGTGGGAATGGATTCCACCGACAGGGCGTCGGCCGCGTCGCCGAACTTCATGATGGATCCCTTGCCGAAGCGCTTCTCAATCTCGCTCGTCGTGAGCTCGATCATCTTGGTGCGCGCGTCGCCCTCGGTGCGGGCGTGAATCTCCTTGGAGACTGAAGACTTTGCCATGTCGCTTCCTTCTCGTTATGGGCTGTGCGGGATGCGTTCCCGTTCGTCGCCACGCAATTCTGCCACGCATCGCTGGCAGGTTCCATCATGGCGACAAGTTTTTGGTCACGTGCGGGCGTGACAATCCTGTGACGTATGTGACGCGCTGGACGTGCGGTTTTTAGTTGGCGTTCTTGCTCATGTGCTCTATAAGCATTTCGAGGGCCTTGTCCACGGCTTGCGCGCGCACCTGGGCGCGAGAACCCTCGAAGATGCAACGCTGGCTTGTCACTGTGCCGTCGGGGCAGGCCAAACCCAGGCAGACGCAGCCCAGAGGAGCCTGCGGAGTTGCTCCGCCGGGTCCGGCGACACCGGTCGTGCTGAGGGCGTAGTCGGTACCCAGGCGATTCTTGGCGCCAAGGGCCATGGCACGCGCCGTCTCTTCGGAAACGACACCGTCGTGTTCCACCTGGCTGGGATCAAGGCCCAAGGCGCGGACCTTCTCATCCACCGTATAGGTGACGGCGCCGCCACGCACGACCGACGACGAACCGGGCTGCGAGGTGAGGGCTGCGCAGACAAGGCCGCCTGTGCACGATTCAGCCGTGCAGACACTCAGGCCCTTTTCAGCCAAACCTGCAAGGACCTCTCGGGTAAGCGGATGGTCGCCTTCAACCGTGCCCCAGGCAAAAGCGAGCTCGTTGGAAGTCTTCTCGGCCTTTTCCTCCCCTTCAGCCTTAGCCGGGGTAGCTGCAAGCAGCGGCCAAGCCTTGGCAAAGTAATCCACCATCGAGGCAATGGTGAAGAAGACAGCCGCAAGCATCAGGGTCCATGCAAGCACATAGAACCACGTGAGCGCAGCCACGATGGGCGACACCATGAGGATGAACAGGCAGATGGCTACCATGGTGGTCGCGGTCTTGATCTTGCCGAGAATAGATGCCGAGACGACGACGCCGGCCGAGGCCACAAGCATGCGAAGGCCGCTTACAAGCATCTCGCGGGCAACGATGACAATGGGGACCCAGCTGCTCAAAAGGCCTAGCTCCACAAGGCACAGAAGAGCCGCCACCACGAGGATCTTGTCGGCGATGGGGTCGATGAACTTGCCGAAAACGGTTACCTCGTTACGCGAACGCGCCAGGTAGCCGTCGAGCGTGTCTGTCAGGCAGATGAGGCCGAACACGACAAGCGAGACCACCGCGCGCACGGTAAGACCCATCGGGTTGGTCCCAAACAGGCATTGCTCCCAAGGTGCGAGCAGGGCAATGACGAAGACCGGGATGAACAGTATTCGAATGACCGTGACGATGTTGGCCGGCGTCCATTCGATGCCGCCATACACCTTGTTAGGCTTGGACATGCTTGCCTCGCTTATCGCACGATGTGACCAAAGAGCTCGTAGCACACCGACTCGTCAATTTGCACTTCAACGAACTCGCCCATGGCAATGTCGACGGGTCCGAGATGTACCACGCCGTCGGAGTCGGGCGCCTGGAAGTAGGTGCGGCCCAGGATGTCGAGCTGACCCTCGTCGTCTTCCTCGTGGGCGTCGATGAGCACACGGACGACTTGGCCCACATGCTTGGCGGCGCTGGCAAAGCCGTACGTCTCGGCAATGTCGACCATCTGCTGCTCGCGATCGTGCTTGACATCCTCATCGACCTGGTCGGCCATGCCGGCCGCCTCGGTGCCGTCCTCCTGCGAGTAGGCAAAGACGGAGCAGTAGTCGAATTCGGCCTTCTCGATGAAGTCGACGAGCTCTTCGAACTGCTCCTCGGTCTCACCGGGGAAGCCGACAAGAGCGGTCGTGCGCAGCGTGATGCCGGGTACCTCGCGGCGCAGGCGCGCGACCATCTCGAGGAACTCGGAGGTGCAGCCGGTGCGGTTCATGTTCTTGAGAACCTCGGCATTGCTGTGCTGTAGCGGGATGTCGATGTACTTGACGACCTCAGGGGTGTCGCGGATGGCCGCGACGAGCTCGTCGGTAAGGCCCTCGGGCTGCAGGTAAAGCACGCGCACCCAACCGCCGTAGGGACGCACCTCCTGGGCGACAGCCTGCAAGAGCCATGCCAGGTTGTGGTTGCCAGGCAGGTCATGGCCCCAAATGCCGGTGTCCTGGCCGATGAGGACAATCTCGCGCACGCCGCCTTCGAGCAGGTGGCGCACCTCGGAAAGGATGACGTCGGCCTCACGCGAGAAGTAGCGGCCGCGAATGTAAGGAATGGCGCAGAAGGAGCAGAACCTGTCGCAGCCATCGGAAATCTTCACGTAGGCGAAGGCGGCCTGAACCGTACGAACGACCTCGGGGACCTCCTGGGTGCACTCCTCCATGCCGAGCACGCGCTTGAGGACCGAGCAGATCTCGTCTTCACGCTTGCAGGGGACGAAGGCCGCCACGTCGGGCATCTCATGCTCGATTTCGTCGCCGTAGCGGGCGGGGATGCAGCCGGCCATGACGATGGGGCAGGTAATGCCGTCCTCAAGCTTCTCCGCCACGAGGGAGAGCGTCGTCTCGATGCCCTCCTCCACGGCGCTCATGAGAAATGAGCACGTGTTGACGATGATGACGTCGGCGTTGTCCGGGTCGTCGATGACCTCGAGCTGGGTGTCGGCGTCGACGAGCGCCCTCATGCGGTCGCTGTCGACCTCGTTCTTGGCGCAACCCAGCGTGATGAAAGCGACGTTCTTTGTGGTGTTGGTTTGCATATGTTGCATGGCCTTCCGGCGACTCTTAACGATAGTTGGTGAACTGGAGGGGCTGGCCGTAGTCCTGCTCGCGCAGGAAGGCGATGACGGCCTGAAGGGCGTCCTTGCTCGGAGAGGAAACCTTGAGCTTGTCACCCTCGACGGTCACCTTGACCTTGAACTTCGCGTCGCGCACGTCCTTGCTGATCTTCTTGGCAAGCTCCTGCTCGATGCCCTGCACCACGGTGCCGATGACGCGCACGGTACCCGCACTTGCGGGCTGGGGGTCGCCAAAGGAGACGGAAGACAGGTCGACCTTGCGGCGGACGAGACGCGTCTGGAAGACGTCGATGACCTGGGAGGCAACGAACTCAGAGGGTGCCTGCACAGTCACGACGCCCTTGGCCTTGTCAAGCTCGATGGTGGCGTGGGAGTCCTTGAGATCGTAGCGCTGCACGAGCTCCTTGGTCGTCTGCTGGTAGGCGTTGTCGACCTCCTGCATGTCGACTTCGGAAACGACGTCGAAGCTGCTGTCTTTGGATGCCATGTGTCTCTCCTTGTTTCAGGGGGCCATGCGCCCCAATCGGTCAATCAATAGGATGCAAAGGCGTTAACCCTCGTATGAGTCGTCTTCGCCGTAATAGCCGGAATCATCGTACGAGTCGTAGTCGCTGTAGTCCGTGTTGTCGGTCCACTCGTCTTGAGACGAATCGTACTCGTCCGATTCGTCCTGCGAAGCGGTGTCGGCGGGGGGATCGGGAGCCCACTGGTCTTCGGGAACCGTGGCATTGAGCACGTACGTACCATTAGAGATGGTAGGTGTGACCGAAGTGCCATTGATGGCAATCGAGACGCCGGTGGAGTCGCTCAACGTCACGGCAAGGGTGCGGCCAATCGTCCACTCCTGCGTGGACCCAGCTTCCAGGTTGCCCGCATACACGGCGTTTCCGTCGACGTAGACCTCCGCCCAAACAGAGTTTGCCGCGTCGGCTGCAAAGGCAAGCGAGACCTTGGAGTTCACGGGAATGGCGGTAAGGTCGATGCCGGAGGGATTGAGCTTCGTCGTGTCGACGATCGTGCCAGGCTGAGCCGCTTGATTCGTGCCGGCCACGCTCGTGACGGGAATGGAGCTGTTGCCCTGCGACTGGGACGCCTTGTTCGTGCACGACGTGGCAGCCACAGCTATCACCACAACGAGCACGACGGCAAAGACACCCACAAGAATGAGCATGACGCGCCTGTCGGCCATGATGGTCTGGAGGATGCCCTGGAGCACTTCCGAAACACTTTGCTGCGTGGCATGCGTCGTTTGGTTGCGTCCTCCCGACCTGCCGCCGCTGCCTCCCTCATACCCGCTGTCAACTTCGAGCGGCTGGGCAGTCTCACGTGGGCGGGAGCTTGGACGCTGACCCTGATATGAGCCAGCTGCGGCAGTGCCCGAACCCGTGCGCCTGCCAGCGGCACCATAGGAGCCCGGCCTCGCCGTATCCTGTCGCGTCCGGAAATCGGCATAGCGGCCGGGTTCGGACTCGAGGTCGGCGCGACCAGGCTGTCTGTTTCTGCTTGCGGGGGCCTCATAGCGACCAGGGGCCGGCGCACTTGTACGGGCAGGCGAGGCGGGACGGCTATACGTGCTGCGGCTATCCGCTCCCCGTTGAGCACGAGCCTCTGATGAAGTGGTCCTTGTGGGCGCGCGCATGACCGAGGAGGTGCCTTGTGACCTGCCGGCCTGAGGCTGCCGGGTGTGCTGGCGGTAACCGGCGCGCTGATCGGACCGAGTGTCGCGCCGTCGCTCGTCTTGACGTGACGCGTCGCGCGAAGAGGCCTGCTGGAAGCGTTCGTCCTGACGGGCATAGCCCTGCTGACGAGCCTCATATTCGGCAAGCTGCTCGTCGAAGGCGCGCAAGACCTCGGAGGTGTTGAGGCCCAGGTAACGAGCGTATGACCCCATCGAGGCACGTGCATAGCCCTTGGGGGGCATGGCGTCGAAGTCGGTGTACTCGAACGCCTCGATGACATGCCGGCGCAGCTTTGTGGCTTCGGCTGCTTTATCAATTGACAGACCAAGCTCCTTGCGGCGTTTGGCCAGAAGGTTTCCGATGGGCTGCATGTTCGGCATCTTCTGCATCACTCTCCAGACGGGATGTCGGCGTTGCGGAGCGTCTCAAGCTCGTCGAGGTCAGACACAAGAACGGTTCGCGGCTTGGAGCCCTGGGCAGGGCCCACCACGCCCATTTCCTCGAGCAAGTCCATGACGCGGCCGGCGCGAGCATAGCCGAGCTTCATGCGACGCTGGAGCATGGAAGTGGAGCCAAGCTGGTTCTCCACGACAAGTTTAGCAGCCTCCCAGGCCAAGGGATCGTCGTCGCCCGGTCCTGCCGAACCTCCCCTGCCTGTGGGTCCAGCGGGTTCAGTGGAGGTGTCGAGCGGAAGCTGGCCGCCTGCGCTAGGCATGGGGGCCATGGCGCAGGGACGGGCGGCGGGCTGGGACTTGATGTGGTTGAGAATCGCCGCCTTCTCCTCGTCGGTGACGTTGCATCCCTGGATACGGCGGGGCATGTCGCCGAAGGATGCCTCGAGGAACAGCATGTCGCCGTGGGGCAGCAGCTTCTCGGCGCCCATCTGGTCGATGATGATGCGCGAGTCGGTGCCCTTCGAGACGCGCAACGCGATGCGGTTTGCGACGTTTGCACGGATGAGGCCCGTGACGATGTCGGCGCGCGGGGTCTGTGTGGCGATGACGAGGTGGATACCCGCGGCACGCCCCAGCTGGGCCACGCGCACGATGGATGCCTCCACGTCTTTCTTGGCGACCATCATGAGGTCTGCAAGCTCGTCGATGACGACGACGACGCACGGCAGAGTCGTGAGGTTCGTTTCCTCTTCGGCGATTCTAGTGACAAGAGAGTTATAGGAAGCAAGGTCGCGAACGCCCAGGTTGGAGAAGACGCGATAGCGCCTGTCCATCTCGGTGACCGCCCATTGCAATGCAGCGGCGGCCTGACGGGGGTCGGTCACGACGGGCATGGCAAGGTGGGGAATGCCGGCATACTCGCTGAATTCGACCTGCTTGGGGTCGACGATGATGAGGCGCAGCTCTTCAGGCGTGTCGCGCATGAGCATCGACAGGATGATGGAGTTCACGGTGACGGACTTGCCCGAACCAGTGGTACCTGCGATGAGCAGGTGCGGAAGCTTGCCAAGGTCGGCATGGACGGGCTTGCCACCGGCGTCGAGGCCTACGGCGAAGTCGAGCGGGCCGCCGGTGACACAGGGCAGCACGTCGCCAAAGGCAACCTCGCGGCGGCTTTCGTTGGCAACCTCCACGCCCACATAGCTCGTGCCCGCAACAGGCGAGTAGATGCGCACGCTTGGCGCAGCAAGGGTGCGGGCGATGTCGTTCTCCAGGGCGGAAATCCTGTTTACGCGCACGCCCTTGCCGGGGCAAAGACGATACGTTGTGAACGTGGGGCCCTCGACCCAGTCGACGACATGGGCGTCCACGCCAAACTCCGCAAGCGCCGACTGCAGCGCAGCGGCGGTCTCTTGGGCGAGCTCAGAGTGCTCCGCGACGAAGCCCTTGCCGCCGTTGGAACGCCTGGCCAATGCCAGTGGGGGGAGCTCGTAAGGACCCTCGTTGACGGGGGTATCCTGCTGGCTTGCCCCGAAGTTGACAAGGGCTTCGGCAGCCTCGCCGGAAGAGACGCGACGCGTGGGCACCTGGGCAAAAACGCTTGTGGCGTTGAGGCTCGTGGTAGCACTGCGACGCTGCTGGGGAGCAGCCGGTGCCACGACAGGGGCTATGGGTTGCACCGCGGCAGCGGACGCGCCCTTCGCGGGCTCCTCCCAGGGCAGCTCACACTCGGCGCAATCCTCGTCAAACACGGCAGGGCCAGAGACCGCCTGCGCATACGCATCGTTGCGGCAAGCAGCATCGACGGCCGCATTGGTCGAGTTGTCGAGAGAGGCCGAGTCGCTCTCCCCTGCCGGCTGTGCGGGTCGCGTATACATGGGGGTTACAGGCAAGGACGGACGCTTGGCCTCTCGGGCCGCCTCGAAGTCGCTCATTGGCTCAGCTGGCAAGGCGGCAGCGGGCGCATCAT
Source organism: uncultured Coriobacteriales bacterium (assembly GCA_902464015.1). Taxonomy (GTDB): domain Bacteria; phylum Actinomycetota; class Coriobacteriia; order Coriobacteriales; family UMGS124; genus UMGS124. The sequence continues at coordinate 32,111 of CABQHM010000020.1, read as the reverse complement.
CGCGAGGAGCACATGCTGCAGTCGCTGTCGCAGCAGCCGTGCTGGGCGCAATGGTGCCCTTCTCAGCAATGTACATGTCGTCAGAAGACGCCATCGAGTCGTCGTAATAGAGCGGCGCACCCGGAATGACGCCCGGGACGAGGCTGTCGGCCTGACCGTCGCCCAGGTCGTTCGGATCGAAGGCGTCGCGGTTCCACTCATCGGCCGGGTTCCACCAACCCGAGGAAGCACGGCGGGCCTTTTTGTTGATGAGCGACTGAGGGGGCTGGGGCAGCGACTCGTCAAGGGCAAACCGCTGCTCAGGCATGGAACGCACCTCGGGCACGCGACGATAGTCATCGGCGGGCTCATATGCGTTGTCATCCTCATAGCCAGCGTCGTTGCGCTCCTGTGCAAGCAGGGTCGTCTTGGGAGCAGGCTGCACTTGCTCGTACCCGAGGTCGTCCTCGCCGTCAAGGAGCGTCGTCGAAGCAACGCCGGCGGCCTTTGCGCGGCTGAGAACCGAAGCGGGCGGCGTTGCATAGTCGCGCAAATTCACCGTTTCATGGTCGAACGGTATGACTGTGGTGGCAGAGCGTGCACGGCTCGTGGGCGTCGCGCCCATGCCAGACTGCGGGCGGCAGCGATCGTCGGGGTTGAACAGCACGGTGGGCGTATAGCCTTCAGGCAGCTCATCCTCGTAGAAATCATCCTCGTAGCGCGACGCACGGCGCTCGCGAGAGGCACGCCTCTCCGCGCTGCGGGCAAGCGACTGCTGGCGGCGCATGCGCACTTGGACGACTACGGAGGAGACATCGAGGCCGATGATTACAAGACCTGCGATGGCGATGCCGACAATCACAACAAACCCAGCAATCTGCCCAAAGAGAGACAGAAGCACCCAGGCGAGGCCGTTACCGACATAGCCACCCCGTGCACGGAGGTTTTCAACATTGAACAGGATGTTCGCATCTGCGGTGCAACCTGCGGTGGTGATGCCGAAGCCGGCCATCACGGCAAGGGCCACAAGCAACAAACCCACAATGACCCTGCTTGCAACAAGGCCGGCATGCTGGGTGAAGATGGTTGCCGACCATGCCACAAGTGCAAGGGGCACAAGAATGGCCCCAACGCCGAAGAGCGTATGCAGAAAAGCGCTGAGGCCTTGAGTGAGCATGCCGGTTGTGGGCGCGAGCATCGCGATGAACAGGGCCGCGCCGATGACGGCAACCACGACACCCGCGATTTGCTGGCGCGTCTCATAGTCGAGCAGCGGCGTGCGAGACTCCGCAGGCATGGCTGGGCTCGGTGCAGGTTCCACCCGGCGCTGAGCAGACTGGTTCGAGGAGGCAGCCTGCCCGGAGCGAGCCTTGGCGGTCGCCTTCTGCGGGGTCGCCTTCTTGGTGCGCCCTCCGGACTTTTCTTTGGTTGTCTTCTGCGAGCTGGCCTCGCTCTTCGGACGACTCACGCGCTGGAACCTGCCTTACACTTCCACGACAAACGAAACAATGACCGGGCGGCTGTGCCAGGTCTCCCAAAGGTGGCTCGAAACGGTGTCGCGCACAATCTTGTCCACAGCCTCGCGGCTCTCAAGCGAGGCGCTGCGCTTGGCAATGGCCTTCTTCACACGCTCGGTAAGCAGTGTGACGCAACCGGGTGCCTCGGCGTCAAACGATACGCCCTTGGCAGAAAGCTGAAGGCCAACCAAGGTGGATGTACGGCGGGAGAACGTGGCAACGACGCTTACCAGGCCGTCTTCCGACAGTCGCTTGCGGTCGGCAAGGACCATCTGGTCGGTGTCGGAGATGCGCAGGCCATCAACGTAGATGACGCCCGACTCGACCGTCTTGCCGCGTGTGACGCGATGATCGCGCATCTCGAGCGACTCGCCATTGTCGAGGATGAAGATGTTGTCCTCGTCGACACCCATGTCCTGGGCGAGCTTTGCATGAGCACGCAGGTGCGTGGCCTCGCCGTGGACGGGCATGAAGTGCTTGGGACGCGTGAGCGCCATGAGCATCTTCAGCTCCTCCTGGGAGGCGTGGCCGGAGACGTGGACCATGCCGCGGCTCTTGTCGTACACGTCGGCGCCGATCTTGGCGAGGGTGTTGATGATCTGGGTCACGGCCTTCTCGTTGCCCGGGACCGGCGTGGCCGAGATGATGACCGTGTCACCCTCTTGAATCTGCAGCGTCTTGTGCTCACCCGTAGCCATGCGTGCAAGAGCCGAGAGCGGCTCGCCCTGAGAGCCGGTGCACAGCACGACGACGCGATTCTCAGGGTATTTGTCGATGTCGAAGGCATCAATGATGTCCTCTTCGTCAATCTTGAGGTAGCCGAGCTCACGGGCAACGCGGGTGTTGGTGAGCATCGAACGACCAGTCACGACCACCTTGCGGCCCGATGCAATCGCGGCGTCGCACACCTGTTGGAGACGATGGATGTGGCTCGAGAACGAGGCAACGAACACGCGGCCCTTGGCGTTGGAGATGACGTCGCGCAGGAAGGGGCCGACAGCAGCCTCGCTGGGGGTGTACCCGGGGCGGTTTGCGTTGGTCGAGTCGCTCATCAGCAGGTCGACGCCCTCATCGGCAAACCTGGTGAGCGCTGCAAAATCAGTGCGGACGCCGTCGATGGGGGTCTGGTCGAGCTTGAAGTCGCCCGTGTGCAAGACGTTGCCGGCAGGGCTCTGGATGAACGCGCCCATGGCCGCAGGGATGGAGTGGTTCACCGAGAAGAACTCAACGCTGAGCTTGCCGAGCTGCACCCTATCGCCCGACTTGACCTCTTTGAAGTTAGGGTTCTTGATACGGTGCTCCTCGAGCCTGCCGGCAATCATGCCGAGCGTAAGCTTCGAGGAGTAGATGGGAACATTGGGGTTGAGGTCCTGCAGCAGGTACGGCAGGGCGCCGATGTGGTCCTCGTGGCCGTGCGTGATAATGATGCCGCGCAGCTTGTCCTCGTTCTCAAGGACATAGGTGTAATCCGGCAGGATAAGGTCCACGCCGGGATGATTGTCATCAGGGAACATGAGACCGGCATCGTCCAAAATCATGTCGTCACCGTACTCGATGACCGTCATGTTCTTGCCAATGCCGTCGAGGCCACCCAAAGGAATGACCTTCAGCGCGGGCCCCTTTGCCTGAGTGCTCTTCCGTTTTGCCATATACGAACGTTTCCTCCTGTATGTCGTCAGCTTATACAAACTGTTCCATAACAAAACGCGGCGCTTCAGACGAGTCAGGCTCATCCTTCAGCGCCGCGCAAGCAATCAAATGTGTGACGATGCCTCTTGCGAGTGGTGTAAGAGCCATCCATCATGGTACCCCAGACGGGGCGGGCCCCCTTTGAATGTGGGGGCAAAAACGCAATTTGCCTAGAGGCCCATGAGGCACTCAAGACCCACCGTGAAAGGCTCCGGCAGGCTGGCCACGTTGCGAATCGCAAGCAAGACACCGGGCATGTAGGCCTCGCGCAGCGTGGAATCATGGCGAATGGTGAGCGTCTGGCCGGCCGCAGACATGATGACCTCCTGAGAGGCCATGTAACCATCGCCGCGGACGGCATGAATGCGCACGCCGTCGACCTCGGCGCCACGGGCGCCTTTGCAACCCGCAATCTCGGTCTCGCTGCCGGGACCGGCATTGTGCACGCCTCCCCTGCCCTCGGCGATCATGTGCGCGGTGGTGACCGCGGTGCCGGAAGGGGCGTCCTTCTTGCCGTCGTGGTGCATCTCGACGATTTCAACGTCGGGGAAGAACTTGCCGGCGACCTTGGCAAACTGCATCATGAGGACGGCGCCGGTTGTGAAGTTCGGGGCAAAGAAGAGCTTGCCGCCCTTGTCCGCGTACTTCAGAGCGAGGGCCTTCATGTCCTGACGGGCAACACCGGTGGTGCCCACAACGGCGTGCGCACCATGGGACAGCACGCACTCGACGTTGGCGAGCACGGCGCCAGGCTGGGTGAAGTCGACCACGACGTCGGCTCCGGTGGCGTCAATGAGCGCGCCCAGATCGTCGGAGCAGGCAAAATCACCGTCGGCGCAGGAAACAACCTGCCCGGCGCAATGGGGATCGAAGCAGCCGACAAGCTTGAGGTCCTCAGCTGCGGCCACAGCGTTGACGATGCAGGTGCCCATACGACCCTTGGCACCAGAAACGATAACCTTAACCATAAAGTTCCTCCTTAAGAAAAAGGGACGTCAGCCTGAAATCTGCTGACGTCCCCCAACAATAACGCTTAAGTAAAACTAGAACTTAGCCCTCATGGTGACGACGGGGCTGACGGCGCTCGCCGCCCTCGTTGCCGCCCTCGGACTTGTGGTGGCCGCCATCACCGGGACGACGACGCTCACGAGGCTTGCGCTCGGAACGCTCAGAACGCTCGCCACGGTCCTCAGAGGACTTGCCGGAGCCAGCAGGAGCCTCGGGCTTGTCGATACGGTCGAGAGAGACCTTACCCTTCTCGTCGACCTCGATGACCTTGACGTGGACCTCATCGCCAACGTTAAGGACGTCCTCAACCTTCTCCACGCGACCCTGGGCCATGCGGGAGATGTGCAGCAGACCGTCCTTGCCGGGCAGAAGCTCGACGAAGGCACCGAAGGGCTGGACACCCACGACGCGGCCGAAGTACTCCTCGCCCACCTCGGGCACCTTGACGATGGCCTCGATGCGAGCACGGGCCTCCTCGCCGCCGGCGTCGCAGGAGCCGATGAAGACGGTACCGTCCTCCTGGATGTCGATGGTCGCGCCGGTGTCCTCCTGGATGGAGCGAATGGTCTTGCCACCCGAGCCGATGACCTCGCGAATCTTGTCGGTCGGAATGTGGATGGTGATGATGTGCGGGGCGTTCTCACGGACGCTCTCGCGAGGAGCCGCAATCTCGGCAAGCATGGCGTCGAGGATGAAGGCGCGGCCTTCCTTGGCCTGCTGGAGAGCCTTGCGCAGAATCTCGAACGTGAGGCCGGTTGCCTTGTTGTCCATCTGCATGGCGGTAATGCCCTCAGAGGTACCCGTCACCTTGAAGTCCATGTCGCCGAGGAAGTCCTCGAGACCCTGGATGTCGGAGAGAACGACGGTCTTGCCATTCTCCTGGATGAGGCCCATGGCGATACCGGAAACTGGGCGCTTCAGGGGCACGCCGCCGTCCATGAGGGCAAGGCAGCTGCCGCAGGTCGACGCCATGGACGAGGAGCCATTGGACTCCATGACCTCGGAGACGACGCGGATGGTGTAGGGGAACTCTTCCTCGGAAGGAATGACAGGCAGAAGGGCGCGCTCAGCCAAGGCGCCGTGGCCGATCTCGCGGCGCTTGGGCGAGCCCATACGGCCGGTCTCACCGGTGCAGTACGGCGGGAAGTTGTACTGGTGGATGTAGCGCTTGCCATCGATGGGCTCGATGGTGTCGAGGCGCTGCCAGTCATTGAGCATGCCCAGGGTCAGCACAGAGAGGACCTGGGTCTGACCGCGCTGAAAGAGGCCGGAGCCGTGCACAAGGGGCAGGTAGCCAGGCTTGATCATAAGCGGACGAATCTCGTCGGCACGACGGCCGTCAACACGCTCGCCGGTCTCAACGACCATGACGCGCATGGCGTGCTTCTCGAGGCTCTTGAGCTCAACGGGGATCTCGCGGTCGAACTCGGCCTGCTCCTCCTCGGTGAACTCGGCCTTGATGGCGCTCTTGAGCTCGTCGACCTTGGCCATACGGGCCTGCTTGTCGGCGTCCTTGAGGGCGGCGCTCATCTCGTCGTAGTGGGCGAAAATCTTGTCGTGCACGTAGGAGTTGGGCTCGTCGAGCGGGTACTCCTTCATGACGATGGGGCCGTTGACCTCGGCGACCTTCTCGAAGAAGATCTTCTGCTGGTCGCAGAACGCACCAAGGGCCTCCTGGCCAAACTGCATGGCGGCCAGCATGTCCTCCTCGGTAATCTCCTCGGCACCGGCCTCGAGCATGCTCACGAAGTCACGGGTGCCGCCGAGCTCGAGGTCGAGGTCGGAGTTGTCGCGCTCTTCGTAGGTGGGGTTGACGATGAACTCATGGGTGTCGCGGTCGCGGCCGATGCGCACGCAGGCCAGCGGGCCCTCGAAGGGCACGCCACCCACGGTGAGGGCAGCGGAGGCACCCATGGTGCAGATGACGTCGAAGGGGTTGATCTGGTCGCACACGAGCGAGGTGGCAACAATCTGCACCTCGTTGCGGAAGCCGTCGGGGAAGCTCGGACGGATGGGGCGGTCGATCATACGAGCGGTGAGGGTCGCCTTGTCGGTGGGGCGGGTCTCACGCTTGAGGTAGCCACCGGGCAGGCGGCCGACCGAGTACATGCGCTCCACGAAGTCAACCGTCAGCGGGAAGAAGTCGTAGTTCTTGCGCTCCTTGGAGACGACGGCAGTCATGAGGACCGTGGTGTCGCCCTGCTTGACCAGGACGGCGCCCGTCGTCTGCTTCGCGAGTTCGCCGGTCTCGAGGGTGTAATGCTTGCCATAGAGGTCGAACTCGTGTGTAACCTTTGCCATTCTGCAATCTCCTTCAACTCCGCTCGCCCCATTGCGAGCGGGACCTATGCGCCTGCGCCCCGGCTATCGAGCCCTACGTGGACGCAAAACGAAAAGGGGCGCTAGTGCGCCCCTAAAAGACAACTTACTGGATGTTGTCGCGAAGCTCGAGCTTAGCGATGAGCTCACGATACTCGTTGATATCGTTGGAGCGGATGTAGCGAAGCAGCGAGCGACGGTGGCCGACGAGCATCAGCAGACCACGGCGGCTGTGGAAGTCGTGGGGATGCTGCTTGCAGTGCTCGGTGAGCTCACGGATGCGAGCGGTGAGAAGAGCGACCTGAACGCGGGGGGTGCCGGTGTCGTTGGCATCCTTGCCGAACTCAGCGACGATAGCGGCCTTCTGCTCCTTGGTGACCATTGTGGATCCTTTCCATCTAACCTGATAAAGACGCCCCTGTCTCAGATGCAATCCGATGGAGGTTGCAACCGGGGCAAGGGTCAAACACGTCTATGATACACCTCTTCGACGCACCGACGCCGTCCTCACTCCAAAACACCGTGTGTACACGAAATCTGCGGGTGGTTGAATCACGCGGCGCATCGACCAAAGAACTGTCGGGTAGCTGCACATTGCGTACTAAACAATAACCCGGCCAATGAGGACACCTTCGGGGCGCGTATCGCCGAGCTGGGCGCAGACAAGCACGGGTCCCTCGAACGCATGCTCCCCAGCGGGCACGACGACTTCATGATGACTTGCCGTGGTGCCGCAGGCGTTGCCGACATCGTCAATCTGCTCGATGAGGACAGGCTCAACCGTGCCGATGCGGCGGGCCGCGTCGGCACGACGCAGGCGGTCGGCCAGGACGCGCAGGCGCTCCGAGCGCTCGCGGATGACCTCGGGAGCAATTTGATCAGGCATGCTAGCAGCCGGTGTGTCGGGGCGGGCTGAGAAGCGGAAGGCGTGGATTTTGGAGAAGGCGGCTTTCTCGGAAAGCGCGAGGGTCTCCTGGAAGTCCTCCTCGGTCTCGCCGGGGAAGCCCACGATGATGTCGGTAGAAATGGCCGCCGCGGGCAAGGCCTCGCGGATGAGTGTGACCTTCTCCAGAAACTGTTCAGCGTTGTAGCGGCGCCCCATGCGATGAAGCACGCGGGTGGAACCCGCCTGCAAAGGCAGATGGAAATGCGGCGCCACGCAATCGGCATTGCGCGCAAACGCAGCCACGAGCTCAGAGGTAACCTCAGGCGGCTCGATGCTCGACGCGCGCAGCAGCGCTCCATGCTCACGAATAAGCGGCGCCAAGCGCTCAATGAGACCCGCCAGATCAAGCAACTCGCCCTGTTCGTCAACCGAAGAGTATCGTCCCAGGTTGATGCCCGTAAGGTCAACTTCCAGCGCACCCTCGCTCAAAACCTGGCGTACTTGCTTCTCAATAAGACTATAGGGAGTAGACAGCGACTTGCCGCGAGCCCGCCACACGATGCAGTACGTGCACTTGTTGTCGCAACCGTCCTGCACTTTAACACCACGGCGGGCACGAAAGACAGCATGGCTTCCCGAGGTTGAAAATGTTTCCTCAGTGCTCAAACAGTCCTCGCTGCTGCGCGGCTGCGGAACTGCGCCTGAGGAAACATTTTCAACCAGCGCGTCCTGATTTTCATGGTTATACACATAAAGGGCGCCAGAAAGGGAAACCTCCTCGCCCTCCTCCGCTGCGCCCGCGTTCAACTTGCCCCATTCGCCCAGCGCGTCTTCCACCAGCGCAAGCTTCGCGGGAAGCACGCGCACGTTGTCACCGATGGCTTCGAGCTCAGCGGGGAACAGGTTCGCCACGCATCCCGTTACGGCCACAAGCGGGTGCTTGGGAAGGCTCGCGGCGCGACGCACGGCTTTGCGCGTCTTGGCCTGGGCCTCACCCGTCACAGCGCAGGTGTTGATGGCAATGATGTCGGCCTCGTCCTCGGCGCATAGAACAGCGCCCGACTGGACGAAGGAACTCTCCATCCAGTCGGACTCCACGCGGTTGACGCGACAGCCAAGGTTGACGACGCAAACGTGCGGGGCAATGCACTTCATTAGGACAGAGCGTCCTTGATGCGCTGCCAGGGCGTGCGCTTCTTGTCCACCGTCTCGTCCATGGTGTGGGCGAGCTTCTCAAGCAGTTCGCGCTGCTCGTCGGTCAGCGAGGCGGGCACGATGACGTCAATGTGGGCGATGAGGTCGCCGCGGCCGTCGCGGCGCATGCGGGGCATGCCCTTGCCGGAAACACGCACGGTGTCGTCGAACTGGCAGCCGGCGGGCACCACGATTTCGACTTCCTCGTCGGGCATGATACCGTCGACAACGACGGTGGTACCCAGCGCGGCCTGGGCAATGCCAACCTCGACGCGCACGTGCAGGTCGTCGCCGGAGCGCTGGAAGGCCTCGTCGTCGGCCACGCGAACCGACACGATAAGATCGCCGGAATGGGCACCGCGCACGCCCGCCTCACCAAAGCCGGGCACGCGCAGCTGCTGGCCGTCGGCGATGCCAGCGGGGACCTTCACGCTGACGCGCTCGCGATCGGGCGAGCGGCCCTGGCCGTCGCACTCCGAGCAGGGCTTGTCGATGGTCTTGCCCGAACCATTGCAGTCGGGGCACACCGAGCGACTCTGCATGTTGCCGAAGAACGTGCGCTGCTGCGTCACGACCTGGCCGGTGCCGTGGCAGGTGGCGCAGGTGGTCTCCTTGCCGCCCTCGGCGCAACCCGAACCGTTGCACGACTTGCACGGCGACAGGCGGTTGTAGGAAATCTCCTTGGTGCAGCCGGTGGCCGCCTCCTGCAGGGTGATGAGGATGGAAGCCCCCATGTCACGACCGTCGAGGCGCACGCCGCGACCCGACGCCGCCGAGCCTCCGAAGAAGGAGCTGAACAGGTCGGACATGTCAAAGCCGCCGCCAAAGATGTCGCTCATGTCGGGACCGCCCTGGCCGTAGCCGTCGACGGTGCCGTAGCGATCGTAGAACGCGCGCTTATCGGAGTCGGACAGGACCGCGTAGGCCTCGTTGACCTCCTTGAAGCGAACCTCGGCATCGGGAGCCTTGTTGACGTCGGGGTGCATGGTGCGGGCCTTCTTGTGGAAGGCCTTGCGAATCGTCGCGTCATCTGCGTCTCGGTCAACACCGAGGATCGCGTAGTAGTCTTTGGTATCAGCCATGAAAAAAGCCTCTTCAACAATTACGAAATCTGAACGCGTGCCTTATAAACAAACCTGAAAACTATACCGCTGCATCTCACCACATGCGACCGCATGAGACGAGCGGTACAAATATAACGTAGAGGAAGAGGCCCATGAGGAAGCCCACCAGGAAGCGCTTGCCTGCGCGTTTGGCAAAGCTGCCGCCCGTGCCCTTGGCAAACAGCGTGGGCGAGGCAAAGAACGCCACGAAGAGCAGCGGAAACGCCAGAAGCGACAGCACGTGCATAATGAGCTGCGAGAAGAGCGTGCATACAAGCACCGCGCACACCACGCCGAGGCCGGTGAAGAGCGCCTCCTGCTGCTGAGTGAGATGCTCGGAAGGCACCACAAATGACGCTTTGAGGTCACCGGAGGCACCGCCGCACCGACCGGCATCGCCGGCACCCGGCACGCGCACCTCGTCGCCGTCATGAGAGCCGGCAGGAACCTTGACCTCCACGGTGGAGCGGCCCTGTCGCGTACCCGTGCCATGGCATGAATGACAGGCGTTCTTGATGATCTTGCCCGAACCCTGGCACACCGGGCACTGCATCGCGGTGGTAAAGAGACCCATCATGTCGACCTCAGCCTGACCAGAGCCATGGCAGGTGGGGCAGGTGATGGGTTCGGAACCCGCTTCGTAACCCCTGCCGCGGCACTCCGGGCAGCTTTCGAGATGCGAGTAGGCCACACGCTTGGTGCAGCCCTTGCGGGCCTCGTCGCGGGTGAGTTCGAGCTGGATGGAACGCGTGGCACCCTGCTTGCGCGCATAGGGGGTACCCTGCGGTGCGCGGCTTGCAGAGCCGTAGCCCGCGCCATAGGGACTGCCCCACGACGTCCAACCGCCGAAGGGGCCGTAGCCGCCCGACCAGGAACCCGCGCCAGCGGGGCCCGACGTATACGGGTTCTGCGTGGTGAACCCACCGGCCTTTACAGCGTCGTAGCGGGCCTTCTTGTCGGGATCCGACAGGGTGTCGTAGGCCTCGGAAACCTCTTTGAAGCGCTCCTCGGCACCTGGCTCCTTGCACACGTCGGGGTGCATCGTGCGGGCCTTGGCGCGAAACGCCTTTTTGATGTCCTCGGGCGTAGCATCCTTCGAAACGCCGAGTATGTCGTAGTAGTCCTTGTTGGAGGGGGTTGCCAAAACGACCTAACTCCTCAAGTAGCAGGTAAAGAAAAACGTTCGCTTTATTCTACCCAGGCCAGGCGGCATACATATAAAGCCCAGATACTGACAGAGAGACTGAAAAGAGCCCCTAGGCGAGCTTGACATACACAAACGACCTCGTCAATCGCCTGCCGTATCCCACATGATGCCAAAAAGCTCGTTGCCCAGCAGCCAACCTTTCTGCGTGGGGCAAAGCGACCCCACGGCATCAAGTGCAGCCAGCCCATCTTTGCAGGCAAGTGCAACGGCAGCGTCGAGCTTGTTGTGCGGAATTCCACGCTTGACAGCGCCCTCGAGCACGTCGCGAGTAGCACCACACACCATGCGCATGGCCAGCATGAGGTCTTCAGCTGCAGCCTCACGCGAGGTGAGTGTCTCTAGAAAAACGAGAGGCCCCGTCGCAGCACCCATGGCGCGCACGAAAGCTTCCGAATCATCCGGAAACGAGAGGCGCACGCGGGCGGCATCGAGCTGGCAGGCAAGCGCATCGGCCAATTTTTGCGCCATGGATGCACCGTTCCCATCTGCGCGAAGGCCAAGCATCTCGCCCACCTCACAAGCAAGGCCGGGCGTGAGCATCGAGGCCGCCGCAGCTCCCAGGCCCAGGTAGCATGCACCCGTCCAATAGGCGATGTTGTGCTGACAGGCATGACCAGGCCGGGCATAGCTTGCAACCTCGTAGCGCTGCAGGCCCGCCTCCTCCAACATGCAAGCAGCTTCAAGCATCATGTCGGCCTGCAGGTCGGCATCGGGCAACTGCATGGCACCGGCCAGGACCGCATCGTCGAAGGGTGTGCCCTCCTCAATGGAAAGCGGATAGCAGCTCACGTGGTCGGTACCTGCGGCGAGTACACCGGCAAGGCTTGTCCGCCAGCTGGCGGGCGTCTGACCAGGAATGCCGCACATGAGGTCGCACGAGAGATCGAGCCCGGCCGCTTTCACAATCCGTGCAGCTTCCAGGGCCTGCTGGGACGTATGCGCCCTACCCAGGCCATGCAGCTCGGCGTCGCTAAGCGACTGCACCCCCAGACTCACACGCGTGATGCCGGCACGGCGCAGTCCCAACGCCAAAGATTCGCTCAATGAGTCAGGGTTGGCTTCGGAAGTGAACTCGACAAGCTCGGGGCACTGCAGGCCGACTTCTCGGGCCAGTCCCACCAGCCGCTCCCCTGCCAGTGTGGGCGTGCCGCCGCCGATGTATGCCGTCTTGACATGCCGGAGCATGCCCGCCGACCCAAGGCGCGCGACAAGGGCGCGCAGGCATTCGACATACTCGGCAATGCGCGCATCATTGGCACATGTGGCCTGCGAATAGAACCCGCAGTATGCGCAGCGACTCACACAGAACGGAACATGCAGGTAGAGGGCCTCAATAACCCCGCGCTCCCCCGCAAGGGGAGCACACGCAGCCTCGTCACCCTCCCCTGCAGGCACGCAAGACACAGCCATCCTCGCCTACTCCAAGCCGTGCTCGCGCACGGCGGCACGCATGTCATCGATCAGGGACAGGTAGTCGTCGAACGTCGAGCAGGACATGGTGCGGCCGCGCCACTGAGCAGCGGAAGGAAGCCCTTTGATATACCAGCAGGTCACGGGGCGCAAGCGCACCATGTGTATCGCGCTTGCCGCAGCCCTGCGCACATGGAGCTCAAGCGTGTCAAGGCGCTCCATGACGCTCGGGGGCTCAGGCAGTACGCCGTCACGCCACAGGCTGTAAGCAGCGTCGAAGATCCAGGGGTTGCCATAGCTGCCACGCGCCACGAAGACGCCCTGGGCACCCGTCTCGTGCAACATCGCGACGCAACGCTCGGCACTCATGACGTCGCCCGAACCGATGACGGGCACCTCCACCGCCTCGGCCACGCGCTGCACAACGCCCCAGTCGGCCGTGCCCGTGTAGAACTGCTTGGCAGCGCGGCCATGCACGGCGATACCGCAGGCGCCTACATCTTCCAGACGACGCGCGAACTCGGGGGCAATCTCGTTGGCCATGTAGACGCCGGCACGAATCTTGCAGGTAACGGGCACAGCGCCGGCCGCCCCGCGCAGCGTCTCCATAACGATGTCGCAGGCACGCTCAGGATCTTCCATGAGGGCGCTGCCCTCGCCTTTCTTGAAGACCTTGGGCACCGGGCATGCCATGTTGATGTCGATGAGGGCGAGGCGGTCGCCCAAACGCTCGAGCACGGCATGGGCCGCCGGGGCAAACTGCTCGGGCTTGCTGCCAAAAAGCTGCACAGCAATCTGCGGCTCGGCGTCGCCGGGATCAACGAGTTCCCAGGTCTTCTGGCCACCGTGGGCCAGGCCAGCAACCGACACCATCTCCGTGTAGCACAGCGGGCACCCATGCTCGATGGCCATCTGGCGATACACCGGGTCGGTCACACCCGCCATGGGGGCAAGCATGAAGGGATGCGCGGCCAGACGGGCACGCAAGGCCTCGCGTTGGTCGCGCACGTCGGATTCTTTTGCGGGGGTAAATGAAGCCACCGTCATCCCCTAGTCATCCACCTTGAGGATCGCCATGAAGGCCTCCTGCGGCACGTCGACGCTGCCGATGGCCTTCATGCGCTTCTTGCCCTCCTTCTGCTTCTCAAGCAGTTTGCGCTTACGCGAGATGTCGCCGCCGTAGCACTTGGCCAGAACGTCCTTGCGCAGCGCTCGCACAGTCTCGCGGGCGATGATCCTGCCGCCCACGGCTGCCTGGATGGGCACCTCGAACTGCTGACGGGGGATGATTTCCTTGAGCTTCTCGCACAGAACGCGGCCACGGGTGTAGGCCTTGTCCTTGTGCACGATGAAGCTCAGGGCGTCGATGGTCTCGCCGGAAAGGAGGATGTCGAGCTTCTGGAGGTTGCTCGCCTGGTAGCCCTTGTACTCGTAATCGAGCGACGCATAACCGCGCGTACGACTCTTGAGCTGGTCGAAGTAATCCATGATAAGCTCAGAGAGCGGCATCTCCCAGTGCATCTCCACCGTGGTGGGCGACAGGTACACCATGTTGAGGAAGGTGCCGCGGTGATCGATGGTGAGGTCCATGACCGCGCCCACGTAGTCCGGAGGCACGAGCACCTTCACCGTGAGGTAGGGCTCCTCGATGCGGTCGATGCGCGAAGGCTCGGGCATGTCCTGCGGCGAGGTGATCTCGAGCATCTCACGGTTGGTGAGGTACACGTTGTACTCTACCGAGGGCGCCGTAGCGATGAGGTCGAGGTTGAACTCACGCTCAAGGCGCTCCTTGACGACTTCCATATGCAGAAGGCCCAAAAAGCCCACGCGGAAGCCGAAGCCCAGGGCCACGGAGGTCTCAGGCGTGTAGACGACGGCCGGGTCGTTGAGGCGCAGCTTGTCGAGTGCGTCACGCAGGTTCTCGAAGTCCTCGGTGTCGATGGGGAAAAGGCCAGCGTACACCATGGGCTTGACCTCGCGGTAGCCAGGCAAGGCCTCGTCAGCCGGATGTGCGGCGTCGGTCACCGTGTCGCCCACGCGCACGTCGAGCGGGTCCTTGAGACCCGTCACCATGTAGCCGACCTCGCCGACGCCCAGGTCGGGCAGGGGCGTCTCAGCAGGGCGGCGCACGCCGACCTCCTCGGTCTCAAAGACCAGGCCGCTCGACATGAGACGCACGCGTTGGTGGCCGCGCAGGGCACCGTCAACAATGCGTACAAGCGCCACGACACCGCGATACGAGTCGAAATAGGAGTCGAAGATCAGTGCCTTGAGGGATGCGTCGGGGTCACCGACGGGAGCGGGGATGTCCGAGACAATAGTCTCCAGTAGCTCATGGATGCCGTCGCCCGTCTTACCCGAGACGCTCACAGCGTCGTCGCAGGGAATGGCAAGACCTTCCTCGATCTCGGTCTTGGTGCGCTCGACATCGGAAGACGGCAGGTCGATCTTGTTGATCGCAGGAAGAATCTCAAGGCCGGCGTTCATGGCGAGAAGAGCGTTGGACACCGTCTGCGCCTCGACGCCCTGCGTGGCGTCAACCACGAGCACTGCACCCTCGCATGCGGCAAGTGAACGGGACACCTCGTAGGTGAAGTCAACGTGACCAGGGGTGTCGATGAGATTGAACTGGTAGCGCTCGCCATTGTCGGCCATATACTCCACGCGCACGGCCTGGCTCTTGATGGTGATGCCACGCTCGCGCTCGATATCCATCGAGTCGAGCAGCTGAGCCTCCATGTCGCGATGCGCCACGGTGTTCGTCTGCTCGAGGATGCGGTCGGCCACAGTCGATTTGCCATGGTCGATATGGGCGATAATGGAGAAGTTTCTGATGTGGGAAGTGTCGTCGGTAGCCATACAACCCGTTTCACGTCTCGGCTCAGGTATAAAAAAAGGGCGCCGGGCACAAAGCCAGACGCCCTTTCAACATGCTTGTTCTTAAGAACTAGGCAGAAATCTTGTTGACAAGCTTGGCAACGCCGGACTTGCGGTTGGAAGCCTGGTTCTTGTGGATGACGCCCTTGGCGACAGCCTTGTCCATCTTGTGGTAGCAGACCTTGACGGCGTCGTTAGCGGCCTCGACGTTGCCAGCAGCAACGGCCTCCTGAACCCTGCGAACAGCGGTCTTGAGCTCGGAACGAACGGCGCGGTTACGGAGACGAGCCTTGGCGGCCTGCTTGTCACGCTTGATCTGAGACTTGATGTTAGGCACTGAAGTAGATCCCTTCAAATCATAACTATACGGCAGGTTCCGCCTGCCTATCTGCAACTCGTCTAGTATATGCGCAAGCGCTCAAAGATGCCAGTGTTCCCAACAATCTACGCAAACACACCGCACGCACACTACATAAACGCTTTAGCACGAGCCCGGAGCGCATCGGGCGTGTTGGGCAAGACATCGTCAACGACCTCGCGCACGAGACGCTTGAGGATATAGCCCACAAGCGGGCCGCGCTCCACGCCCATCTCAAGCAAGTCAGCCCCTCCGATGGCCAGGTCGGCAACACAGAAGGCGCACCCGCGCTCAAGCTCTTCCTCGTACTGGGCCTGCACGCGATCGAGTTCCTTCATGCGCTTATGGACGGCGCGATGGGCATGAGCAAGCGTGTCGGCACGTTTGAGACGCAACAGAAGCGAAAAAGCCTCATGCGCGCCATCAACCCCGGTGTTGAGGACCCTGTTGGCACGTGCGAGAGCGCGACGAATCCCTCGCGGGCTGTCCTCGATGGGCCGGTCGTGATAATGCACAAGGTACTCCATGAGGCGAACTTCTCCTACCGGCCAGCGCAAGCGCGTATAATCCTCCACCAGAAGGCGCGCCCCCGCCTCTTCATGCCCGTAGAAGTGACCGCGGCCGTCCTCGCCCAAAACGAAACACGAGGGCTTGCCAATGTCGTGGAGCAGTGTGGCGTGACACAGGGGTGAAGGCGCATCGGCAGACAAAAAGCCCAGCGCATGCAGGCAATGCTCCCATACGTCATAACAGTGCCAGCGACTCTTTTGGTCGAAGCCGACCATGGGGGCCACATGGGGAACAGCCATTGCGGCCACGTCGGGAAACGCCCGCAGTGCATCGACGGCAAAGGGAGCCTCGACGATCTTGCCATATTCCTGGGCGATGCGCTCGACCGCCACTGAGGAAAGGGAGGGTGCCGTGGCATGGATAGCTGCCGCCGTTGCGGCATCAACCGCAAAGGAAAGCTGTGCCGAGAAACGCACGCCGCGCATAATGCGCAGGGCGTCCTCATCGAAGCGCCCAAACGGCTCGCCGACACAACGGATGAGCCCACGAGCCATGTCCGCTACACCCCCGAAGGGGTCTACGAGGCCACGCGCCGGATTCCAGGCCACGGCATTGACCGTGAAATCGCGTCGAGCCAGGTCTTCTTCGATGTTCTTCACAAAGCGCACCGAATCGGGCCTGCGGTGGTCGGTATAGGTCCCGTCGGTGCGATAGGTGGTGATCTCGATGGGGTCGCCGTCGATGAGAACGGTGACGGTGCCATGGGCCGAGCCCGTCTCAATCACCCGGTAGCCGGCTTCAAGAAAATGCTCGCGCGTGTGATACCAGAGTGCGTCGGTGGCGATGTCGACGTCATGACAGGGGCGACCCAAGATGGCGTCGCGCACAAAACCGCCCACCACGTAGGCCTGCTTGCCCGCGTGTTCCAAGACCTCGATGGCCTTTTTCGCACTGGACGGCAACGTTTCCGCCAACCGATCCTCACATGTCATCATCACATCGCCCCCTTTCAGCTTTGATTGTCTCATCTTCCCACAACCTGACGTCCTATGCACTAGGAAGCCTCGATTATTATGGTCATGCTAGATGAAGGTTCAACTGGGAGGGCTCATGGGCCATATGGAAACAGCGTTCAAGAACATTACAACCCTGAGGGTCGGCGGTCCCATCGCCGATTTCCGCAGCGCATCCTCCCCTACCGAGCTTGCGCAAATCGTCGCGCGGGCCGATGCGCAGGCGACGCCTTTGGTTGTCGTGGGCAGTGGCTCAAACCTGCTGGCTGGCGACAACGTGTTCGAGGGAACCGTCGTTCGTGCCTGCGACACCACTGGTCCCGTGGCTTTGACCAACGGCACCGGCGACGATGGAGTCCGCGTCAAGGTGAACGTGGGATGCGTGTGGGACGACTTTGTACGCTGGTGCGTGGAGCGTGACCTGGCAGGACTTGAGGCGCTGAGCGGCATCCCTGGCCAGATCGGCAGCGCCGTCATGCAGAATCTGGGCGCCTACGGACAGGAAATCGGCACGTGCCTCACCAGCGCCACGCTGCTCGACCGCACCACGGGCGTCGTGGATGTCGTGAGCCGCGACCAGCTCGGTCTGGGATATCGCACCAGCATGCTACGCCGAAGCATGGACGAGAGCCAAAACGGCGGCCGTTGGGCGGCCACCCCGCGCTGGGTTGTCCTCGATGCCGAGTTCACCTTGCACAAGCAAGCCCGCAACCATGTGGACCACGCACAGCTCGCTCGTGCCTTGAGCTGTGAGACAGGATGCGAGATGGAGCTCGGAGCAATTCGCGATTCGGTCTATGAGGTGCGTGCAAGCAAGGGCATGGTCGCAGACCCCAATCCCGAGGGCCCTTTCCCCATCTATGACCGCTGGTCAAGCGGCTCGTTCTTTACCAACCCCGTCTTGACGCGCGACCAGGCTGCCGCGCAGCTGCCCGAGGGTGCACCTCTCTACCCCGCGCATGACGACGCACATGTGAAGACATCCGCCGCCTGGCTCATCGACCAGGCAGGCTTCCACAAGGGTTGGGGTGTGCACGGCGAGGCCTCGAAGGCCACGCTGAGCACCCTGCACACGCTTGCCATGACCAACCGCGGCCATGCCACGAGCGCCGACGTCGTCGAACTTGCACAGGCAGTGAAGGACGGCGTGTTCGACAGGTTCGGCGTGACCCTACGCCCTGAGACTGTGCTCGTAGGTACCTCGCTGCACTAAAGGGCTCTGCCAAAACACGGATTGGCCCTTCTTCGCTCGTCGGTTTCAAACGTAAGAAGCCCCCGCTTGCTTCAATGCAAACGGGGGCTTCTTTGTAAGCCTCAGATGGGAAAGAAACCCAGCTCGGAAGACTAGACGCGAGAGATGTACTTGGCCTCGCGGGTGTCAACCTTGATGCGGTCGCCCACGTTGACAAACATGGGAACCTGAACAGTGGCGCCGGTCTCAACGACAGCGGGCTTGGTGCCGGACTGGACAGTGTCACCCTTGAAGCCAGGCTCGGTCTCGGTGATCTCGACCTCGATGAACATGGGGGGCTGAACAGCGTAGAGCACGCCGTTGGCGTACTGCATCAGGCAGATGTCGTTCTCCTTGAGCCACTTGGCGTCGTCGCCCACAGTGGCAACCTCAACGGGAATCTGCTCATAGGAGTCGTTGTCCATGAACCAGAAGTTGTCGCCATCGCTGTAGAGATACTGCATCTCGCGAGTCTCCATGCGAACGCTCTCGAACTTGGCGGACTGCTGGAAGTTCTGCTCGTTCACGCGACCGGTGCGGATGTCCTTGTACTTGGTGCGGACGTAGGTGTTGCCCTTGCCCGGCTTGACATGCTGGGCCTCGAGAACAATGCAGTCCTTGCCATTGATGTTGACGCCCAGACCGGCCTTCAGATCAGTAATACCCAGAGTAGCCACAGGTTTGCCTTTCGCTCGCACTATGCCCGGCACGATTACCGGACTCTCAATAACTTTCGAATCATATCTCAGGTGGCCCGAGGCGCACAATACCCCATGCCCAAACACGCACGCTCTCCCTACACTCAAGACAGATGCGCCGCACTGAGGAGGCCCATGAGGCATGTCGAAACGGAAGGGCATGACCCCCGCGTGCGACGAAATCGAGCGTCGAGAACGCCTAGAGGTCGATGACGATGAGGTCGTGGGTGGACGCAGTGAAGGGCTCGAAGCCCCCCTCGGTGACCACGCCGTAGTCCTCAAGGCGCACGCCACCCCAACCGGGCAGGTAAATGCCAGGTTCAACAGTACATACCATACCGGGCTCGTACACGTCGGTCGTCGTGCGACTCGTGCGGGGGAGCTCGTGGATGTCGATGCCCACACCGTGACCGAGGCCGTGCGCAAAGTAATCGCCATAGCCAGCCTCGGCGATGATCTTGACGGCAAGCTCGTGTACCTCGCGGCACTTCACGCCGGGACGGATAGCCGCCGCACACGCCTCGTGGGCACGGCGCACGGTGTTGTAGATCTCAAGCTGCTTGGGGCTGGGCTGGCCCACCACCACGGTGCGCGTCATGTCGGAACGGTAATCGCCCAGGCCCGCGCCGTAATCCATCAGCACGAAGTCGCCCTCCTGCACCATGCGGGCGCCCGGCCTTGCATGGGGGTTGGCAGAGTTGGGACCGCTGGCAAGGATGGTATCAAACGCAAGCGCGTCTCCGCCATGGCTGAGCATGTAGTTGTCGAGCTCCACGCGCAGCTCCATCTCGGTGAGACCGGGCCGAATGATGCCGCACATGTACGTGAAGGCCTCGTCGGTCACCTTCTGGGCACGACGCATGAGCTCGATCTCCTCGTCGTCCTTGACGGCGCGAAGCTTGATGATGTCGTCGTGGAGCTGGGCAAAGCGCGGGGCAAGCGAGCGATCCTCGAAGGCGCGACGCAGCTCAGAGGCCTGCGCAAGCGTGATGGTGTCCTCGACGCAGATGACGCCAGATGCCACATGGGCCTGCAGAGCATGGCGCGCGACCCAGGACCCCATGCCGCACAGGTCCATGTCGAACTTCCACGGCGTGTCGGGACCGAGTGCCTCGAGGAACGTGTTGTAGTAGCGCGAGTCGGTATGGAAGAAAAGATCGTTCTGCGTGATAAAGGCAGTGTGCGCGTTCTCAAAGTCAAAGACGCGCGCCGCGCCCGTGAGCCAGCGCAGGTCGGCATTGTTGCGCAGCACGAGAGCGTCATAGCCGCGCTGCTCCATAAGGTTGCGAATCTTGGCAATCCTGTCTTGAACGGACATGTGAGACACCTTTCTCTCAGGTACGCCAAAAAATGCGACGGAAGGCTACAGGAGCCCCTCTTCGTACAAAAGACCGCCCACCTTGTAGGCGACGTCGGAAAACGACAACCCGCGGATGTCCACGGTGTAATCGGCAGCAGCTTGATACAAGGGAAGCCTGTGTGCAAGCAGCGCTTTGGCATGCTCATAATCACCCAAATCAGGGCGAATCTCAGGGTGGGTTATGTGTCCGAGTGCGTCATCGAGGTCGAGGTCAAGGAAGACGACCTTGCCCATGGAGCGCATGAGCTCGACGTTATCGGCACGCTCGATAATGCCGCCACCGCACGAAACCAGGCAGCTCTTCTCATGCGAGAGCCTCTCGAGCGCCACACGCTCGAGCTCGCGAAAATGAGCCTCGCCTGTCGTCTGGAAAATCTCGGCGACGCTCTTCTGCTCGCGATGCACCACCATGCGGTCGGTGTCGAGATGGCGACGATTGAACAACCTGCCCAGGTTACGCGCGACCGTGGACTTGCCTGCTCCGAGGAAGCCGATGAAAAAGATATGGTCGCAGCCCACATGGCGCGTATACCCTGCCTCGTTTTCAGGCTTGTCAGTCATGCAAAATCACTGTTCATGCTCGTCCGTCTCATGCGTCGTCTTCCACGGGAGATTCTACCATCATCAAGCCGTGCGCATACCTTACGTGAAAAGGGCGAGGTATAAGAAGCAAACTGCAAAGGTCGTGCACAAATACGGACCGAAGGCGAACGCCTTGTTGCCGCGCAGCGTCTCCACCACGGAGGCGAGCACACACGCCACGGCAACGCATGGCAAAACCCAGGCACCAAGGGTGAGCGCAGCGGCACCGATGAGCTTGATGTCGCCCATACCCAGCCCGGCACCGCGGCCAGACACGGCCCGCCATATGGCCTCGAAAGCCAAAAATGCCGCCGTCACGCCAAGCGCAACGACGGCACAGGATTTCAACCCCTGAACATACGGCAGATCCATGCCAAGCAGCGGCGTCATATTGCCAGCCAGCCCCAACAGCGCAAGGAATGCGACGCTGGCATTGGGAATGCGG
Source organism: uncultured Coriobacteriales bacterium (assembly GCA_902464015.1). GTDB lineage: Bacteria > Actinomycetota > Coriobacteriia > Coriobacteriales > UMGS124 > UMGS124. The sequence goes on along the minus strand of CABQHM010000020.1, from coordinate 10,725 downwards.
CGGGTGCGGGCGTCCGACACCGCAGCCCACAGAAGCACGCCGAGAAACGCCGAGGAAAGCAAGACGGCCGCAAGAATCTCTAGCACGTGAGGGGCTCCCAGGTGCTTGCGGGCTTGAGACCATGGAGAAGCATGCGCTCCATAGCGCGCATGGGCGGCGAATACCACAGGTCCTGGCTGCACTGCGGCACCACGAGAGCGTGGCGCATGCGAGCAAGCTTTGCACCGAAGATGTCAGTGTAGAGCTGATCGCCGATGACGAAACATTCCTGAGGCGTCAGACCCATGTCACGTGCCGCCTGAAGGAGCCCGCCGGGACGAGGCTTGTGAGCCTTTGCGACAAGGCCCGCCTCGAAAAGACGCGCGGTGGGCTCCACACGCTCGTAGTCGTTGTTCGAGACAAAGCAAATCTTGAAGCCAAGCTCACGAGCCCTGCGCATCCAGGCTTCGACCTCCTGCGGAGCGACGCCTGTGGTACGCGGGATAACCGTGTTGTCTCGGTCGAGCAGCAAACCACGCACCCCGCAGCGCTTGAGGTCGTCAAGGTCGACGACGTCTATCGAGGTTACGTAGCGCTGCGGGGCGATGATACCCATGGCCTACCCTACGATGCCGGCAGCGGCGTTGTACTCGTTGCGGGCCTCGTTGAACTCGTCCTCGTTGGTGCAGAACACATGCGTGCCATCAAGAGCAGCAGACGCGACGTAGAAGTAGTAGTCAGTCTGAGCGGCGTTGATGACCGCGTTGATGGAAGACAGCGAGGGCGAGCAGATGGGACCAGGAATAAGGCCGAGGTTGGTGTAGGTGTTGTAGGGCGAGTCAACCTCGAGGTCAGCGTAGGTGAGCAGGTCGGCCTTGTTGAGCGCATAGGCGATGGCGGCGTCGATCTGCAGGTACCAACCGGCGTTGAGGCGGTTGTAGATGACCGAGGCGACGTTGGGGCGCTCGGCCTCAACAGCGGTCTCACGCTCGATGAGCGAGGCCATGCAGACAACCTGGTACTCCGACAGTACGGTGTTACCTTGGCCGACATGGCTCCAGTCGATGCCCGCCGTCTCAACCTGGAACTGCTTGAGCATCGTGCGGATGGCGATGTCAGGTGTAACCTCGTCCTCAAAGGTATACGTCTTGGGGAACAGGAAGCCCTCAAGCGAGTTGTTGTACGCACCGTTGAGGAACGTGAACTCGCCCACATAGTTGGACGCCTTGGCCTGCGCCATGAAGTCGTCGTAGGAGAAGCCAAACGTGTCGGCAAAGCGCTGTGCCGTCTGGGCCACCGTGAAGCCTTCGGGGATGGTGATGGACACACCCGACGCAGCCGTACCCGCGACGAGCATGGAGACGATCTGCTCGTACGTCATACCCTTCATAAAGGTATAGGTGCCCGCCTGAAGCGCACCCTCGGCACCCTGGGCGGCAACAGCCTGGATGAAGGCCGTCGTGGAGGCAATGACGCCCTCGTCGCGCAGCAGGCGCGAGATGTCGCCCGTGCCGTAGCCGTTGGGAATGTCGACCGTGGTCTCGGCCTGCTCCTGCTCGATAACGGCAATTTTCTCGGAGCACTGCGAAGCGTTGACGACCACGATGACGACCACGACGGCAAAGAAGCACACAAGGCCGATGAACGCGACCTTGAGGGGCATGCCCTTATGCGGAGCATGGCGCTTACGCGTCGCTTCGTCGGAGTACGAGGTCTTTATGCGCTCCATGGGTTGCGCGTTGTTCGCAATGCCGGACCCCGTGGACGCATTGTCCTTCAGCGAGGAGGGATCAAACGGTTGAAGGCTCATGCGATTCCCATCGTGTCGTTCTTCTTGACATCAAGCCATACCTGCAGGAACAGGGAGGCTGCCACACTGTCGACCTTGCCGCGCATCTGCTTCTCGTTGAGACCCTGCTCGCGCAGGATGCGCTTGGCCTCGCTGGAAGTGAGGCGCTCGTCGACGAACTCGACCTCGAGACCGAGGCGCTGTGCGATTTGCTGGCCGATCTCGGTGAGCTTCTGGGCCTGGGGGCCAGGTTCGCCCTGCATGGTGAGCGGCCTGCCCACCACAAGGACGTCGGGCTCGTGGTCTTCCACCACACGCCTGAAACTGGGCGCATGGGAGAAGACCTCGTGCGCAGGCAGCACGCGCACAGGCATTGCGATGCCAGTGCGCGTGCTGCCGCACGCCACGCCCACGCGAGCGTCACCTATGTCGAGCGCGAGGGCCTGCAAAGCTAGTTGCCTGCCGTGAAGAGCTCGCGGGCGAGCTTCAGGGCCTCGTCGATGCCTGCGGCGTCCTTGCCGCCGGCCTGGGCCATCTGGGGACGACCGCCGCCGCCGCCCTTGATGGCATGAGAGATAGTCTTGATGACCTTGCCGGCGTTGAAGCCCGCCTCAACGGCCTCGTCGCTGCCTGCGGCGAGCAGGATGGGGGCGCCGGACTCGTTGACGCTAGCAAAGACGCAGGCACCGGGAGCGGAAAGCTTGCCGCGCACGAGGTCCCACTCGCTGCGCAGGCCCTCGGCGTCAAGACCGTCGAAACGGGCGACGCATACGGGGTAGCCAGCGTCGATCACGCCGGCAAGTGCCTCGTCAACCATGGCGGCCACAGAGGCGGCCTTGGCCTTCTTCTCGGCGTCCTCGAACTGCTTGATGGTGGCAAGGTTGTCCTCAACGCGCTTCACAACCTCGCCAGGAGTGACCTTGAGCAGGTCGGCGGCAGCCTTGAGGCTGGCCTGCTGCTCGTTGAGGAAGGCAAGAGCGTCGAAGGAGGTCACAGCCTCGATGCGGCGCACGTTGGCTGCGACGGAACCCTCGGAGACGATCTTGAGCAGGCCGCACTCGGCGGAGTTGGCCACATGCGTGCCGCCGCACAGCTCGCGGGAGAATCCCTCGACGTCGACGACGCGCACCTCGGAGCCGTACTTCTCACCGAAAAGCGCGGTGGCGCCGCTGGCGCGGGCCTCGTCAATGCTCATGACACGCGTGGTCACAGGCAGGGCGGCCATGATCTTCTCGTTGGCGATGCGCTCGACCTCGGCAAGCTCGGCGGCGCTCACAGCCTGGAAGTGTGTGAAGTCGAAGCGCAAACGCGAAGGCTCCACGAGCGAGCCGGCCTGGTTGACATGGGTGCCGAGCACCTGGCGCAGGGCGGCGTGCAGGATGTGCGTGGCGGTGTGGTTGCGGGAGATGCGGGCGCGGGCCATCGTGTCGATGGCGGCGGTGCACTCGTCACCGGCGTTGACGGTGCCGTTGAGCACCTGGCAGTGATGGACGGTGAGGACCTTCTCGGCATAGGTGGTGCCCAGAACCTGGAGCTTGAAGCCGTCGGCCTCGATGAAGCCGGTGTCGCCGCACTGGCCACCCTTCTCAGCGTAGAAGGGGGTGCGCTCGAGCAGGACGTCGACCTTGTTGCCGGCGCTTGCGCTCTCGACGCTCTTCTCGTCGGCAACGAGGGCGCGCACGACGGTGTCGCAGGAGTCCTCGGTGTAGCCCACGAACTCGTCAGATTTGAACTTATCGGCAAGGGCCACCCACACGGTGTCGAACTTGCCCCACACGACGTCCTTCACCTGCGAGCGGGCGCGCTGACGCTGGGCATCCATCTCGACCTTGAAGCCCTCGAGGTCGACGGTGTGGCCGGCAGCCTCGGCGATCTCGACGGTGAGGTCAATCGGGAAGCCGTAGGTGTCATGCAGCTTGAAGGCGATGGCGCCGGGCACCTGGGCGCCGGCCTCGAGGTCGGCAAGGACCTCGTCGAGGTAGGACTGGCCGGTGCGCAGCGTCGAGGAGAAGCGCTCCTCCTCAGACTTGACGATACGGTGGATGAGCTCGGAGTTCTGCGCAATCTCGGGGTAGGCGGAACCCATCGCGGCGATGACCTCGTCGATGTAGTTGGCCATGAAGGTGCCCTCGACGCCGAGCATGCGCGCATGGTAGACAGCGCGGCGCAGCAGGCGGCGAAGGACGTAGCCGCGACCCTCGTTGGAGGGCAGGATGCCGTCGCCGATCATGAACGTGACGGCGCGAGAGTGGTCGGCAAGGATGCGCAGGCTCATGTCAGACTTGGGGTCCTCGCCGTACTTCTTGCCGGTGAGGCGCTCGCCCAGCTCAATGAGGCTGTGCATGAGGTCGCCGTCGTAGTTGGCCGACTTGCCCTGCATGATGGCCGTGATGCGCTCAAGGCCCATGCCCGTGTCGATGTTGCGGTGGGGCAGCTCAGGCATGGAGCCGTCCTCCTGGCGGTCGTACTGGGTGAACACCAAGTTCCAGAACTCCAGGTAACGGTCGCAGTCGCAGCCGGGCGCGCAGTCGGGGCTGCCGCAGCCGACTTCGGGGCCCTGGTCATAGTAGATCTCCGAGCACGGGCCGCAAGGACCGGTGGGGCCAGCGGCCCAGAAGTTGTCGTCCTCGCCCAGGCGGGAGATGTGATCCTCAGGCACGCCGAGGCTCCTCCAGATGTCATGAGCGTCGTCGTCATCGGTAAAGATGGTGAAGTAGAGCTTGTCGAGCGGCAGGCCCAGGTACTTGGGCGAGGTGATGAACTCGAAGGCCCACTCGCAGGCCTGGCGCTTGGTGTAGCCGCCGAAGCCGAAGTTGCCCAGCATCTCGAAGAAGGAGAGGTGGCGGCCGTCCTTGCCGATGTTGTCGATGTCATTGGTGCGCAGGCACTTCTGGCAAGAGCAGGCGCCGATCTCGGCCATGGTCTTCTTGCCAAGGTAGTACTGCTTGAACTGGTTCATGCCTGCGTTGGAAAGCAGCAGCGACGGGTCGTCGGGGATGAGCGACGACGACTGGACGCGGCGGCAGCCCTTCTCTTCGAAGAAGGACAGGAAGAGCTCGCGAATCTCGGCGGACTTCAAGGGAAACTCCTTTGCTTACACGGTAGCGGCGTGTGGCCGACAAATCAGAGATTGACGTATCTTACGCCGAAGGGTCGATATCTTTGCGCATGCGTTCAAGCGTCTTGTGCAAAAGCCTTGAAACCTGCACCTGACTCATGCCCATGCGCTCCGCAATCTGGGACTGAGTGAGCCCCTCGACGAAGCGCATCTCGACAAGGGCGCGCTCATTGGGCTCGAGCTTGGCAAGGGCCCCTGAGAGGACCATCTTGTCGTCAAGCGAGGCGAGGTCGGTGTCGACAGCGCCGAAGCGGTCGATGATCGAGGGCGCGTCGTCGTCGCCAGAGCCGGGGGACTCCAAGGGCACGCTCGCGTAGGCCTCGGAAGACTCCATGGCCTCGAGCACCTCGTCGACGGAAACGTCCAGGTAATTGGCAATCTCCTCGACGGAGGGCGTACGCTGGTTGCGCTGGGTGAGGGCCTCATTGGCCTGGTTCACCTTTGCAGAGAGCTCCTGCAGGCGGCGCGGCACGCGTACCGACCAGCCCTTGTCGCGGAAGTGACGCTTAATCTCGCCGAGAATGGTGGGCGTGGCATAAGTGGTGAACTCAAGGCCGCGCTCCGGCTCGAAGCGGTCGATTGCCTTGATGAGGCCGATGGTGCCTACCTGCACGAGATCGTCGAGCGGCTCGCCGCGGTTTGCGAACTTCGCGGCAAGAAAACGCACAAGGTTGAGATGGTTGACGATGAGCTGGTCGCGCGCCGCCATGTCGCCTTTGTCCTTGTATCGGGCGAAGAGCTCACGGGTACGCTCCTTATCCCAGGCGAGCTTGTGGGATCCCCTTGAATCAGCGGCCATTGGCATCCCCGGCTTCTTTTTCGAGGTGAAGGGTGATGTCGGGCTCGTCGGAAATCTCATAGACGTCGCACATGGCCTGCAGGATGAGCGCCGAGTAGGCAAGCGCGGGCTCGTCGGGGTCGTCGGCGCGCCAGTCGTGGCCGAGCACGAAGTCCATCGAAAGACGGCGGCCCGACACGGCAAAACGAATCGAGAGGCGCTCGCCAGGGTTCGTGGCAAGCGAGTAGATGAAGGCCTCCTCGGCGGCCATGCGCACGTCGTCGACTTCCTCGATGCCAAACCCGGCCAGGGTGGCGAGGTTGGCAGCGGTCATACGAACGACGCGTGCGTAGTCGCTTTGCGCGGGTACTTCCAGGGCCGTCAACTCGGTTTCTACACTGTGCTTGGGATCAGTCATGATGCTCCTCGGGCCTTAATCGTTGTCAGGATAGGTGAAGTAGCCGGCTTCCTTGCGTGCAACCTCGATCTGAGGAACTGCCTCGAGGGGCTCGTCGCAAGACGTCTGCACGTCGGCGTCGGAATCGCAGGCAGACCCGTCGGTCACATCGGCCTCGTGGCTTGTATGCCCGCCTTCGGAGAGGCCCTCGGCGCGATGCCCCAGGCGACGTCCGAATGCCGACTTCGCGCGCTGCGCGATGCTGCCGGCGGCGTCGTTGACGACACTGGCAGCATTGCCGGCCACGTTCGTGGCGCGGGATACGTCGCCCAAGATGGCATCGAGACGGACGAGATCGTCGGAGAGGGCGCCGATGGCACCGGCAGTCTGGCGGAGCACAGGCTCCACCTGCACCACGGCAGGCTGGGCCTGCTCAAGCACGGCGTCAAGCTTCGCGACGACAGGCTTGGCCTGCTCCACGACCTCGCCGGCGGAAGCAACGACCGGCCCCAGGTCGTCGGCAGCCTTCTTGAAGGCGTCGATGCAGGGACGCGCGCCGCGCACAGTGAGGGCGACCTCAACCGCGAGCCAAACAAGGGCCACGACAAGGACGACGAGCGCTACGGTAAGAATGGTTGGCATACAAAGCCCCTTTCGGTTACGGGACAAACCCTATGCATCATGCCCTAGTTGGCGCACAACTATACGCCCTGCTCGCCCTGAGGCGAGCCTCCCAACAAAAGCTGCCCATCAACGCTGCGCCTGGCGTACTCCCAACGGTACTGCTCCCAGCCGATTTGACCCGGCTCGTAGAAGCACCCGCGCTCAAGGCCGTCGGGCAGGTACTGCTGCGCCACCCAATGGCCGGGATAGTCATGTGGGTAAATGTAGTCGCCGTAGTTCTCGCTGCCAGGACGGTGCCGGTCGCGCAAATGGTTGGGGACGGCACGGGCGGGCGCCTCGCGAACGTCTTTGAAGGCACGTGCGAGACCCTTGTAACTCGCGTTGCTCTTGGGCGCAAGGGCCATGTACACGGCAGCCTGCGCGAGGTTGATGCGACATTCGGGCATTCCGATGACCTCGCACGCCTTGAAGGCGGCCTCGGCCACGAGGATTGCCTGCGGGTCGGCGTTGCCCACATCCTCGCTGGCAGAGATGAAGATGCGCCGGGCGATGAACTTGGGGTCCTCCCCTCCTTCGAGCATGCGCGCCAGGTAATACAGGGCGGCGTCCGGGTCGGAGCCACGCATCGACTTGATGAAGGCGGAGACTACGTCGTAATGCTCGTCGCCGCCCTTGTCGTAGCGCTGAGCGCGCGTGGGGGTCGCCTGGTCCACATCCTCTGCGCTCACCGCGATGGGGCCGTCGCCCCCGCTCGCGCCATGCGCACCTGCAAGCTCGCAGGCGAGCTCGAGCGTGGTGAGGGCGCTTCGGGCGTCGCCGCCCGCAAGCAGGCACACACGCGCCAGGGCCTCGTCGTCAAGCGTGTATTTACCCGCAAGGCCATCCGGGCTTGTCAGGGCGTGACGGCAGATGGAGGAGATGTCCTCGTTGGTGAGGCTGTGGAGCTCGACCACGCGCGAACGAGACAGAAGCGCCTGGTTCACCTCAAAGAACGGGTTCTCCGTGGTGGCACCCACAAGCACGACGACGCGGTCCTCCACGGCGTGGAGCAGAGCGTCTTGCTGGCCGCGGTTGAAACGGTGGATCTCGTCGACGAACAGGATGGTGCGACGGCCGTTGATGACGAGACGGCTCTTTGCCGCGTCGATTTGCTCGCGCAGGTCCTTCACTGTGCCGGTGACAGCCGACACCTCCACGAACTCGGCGCGCGTGGTATGGGCGATGATGCGGGCCAGCGTGGTCTTGCCTGTGCCGGCCGGGCCAAAGAGGATGACCGAGCTCAACGTGTCGTGCTCGATGGCGCGGCGCAGCCATGTCCCCGGGCCCACGGCATCGGCCTGCCCGCAGTATTCATCGAGCGTCTTGGGGCGCACACGCACCGCCAGGGGCGCATTGGCGTTGACGCGACGCTCCTCGTTTGCTGTAAACAATGTCTGCATGTGCCTGGTGTTCCTTGGTCGAATCACAGAGTTGTTAGAAAACGTTACAAATCACTGAAGTAGCTGCGACGGGGCGTTTTCCCCAGTTCATCAGGGAAGAGACGCTCATAGAGCGCAGTGAAGTAGTCGTCGGTCATCGAGGCGATGAAGTCCATGACCGTTTGCTCGGGTGCGCTTTGCCAGTCGTAGTCGTGGCTATAGTACCCCGCATGGCGGCGGACCGGCACGACATGATGGGCGAAGATAGGGCTTGTCTCGTCGCCCGAGACAAGGTCGTCGAGCAGGCGTGCGAAGAGGGCTTCGAAACGTGGGGCAATCAACCCCTCGCACTCCCCTCCCACCGAAGGCGTCTCGTAAATGAGCTGGTAATTCTCGCGCTTGGCGGCCGCCAGCTCATCGAAGGCCTCCTGCGAGAGTTCGATGTGGTCCTTGCCGTAGGAGTTCTCCACGATGTCGACCGTGAGGGCGGCAATGACCCATGAGTTGTACGCACCCACGCCGCCCGTCCTGAACGGCGCATCGGAATCGAGCAGGCCGGCGAGCTCGGCGTCTTGGCGGTCCTTGCCCACGTAGGCGATGATGTCGGACACCCGCACGACGCAGCCTTCAAGCGTGGCGGGCGCAAGCGTGTGGATGAAGTCGCGCCCCTTCTCATGGCAGGCACGGATTGTCTCGTCAAGCTCGGCAAAGCTGGAAAGACCCGAGGTGCGCAACACACGTCGCTCGTACTCGCCGTTGTGGCAGAGAGCCCCGTCGAGAGTCTGCAGCGTGAGGTTGCGCCCGTAAATGCGGTCCATGACCTCGACACTGTGAACGTTGTGCGCAAAGTGCAGGCCGGTGCGCGCGTGATACACCTCGTCAAGGCAGCGCTCGCCGGCGTGGCCGAAGGGCGTGTGGCCGATGTCGTGGGCAAGGGCTATGGCCTCGACAAGGTCGAGGTTGAGGCCCAGGGGACGTGCGATATCGCGGGCGATGCGGCTCACGAGCTGCACATGCTGACCGCGGCGTGTGATGTCGTCGTTCTGGCGAAACGAGAAGACCTGCGTCTTGCCGGCATAGCGGTTGTACGCAGGCACATTGAGCGTCTTTTCGATGTCGCGGACAAAAGCGGGGCGCATGAGCGTCTGCTCGTCGCGCGTGGCGGGAACGCGCCGCAGGGCCGCGGCGTCAGGACAGCGCCACGGGCTCACACGGCCGTGAGCGTAGTCGTCGGCAATCTGGGCTGCCAGTTCCTCGCTCAAAGAGAGCGGTGCGTCATACATGTCGTCTTGCCTCCCGGCGCCCAATGGCCGCCTGTCTTGTGGCGTATACGCCGCATTGCCAACATTTGGGATTCTACAAGTCCTCTTGATGGTTGTAATGGTCTATTATGAAAACCCTGTAAACACGGGCAGTCTGCCCGCACACGAGACTGTCAGACTCCAAGTGATGAGGAGCTATCGCATGGCTAACGAAGGCAGCTTCGAGGCAAGCCTCAAGCGCAGCAACCAGATCAAGGAAGACCTTGCCCTGCACCCCGAGAACTACCGCATGCTCACGGGCGACCGCCCCACGGGCCGTCTGCACCTGGGCCACTACTTCGGCACCATCCGCGAGCGCGTGCGCCTGCAGAACATGGGCGTCAACACGATGGTGCTCATCGCCGACTACCAGGTCATCACCGACCGCGACACCACGGCCAACATCCAGGACAACGTGTACAACATGGTCATGGACTACCTGGCCTGCGGCATCGACCCCGTCAAGACGCCCATTTACACGCACTCGGCCATCGCAGCGTGCAACCAGCTTATGCTCCCCTTCCTGTCGCTTGTGACCGAGGCTGAGCTGCAGCGCAACCCCACCGTCAAGGCCGAGATGGAGGCCTCGGGCCACGCGCTCACCGGCCTTCTGCTCACCTACCCCATCCATCAGGCCTGCGATATCCTGTTCTGCAAGGGCAACGTCGTGCCCGTGGGCAAGGACCAGCTGCCCCACATCGAGGCCACGCGCCTTGTCGCACGCAGGTTCAACGAGCGTTACGGCCAGGTCTTCCCCGAGCCCGAGGCGCTGCTCACTGACGCCATCGAGATTCCTGGTCTCGACGGCCGCAAGATGAGCAAGTCCTACGGCAACGCCATCTCCCTGTCCATGACCGAGGAAGAGACGGCCAAGCGCATCAAGAAATCCACGACCGATGCCGACCGCAACATCTACTTCGACAAGGAGAACCGCCCCGGCGTGTCGGCCCTCCTTACGACCGCGGCGCTGTGCACCGGCCGCAAGGAGACCGAGATCGCCGAGGAAATCGGTGACGGCGGCTCGGGCACCCTCAAGAAGTACGTCACCGAGGCCGTCAACGGCTACCTCGCCCCCATCCGCGAGCGCCGTCGCGCCTATGAGCAGGACCTCGACTACATCAAGGACGTCATCCACGAGGGCAACAAGCGCGCCAACGAGATCGCCGACGCCACCCTCGACGAGGTCCGCGCCGCCATGGGTATGGTGTACTAGGTTCCTTGACGTCAACGAGACCGTCATCGGCCGCGCACTTCAACGCCTAACGCAAAGGGGCTGTAACAAAAGCCCCGCCAACCATTTTTGGAGGCACCCGTCCGATTA
>CABQHM010000019.1 GCA_902464015.1 uncultured Coriobacteriales bacterium | reverse complement strand
CCGGACCGGTCCGAACGGGGCGTGAATTCGTTATAGGGGCTTTTGTTACAGCCCCTTCGTACTGGGAGATTATTGGGGGGCTAGAGTCCGTTCACGATGCATGTGGGGCGCTCGCCAGCCTCAAGCCGCGCCACGTTGTCCCACATGTGGGTCTGTCCGCGGCGCATGCTGCCTGTCGTGATGCCGCCCAGGTGCGGGGAGAAGAGCACGCGCTGCGAGGCCTGCGGCGAGAGTTGGAGCAGGGGGTTCGACAGCTCGACGGGCTCAGGGTGCACGGTGTCCAGGCCTGCCCCGGCCAGGTGCCCGCTCTCAAGCGCCTGCGCGAGTGCCTCGTTGTCCACAAGCTGGCCGCGCGCGGTGTTTACGAGGTACGCGCCCTGGCGCATCTTTGCGAGGAAGTTCGCATTGACCATGCCCGAGGTCTCAGGGGTCACCGCGCAGTGCAGACTCACGATGTCGCTCTTTGCGAGCAGCTCGTCGAGCTCCATGTATTCGATGCCCAGGGTCTCTTCAAGCTCGGCGGGTTTGCGCGAGCGGTTGGCGTAGAGCACGCGGCACCCAAAGGCGCGCAGCCGCGCCGCCGTCGCCTGCCCGATGGCGCCCATGCCCACCAGTCCCACGGTGCAGTCGGCAAGATCGGTGATTCCCTCGCGCATGAAGCGCATCTTTACTTCCATCTGCCTGCCCTGTCGCACGGCCGCGTTGCTTGTGGCCACACTGCGCAGAAGACCCAGCATGAGCAGGATCGTTTGCTCGGCGACGGCGCCTGAGTTCATGCCGGCGTTGTTGCACACGAAGACACCGCGCTCGGCCGCGCATGCACAGTCGAAGCTGTTGTAGCTCACGCCCTCGCTTTGGATGAGGCGCAGCTGCGGCAGGCGGCCGATGAGGTCGGCGTCGACCGTGGCGATGGCATCGGCTATGAGAATCTGCGTGTCGGGCATGGCGGCCACGACCTCGTCGTTTGTGGCGCCGCGCCCCAAAAACACCACGTCGGGGGAGTCGACGCGGGTGTTGTCAGGCAAGATGCGCTTATAGTAGGCCTTGTCGCCTAGGATGCAGATTTTCACGGGGCCGGTCCCTTCGATGTCGTGTTGCGTGGCGGCGAGCATATCACGCAATGAAAAAGCCCCGCCCGGCCAAGTTGCCGAACGGGGCGCAAGAGACGCTGGGGTGTGTCGGGCGTTACACCGAAGGGGTACCGCCGCCGATGTAGCCGTCGACGTAGTTGTAGTCGCGCAGCTGCACGCCGCCGTTGGGGATGGCGTCGATGACCTGGCCGTTGCCCACATACAGGGCGACGTGGTAGATGTTGCCGCTGGAGTTGGTGTAGAACACCAGGTCGCCGGGGTTGAGCGAGCCGATGTCGGAGGTGTAGCTGCCGTTGCTCACCACGTTGTCGTACTGGTCGCCCGAGTAGTGGGGAAGCGACCCTCCATATGCGGCCGAGGTCAGGCCGGAGCAGTCGATGCCGCCATAGCTCTCGCCGCCCAGCACGTAGTTGGTGCCGATGTAGCTCTGGGCGGTCGAGATGATGGAGCTCACGTCGTAGCCGGTGGCGTTGCTTACCGTGTCGGAGCTTACGGTGTTGCCGCTGGAGTCGCTCCAGTCGCCGGTGCTCTCGTCGTAGTGGTAGCCAGCGTCCTCAGCAGCGGAGATGACTTCCTGCATCTGCTGTTGGGCGGCAGCGGCGACCTGTTGGGAGGCAGCCTGTGCGGCGGCCTGGGCCTCGGCCTGTGCCTGGGCATAGAGGGACTGTACCTCGTAGTCGAGGCTGGCGACGTAGGCGGCGCAGGCGTCGGTCTGCTCGTTGAGGCTCTGCAGGTCGGCTGCCTGCTGGGCCTGGAGCTGCTCCTGCTGCACGCGCTGTTCCTGTAGCTGGGCCTCGCTGGCTTCAAGGGCGGCCTTGATGTCCTTCACGTCCTGAATGGCCTGCGCGTCGGCGTCGGAGATCTTGCCGGCGTAGTAGATGCGGCTGACGAGGTCCTCGAAGCTCGTGGCCGAGAAGATGACGTCGAGCATGTTGGCCTCGCCGGCGCGGTAATCGGCGCCCAGGCGGTCGGCCAGGATGTCCTGGGCCTCCTCGAGCTGGGCCTTCTGGTCGGCGATGAGGGCCTGGGTTTCGGCGATGGCCTGGTTGGTGGCATCGAGCTGTGCGGTCGTTGCCTCATATGCGCCCTGGGCCTCGTATACCTGCTGGTAGAGACTGTCGAGCTCCTGCGTGGCGGCGGCGTAGCGGGCCTGAGCGTCGGAGAGTGCGGCCAAGGTCGAGGCGCTTGCCTCGGCATGGGCCGTCTGGGCAGCCACGCCCATTCCCAGCCCTGCCACGGCGACGCCGAGGGTGAGGGGCAATACGGCCATGCGGGCTATGTGTGTGCTGAGTTGCATGGTGTGGACCTTTCTTCCATAGACTAACCGGTCATTTTAACAGGCGCGCTGCATTTTCTCGACCCCTAAGACCATTTAGTCACAAACCTTTGGGGTACCGCCTAGTGTACGTTCACGGCCGTTTGCGAAAGGGAGATGTGCCGTTTGTTTCAGCAATATGTCCGACCAGCGACTTTAACATTAGGAGTGTGTGAAATGCCTTACAATCTGCCGAATTTACTCCGTTGGCGGTGCATACCAGGAAAGGACGGTGCCCATGCAACTCTCAGGAGCGGACATCATCGTCCGCACGCTCATTGAGCAGGGCTGCGAGACGGTCTTCGGTTATCCCGGAGGCCAGGTCATTAACATTTACGACTCCATCTTCAAGTATCAGGACGAGATTCACCACGTCCTGACCGCCCATGAGCAGGGAGCTTCCCACGCAGCCGACGGTTATGCCCGCGCCACCGGCAAGGTCGGCGTCGTCATTGCCACCTCGGGCCCCGGTGCCACCAACCTTGTCACCGGCATCGCCACCGCCTACCTCGACTCCACCCCGCTCGTTGCCATCACGGGCAACGTGTCCAACGCCCTCATCGGCACCGACTCCTTCCAGGAGATCGACATCACGGGCATCACGCTGCCCATCACGAAGCACAACTATTTCGTGAAGACGGTCGAAGAGCTGGCCGACACCATCCGCGAGGCGTTCCGCATCGCCAAGTCCGACCGCCCCGGCCCCGTGCTTGTCGACGTGCCCAAGGACGTTCAGGCGGCCCTGACCGAGTACGTCGCCGCCCCCGTCGTGCCTGCTGACCCGATGCATGCCGCCAAGCAGGTGCGCATCGAGGAGGCTGCCGAAATCATCAACGCCTCCGAGCGTCCTTTCATCTACTTCGGCGGCGGCCTTATCGCCTCCGCTGCGACCGACGAGCTGCTTGCTCTTGCCGACAAGATCGACGCGCCCGTGGGCTGCTCGATGATGGGCATCTCCGGCGTGCCTACCAACCACCCCCGCTTCCTGGGCATGGAGGGCATGCACGGCCATTATGCCTGCTCCGTCGGCATGAACGAGGCCGACTGCATCATCGCCTGCGGTGCTCGCTTCAACGACCGCTCCACCGGCAAGGTCTCGGCCTTCGCCCCGCATGCCAAGATCGTCCACATCGACGTCGACGGCGCCGAGCTGTGCAAGACGGTGCACGCCGCCGTGGCCCTGCGCGGCGACCTCAAGCTCACGCTCGAGGAGCTGCTCAATCAGGTCGAGCGCCACGAGCGTCCCGCATGGCAGGAGAAGATTTCCGAGCTACGCGCCTTTGAGGACGAGCAGGCCACCGACAAGCGCGAGGGCATGACGCCCCGCAACGCGATCCTCGAGCTCAACGCTCACCTCACGCCCGATACCCCCGTGGTGACCGACGTGGGCCAGCACCAGATGTGGGCCGCCCAGACGGTCTCCCTCTCCAAGCCCCGCACCTTCATCTCCAGTGGCGGCCTGGGAACCATGGGCTTCGGCCTGGGCGCCTCGCTGGGCGCAGCCATGGGCACGGGCCAGCACGTGGCGCTCGTCACGGGCGACGGTTCCTTCGGCATGTGCGTCCAAGAGATGGCCACGCTTGCCTGGAACCACGTGCCTGTCACGATACTGCTGCTTAACAACGGCGTGCTTGGCATGGTGCGCCAGTGGCAGACGCTGTTCTTCAACGGCCACCATTCCCAGACGACGCTCGACCGTCCTACCGACTTCGTCGCCCTGGCCAAGGCCTTCGGCGCCGACGGCGAGACGGTGTCTTCGATCGAGGACCTCGACGCCGCTCTGACCCGCGCCTTCGATTACGCCGGCCCCTACGTCATCAACTGCCTCATCGACAAGGACGAGTTCGTCATGCCGATGCTGCCTCCCGGTGGCGCAATCGACGACATCATCGTCAAGGAAGGGGAGTAGCCATGAAGTACACCCTGGCAGTCCTCGTGTCGAACCAGCCCGGCGTGCTCAACCGCGTGACGAGCATGTTCCGTCGCCGTCAGTTCAACATCTCGAGCCTCACCGTGGGTTGCACCGAGAACCCCGAGGTCTCGCGCATCACGACCATCTTCGAGGGCAACGAGGAGAGCAAGGAGCAGCTCGTCAACCAGCTCTACAAGCTGCAGGACGTCATGGACGTCAAGCAGCTCGACGACGACTTGGTCTCTCGCGAGCTTCTGCTTATCAAGATGAAGAACGACGCCGCCACCCGCGAGGAGATTCACACCGCGCTGGCCGCCTACGAGGCGAAGATCGTCGACTATACCCGCGATTCCATGGTCATCCAGCTTGCCGGATCCACGCGCTGCATCGACACGTTTATCAGCCTTATGAAGGATTATACGATTCTTGAGATTTGCCGTACCGGCGTAGTCTCCTTGCAACGCGGTGGTTCTACCATCGGCAGCGTCACCCATCTGTAGTCCGTCAAGGGCTTTGGGATACATTTGAAAGTACTGAGAAGGAGTTTGAAGCATGGCTGAGAACAGGATTTTTTATCAGCAGGACTGCGATCTGCAGAAGCTGGCCGGCAAGACCGTCGCCATCATCGGCTACGGCTCCCAGGGCCATGCCCATGCACTGAACCTGAAGGATTCCGGCGTCAACGTGGTCATCGGCCTGTACGAGGGCTCCAAGAGCTGGGCAAAGGCCGAGGCTCAGGGCCTCAAGGTCATGACGAGCGCCGAGGCTGCCAAGGCTGCCGACATCATCATGATCCTCATCAACGACGAGAAGCAGGCCGCCCTCTACAAGGAGAGCATCGCCCCCAACCTCACCGCTGGCAAGACGCTCATGTTCGCCCACGGCTTCAACATCCACTTCGGCCTCATCAAGCCCCCGGCGGACGTCAACGTTGCCATGGTCGCCCCCAAGGCCCCGGGCCACACCGTGCGTTCCGAGTACCAGGCCGGCAAGGGTACTCCCTGCCTCGTGGCTGTTGAGCAGGACGCCACCGGCGACGCCCTCGACATCGCCCTGGCCTATGCTGCCGGCATCGGCGGCGCCCGCGCCGGCGTGCTGGAGACCACGTTCCGCACCGAGACCGAGACCGACCTGTTCGGTGAGCAGGCTGTTCTGTGCGGCGGCGTCTGCGCCCTCATGCAGGCTGGCTTTGAGACCCTGGTCGAGGCTGGCTACGACCCCCGCAACGCCTACTTCGAGTGCATCCACGAGATGAAGCTCATCGTCGACCTGATCTATCAGTCGGGCTTCGCCGGCATGCGCTACTCCATCTCCAACACCGCCGAGTACGGCGACTACGTCACCGGCCCCAAGATCATCACCGAGGACACCAAGAAGGCCATGAAGAAGGTCCTGTCCGACATCCAGGACGGCACTTTCGCCAAGGAGTTCCTCCTCGACATGTCCGAGGCTGGCGGCCAGGTGCACTTCAACGCCATGCGCAAGCTGCATGCCGAGCACCAGAGCGAGGTTGTCGGCGCCGAGATCCGCAAGCTCTACAGCTGGAGCGACGAGGATAAGCTGATCAACAACTAAGGGAATATAGCTGGTAGATTCCCGTTGGGGCCCGGTTTGGTTCAGTGCTCAGACAGTCCTCGCGGCTTCGCCGCTGCGGAACTGCGCCTGAACCAAACCGGGCCCCTTTGCATGCTGCCCTCTATGGGATTCCCGCCGGGGGCTTGAGGGCGCTGCGGTTGAGGGCGCCCGGCGGGAGCTTGTCGTCCGAGGCCCCAGGTGTCCTTCGGTGCTCAGACAGTCCTCGCGGCTGCGCCGCTGCGGAACTGCGCCCGAAGGAGACCTGGGACCCTTGCGTGCTGACCAATATGGGATTGCCGCTTGGGGGCTTAGGGGCTCCCGGCGGGAGGGCTGTCGCCCGAGGCCCCGGGTATCCTTTGGTGCTCAGACAGTCCTCGCGGCTGCGCCGCTGCGGAACTGTGCCCGAAGGAAACCTGGGGCCTTTTGCATGCCGTTTTGAAGGTGTGAAACGCGGGTTATGCTGCGGTGTCCATGTGACGATTTGCCTATTGTAGGTCTCGGAAAACTGACGTCGAATAGCTGCGCCGTACAATATAAGGTTATACCGTTGCCAAGGGAGAGGTTCTCTTCTATGAACGTCAAGTCTGATGCCATCAAGTTCGGCCCCATGAACGGGGCGCATCGCTCGCTGTACCACGCGCTGGGCCTCACCGACGAGGAGATCGCCCGTCCGCTCGTGGGCATTGTGAGCTCGTACAACGAGATCGTTCCCGGCCACATGAATCTCGACAAGATCGTCGACGCCGTCAAGATGGGCGTCGCCATGGCCGGTGGCACCCCCATCGTCTTCCCCGCCATCGCCGTGTGCGACGGCATCGCCATGGGTCATATCGGCATGAAGTACTCGCTCGTCACGCGCGACCTCATCGCCGACTCCACCGAGGCCATGGCGCTTGCCCATGGTTTCGACGCCCTTGTCATGGTGCCTAACTGCGACAAGAACGTGCCTGGCCTGCTCATGGCCGCCGCGCGCCTCAACATCCCCACGACCTTTGTGTCGGGCGGCCCCATGCTCGCCGGCCATGTGAACGGCGCACGCACGAGCCTTTCCTCCATGTTCGAGGCTCAGGGCAAGTACTCCGCCGGCAACATGACCGCCGAGGAGGTGGAGGACTACGCGCGTCGCGTCTGCCCCACCTGCGGTTCTTGCTCGGGCATGTACACCGCCAACTCCATGAACTGCCTTACCGAGGCGCTTGGCATGGGCCTGCGCGGCAACGGCACCATCCCTGCCGTGTACTCGCGTCGCCTGGAGCTGGCCAAGCACGCTGGTATGGCCGTCATGGAGATGCTCAAGCGCGATATCCGCCCGCGTGACATCATGACGCAGGAGGCTTTTGAGAACGCCCTCACGGTGGACATGGCCCTGGGCTGCTCCACCAACTCCATGCTGCACCTGCCTGCCATCGCCCATGAGTGCGGCATCGACATCAACCTCGACATTGCCAACGCCATGAGCATGAAGACCCCCAACCTGTGCCACCTGGCGCCGGCTGGCCGCACCTATATGGAGCAGCTCGACGAGGCGGGCGGCGTGTATGCCGTCATGCACGAGCTCAGCGAGCTCGGCCTCATCCACACCGACTGCATGACTGTCACGGGCAAGACCGTGGGCGAGAACATCGCCGACGCCAAGAACCTCGACCCCGAGGTCATTCGCCCTGTTGACAACCCCTATAGCCCCACGGGCGGCATCGCTGTGCTGCGCGGCAACCTTGCCCCCGACGGCTCGGTCGTCAAGCGTTCGGCCGTGCTCCCCGAGATGCAGGTGCACGAGGGCCCCGCTCGCGTCTTCGACTGCGAGGAGGACGCCCAGAACGCCATCAACGCTGGCAAGATCAACCCCGGCGACGTCGTGGTCATCCGCTACGAGGGCCCCAAGGGCGGCCCTGGCATGCGCGAGATGCTGAACCCCACCTCGGCCATCATGGGTCAGGGCCTGGGCAACTCCGTGGCCCTCATCACCGACGGCCGTTTCTCGGGCGCCACGCGCGGTGCGTGCATCGGCCACGTCTCGCCTGAGGCTGCCAGCGGCGGCCCCATCGGCGTCGTGGAGGAGGGCGACATCATCTCCATCGACATCCCCAACTACACCATCGAGCTCAAGATTCCCCAGGAGGAGCTCGACCGTCGCATGGCGGCCTTCACGCCCAAGACCAAGGAGCTCTCCGGCTACCTGAAGCGTTACGCCGCCCTCGTCTCGAGCGGAGCGACCGGTGCCGTCCTCAACTAACGGCCCCGCCACGCCGGCCTCCTTTGTCCAGCGCGCCCCGATGCTCGCGGATCTCTCCTTGCGCCTGCGGGCGCTCGGGGTCTTCCGCGGATTGCTCGCCGACCCTGTTGTAGCAGGGCTTTTGAGCTACCTGGACTGCAGACGCGATGCTCCCGTGCATGCCTGCGTGTCGATGTACGGCGAGTTTGTGAGCCGCCTGTACGCAAGCGGCCACGACAGCCTGGCGCGCTATGTGCTCGACGCGGTGTGCAACGACGAGAACCCCTACGTGCTCGCCCATGCGGCTGGGCGCAACGTCGCCGCCTCGATGGAGACGTGCGCCCGCGCCGACCTGCGCACCTTGCAGGAGGTCGCCAACCTCACCCCGGCGGCGCTGCGCATGGGTCTCGACTGGCAGGGCTTCATGCCCGGCTTTGAGACCGAGCGGGTCGAGCTGGTGTCGGAATATGCCTCCCGCATTGAGCAGGTGGGCCGCTTCGGCTTTGGCATGTACGCACGGTACCGCATGTTCTCGCTGGCAGACGACGGCACGGTGTGCCCCGTGGCGCACCCCGACCCCCAGCGCCTGTCCGATCTTGCTGGCTACGAGCGCGAGAAGGGTCTCATCCTGGCCAACACGCGCGCCCTTTTGGCCGGCAAGCCTGCGGCCAACGTGCTGCTGTCGGGCGATGCGGGCACGGGCAAGTCGTCCACGGTCAAGGCCGTTGTCAACGAGCTCGCCGGCGAGGGGCTGCGCATCATCGAGGTCCGCAAGGACCAGCTCAAGCTCATCCCAGCGGTGCTCGACGAGCTTGCCGCCAACCCGCTCAAGTTCATCGTCTTCATCGACGACCTGTCGTTTGCTCGCGACGATGACAACTACGCCGCCCTCAAGGCGGTGCTCGAGGGCGGCGTGTCGTCGAAGAGCCCGAACGTGGTCATCTACGCCACGTCGAACCGCCGTCATCTCGTGAAGGAGAGCTTCTCCGCACGCGACGGCGACGACATCCATCGCAACGACACGATGCAGGAGACCCTGTCGCTGTCCGAGCGCTTCGGCTTGCAGATCTCCTTCTTCAAGCCGGACAAGGCGGCCTACCTGGCCATTGTGCGCCAACTTGCGCACACATGCGACCTTGCCGTGCCTGTCGAGGAGCTCGAGGCGGGGGCGGAACGATTCGCGCTGGGCCGCGGGGGACGTTCGGCCAGGGCGGCGCGCCAGTACGTCGACTCGCTCGTGGCGCAACAAGAGGCTTAGGCTACCTAAGACGGGGCGAGCGGTTTGTGGGCCGCTCGTCCCGCTTTTGCGTTCTTTTCAGGCATTGCCTGGCACTGAGCCAGGCATGTGGGTACAGTCAGATGAATTCGCAGTGCGCACGATTGCTCGCGTTGTAGGGGACATAGGGGAGAAGGAGGGCATATGGGCAACAAGTTGGAAGAAAAGACCGTGCAAGATGCGGGTCTTGGGGTTTTCTGCGCAGTTGCCGGAGGCCCCGAGGCTTCCCTGACGTCTGCGTCCTCGCACCCGGTGCTCGAGCGTTTCGATGCCAAGAAGCGTCGTGGCAGGCTTTACTCAACGGGCGAGGAGATCGGCAACGCGGTCTCGCACGGAGTGGGTTTTGGCCTTGCGGTGGCAGCGCTTGTTCTGCTGTGCGTGAAAGCCGCCCATACCGGAGGCGGCCTTAGGACCTGCGCGGCTGTCATGATGGGCGTGACGCTCGTGCTGGAGTACCTCTTCTCCACGCTCTACCACGCCATTCAGGCACCACGCGGCAAGGCGGTGCTGCGCATTCTCGACCACAG
The DNA here is from genome assembly GCA_902464015.1 of uncultured Coriobacteriales bacterium. Lineage (GTDB taxonomy): Bacteria > Actinomycetota > Coriobacteriia > Coriobacteriales > UMGS124 > UMGS124. The sequence goes on along the minus strand of CABQHM010000019.1, from coordinate 43,349 downwards.
CGTCATCTACTTGCTCATTGCGGGCTGCTATGCACCGTTTACGCTTGTGACGCTGCACGACGAGGGCGGCGTTGCTCTGTGCGTCGCGATGTGGATTGTCGCCCTCATAGGCGTGCTTATCGAGTGCTTTGCTCGCCAGCGCCAACCCAAGTGGGTCTCTGCCCTCATCTACCTGGCGATGGGATGGTGCCTTGTCTTCAAGCTGCCGGTACTTGCGACGCTTCTGCCTGTCGGCGGCATGGCGCTGCTTATTGCAGGGGGCCTGTCGTATTCGGTGGGCTGTGTCTTCTATGTGCTGAAACGCATTCCATACTCACATATGGTGTTTCACTTCTTTGTGTTGGGCGGCAGTGTTTGCCATACTTTGGCAGTGCTGCTTTTTGTGTTCTAACGTCTGCAGACGCCAGCGCTCTTAGCGCCTGCATGCACGTCCTGTTGTCTCGTAACCTTTGGAGGTCGGCGTTTTCGTATGGGCATAGGCTTATCCATCCTTCTTGCATTCGTTCTCATCTTGGTGAACGGCTACTTCTCCATGTCGGAGATGGCGTTGGTCAACGCGAGCAAGCCGTTGCTCGATCATGAGGCTGAGGAAGGAGACAAGTCGGCCAAGCGCGCGGCGAACCTCGCAAGCGACTCGGGCAACTTCCTGGCAACCATTCAGGTGGCCATCACGCTCGTTGGTTTCTTCTCGTCGGCGGTCGCTTCCACGAACCTGTCCGACCCCTTTGCGCAGTGGATGAGCTCCTTTGGTATCGGCTGGCTCACGGCCGTGGCGCCGGTGCTTTCGCCTATCCTCATCACGCTCGCCGTGTCGTACTTCAGCATCGTTCTCGGCGAGCTCGTGCCCAAGCGCATCGCCTTGGCCGACACCGAGAAGGTCGCCAAGATGGTGTCGGGCCCGCTCATCGTCTTCGGCAAGATTGCCTCGCCGCTTGTATGGCTCACCAGCGCCAGCGCCAACCTCGTGGCGAGCGTGTTCCGTATCAAGCAGGCCGACGAGGGCCAGGTCTCCGAGGAGGAGATCAAGTACATGGTCGCCGAGCAGGAGGACCTCTCCGACGACGAGAAACGCATGATCCACGAGGTGTTCGACCTGGGCGACGCCGTGGTGCGACAGGTCATGGTGCCCCGCGTCGACGTCACTGCCGTCGAGGACGTGCAGAGCGCCCGCGAGGTGCTCGCCTTGATGCAGAAGACCGGCTATTCGCGCATGCCCGTGTATCACGACGACATGGACGAGGTCATCGGCATCGTCAAGATCAAAGACCTCATCGCCCCCGCGCTTGCAGGCAAGGGCGACAACGCCGTGTCCGAGTTTGTGCGCCCGTGCCTGTTCGTTCCTGAGACGAAGGACCTGCTGCCCCTGCTCACCCAGATGCGCGCCGAGCGCGAGCAGATGGCCATCGTGATCGACGAGTACGGTGGCACGGCCGGCCTCATCACGATCGAGGACATCGTGGAGGAGGTCGTGGGCGAAATTCGCGACGAGTACGACCAGGACGAGCAGGAGCTTACGCGCCTTTCCGAGCGCGAATGGGAAGTCGACGGCACGTTCTCGGTCGACGACGCCGTCGAGCTTGGCTGGCCCATCGACGAAAGCGAGGAGTACGACACGGTTGGCGGTTGGTTCATGTACGAGGCCGACAAGCTTCCCGAGGAGGGCGACGTCATCGAGAAGGACGGCTGGACCTTCAAGGTGACCTCCATGGACGGTCGTCGCATCGAGTCGGTGCACGCAATCGCCCCCGAGGTAAGCGAGCCCGAAGAGTCCGACGAAGACTGACGTGAGGGGCATGCGCCCGCCCGCATCGCCTTGCATTTGCGCTACCATATACGCAGTTTGAATCAGGCGGCTCCTCGGGATATCTCGGGGGCCGTCCCGTTTTAGAGAAAGGCCTGTGAGGCACATGAGCCTGTTTGAGCTGAAAAAAGTCGTGGTCGGTCCCGAGACGCTGTGCGCCACGGTGCAGCTCGACGCAGCTGCCCCCGTCATGACTTCCGACGACATCGAGGGCACGCAGCGCGTCTACGACCTCATGCCTCAGATTGCCGACCATGCCTGCATCAGCGAGGCCGGCGACGTCTTCCGTGACGCGCTGCCCAACACCGAGTGCGCCCACCTGCTCGAGCACGTGTGCGTCGAGCTCATGAGCCGCCTTGACCTGGAAGACGTGAGCGCTGGCAACACCGCTGCGGTGCCGGGCGAGGAGCGCATGTGGACCATCAAGCTGTCGTGCCCCGATGATGTGCTCGTGGCGGGCGTGGTCTCGAGCGCCGTTTGGATCATGGAGTGGGCGTTCACCGGCGGCCATGGCGCCAAGCCCGACCTTGACAGCATTGTCGAGGGTTTGCACGCCCTTGTGAAGAGTCTGCCTGAAGACGCGGCTCAGAACTAAGGGCCGTCGGTTGGGTATAAGCACTCAACCATTCAACGTTTGTGAGGAGAGTCTTATGAGCTCATCCAAAAACACCCCCCGTGTCGCCCTTGCAGCCCTCGTGGGTGCCGCCGTCGGCGTTGTCGCCGGCATCCTCATCGCTCCGCGCTCCGGCGCCGAGACTCGCGAGAAGGTTGCGCAGGCCGCTGAGGCTTCCTTCAGTCAGGTTGCCGACACGCTCAACGAGAGCGTTTCTGCCACGTGCGCCGATGTTGCCCAGACGGCTCAAGAGGCCGGCGAGAAGACCGACGAGCTGCGCGAGAAGATTGCCGCAGCGCGTGCCCGCATGGACCAGATGCGTGCCGACATTGCCAAGAATGCCGACCAGGTTGCTGACAAGGCTGCCGATGTCATGGCGTCCGAGCAAGCTGAAGACGCCTCCAAGGCCGAATAAAAACGCATTCAACACGTTCGTACAACCAACGGAGATCCAGTCATGCTCACTACCAAAGAGGTCAGAAGCGTCAAGGTTTGCCGCGCCCATAAGCCCGGCAAGGAGCTTGACAAGAACGGCGTGCCGCGCCGTCATCGCAAGATCGGAAAGGTCTTCAAGACGGTGTTCTCGCCTGACGGCCTCAAGGTTGTGGGCTTTATCGTGCGCAGGCCCGACCTTTTGTGGATGATCAAGCGTCCCGAGAAGTTCCTGGCACTCGATGCCATGGATGTGCAGGACGGCGTGATCGTCCCCACCATGGGCGGCAAGTCCTGGGACGACGAGGCCATGAAGCGCCTCAACCTCGACTGGGACCGCTGCATCATCTGGGAGGGCATGGAGGTCAAGACCTCCGACGGCGTGGAGATCGGTCGCGTCGACGAGCTTTCGTTTGACGAGCGCACCGGTGATCTCAACTCGCTGTTCCTCGACGATGGCGCCACCTCGCGTGCTCTTCTGGGTTCGATTGAAATCCCCGCGGCCCTCATGGTTGGCTACAAGAAGGGCATCCTCATCGTGAAGCCCGAGGCAAGGGGCCTCATGCCTTCTGGTGGCTTGGCCGCCAAGGCCGGCGAGGCTTCGGCCAAGGTGTCCACCACCGCTGCAAAGTCCCAGGCTGCAGCCACAGAGGCAACCGCCAAGGCTATCGAGAGTGGCACGGTGGCCGTGGGCAAGGGCGTGGGTCGCATCAAGAACTCGGTGACGGGTGCCGTCAACGGCTTCAAGCGTGAGAGCGGCATGGGCGAAAAGAAGAAGGCCGCCTCACCTGCAGGCTCGAAGGCGCCTGCGACAACAAAGACGACGACTAAGAGCGCATCCTCGTCGTCTTCGAAGAAGGCATCCACAAGCGCGTCGGCCAAAAAGGCCGTGACGAACCACTTGAAATCGGCTGGTTCCATGTTCTCCGATTTCAAGAAGGAGTACGACAAAGCAAAGAAGTAGGATGGAACGACGGCCGCCGCGCGCGGCCGCCTTGCGCATACGCCTCAACCAAAGTGGAGTGACACATAATGGCCGACCGTCGCCGTCCCAATTATGACAACAACACCTATGACGAGCGTGACCCTTACGCCTCTCAGGATGCCAGCGGTCGTGCCGGCTACGGTTCACGTGATGTGTATGAGACTCGCGACCAGGGCTATAACGCGTCGAGGCCCTCATATACACACCAGACGTATTCAGGCGCCTATGACCAGGACGGACAAGCTGAGCGGGAGGCAAGCCCTTACGGTGGCCAGCAGCCCCAGGGACGCTATGGTCAGGGTGCCGGTGTGGGTGCCCCTCGCCAGTCGGGCCGCTATGGTTCGGATCCCTATGGAGGCAACACGTCGAGAAGCGCTAGGGGTTCTCGGGGCGGTCAGCAGCCCACACAGTATCCCGTAGGCTCGGGCCAGGCGTACACCTCGTCACGCAGGCCTAACAACGCCTCGGGCGTGGAGCCCGTCACGAGCTCCTCTCATCATCGTCAGGGTGGGTATGGTCCTTCGGGAAACCTTACCCCGCAGCACAACGGCTCCGGTATTTCCCGCCGCAAGCTTTTGGGCATGGCTGCGGGCGGCGCTGCCGCCGTGGCGTTGCTGGGTGTGGGCGGCGCACTGTGGTACACGCACCGCGCCGTGGCGTGCACCATCGACGGCAAGGTGCGCGAGCTGCCCATTGGTCTTTCGGTGCAGGAGATCGTGAGCCGCGGTTACGCGTCTCCCGTTTCGGGCAACCTTGTCTCCATCTGCGCCGACGGCGAGATTCCCGATGTGCTCGAGCGAGGCGCAGGCAACCCCTACACGCTGTGCGTCAACGGCGAGCCGGTCGATGTGAGCACCTACAAGCTGCGCGAGAGCGACGTCCTCGAGTTTATCAATGGCACCGACAAGACCGAAGACGTTACGAAGCAGACGACCGAGATTCCCTGCGGCATCCAGGTGCCCGATTCGAGCCTGCTGCTTGCCTCCATCGGCTATGTGAAGCAGTGGGGCCAGAACGGCATTTCCACGGTGGAGACGGGCGTTGTGTCGGGTCGCACCATCGACCGCGGCGTGACGCAGGAGGCGCGCGACCTCATCATCGCCAACTCCGGCGTGAACCCCGACGACGGTCGCCGTCTGGTCGCCATCACGTTCGACGACGGACCCAACCTCGACTATACCCCGCAGTACCTCGATATTCTTGCTCGATACGGCGCAAAAGCGACGTTCTTCATGCTCGGCTCGACCCTGGCTGCGGGCGAGGAGTACACGCAGATGGCCCAGCGCGTGCGCGATGCGGGCCATCAGATCGCAAGCCATACCTACTCGCACGACGACTGCACGCTGTCGGGCATGGACGCAGCCACCCGCGAGGGCGAGATCTCTCAGACGTTCGACCTCATTGAGCAGGCGACGGGCGTCCAGACCTCCGTGCTCCGTCCGCCCTATGGCGAGCTCAGGGGTTGGCAGTTCCTCCAGTACATGGCCGATACGGGTCGCGACATCACCATGTCGGTGTATTGGAGCGTCGACTCCGAGGACTGGAGCATCGCCAGCAACGGGTCGGGCATCGAAGACGGCGCCGCCCAGATCGTGGCGAACTGCACGAACGGCCTGTCGGGCGACAACTACAACGGCGCCATCATCCTCATGCACGATGCCGGCGGCAACCGTGACCGCGACGTCGTGGCGCTGCCCTCGATCATCGAGCGCTTCCAGGCGGAAGGCTACGAGTTTGTGACCGTCAACGAGCTTGTGGCTGCCGACTCCACGCTTCCCGAGTGGCTGAGCTCCGGCAACGCCACGCGTCCCGAGGGTTCCATCATCCCTGATACCTCGGGGATTTACTAGGAGCACGCGCTTGCGCCTGTGCTGGCCCGGCGCCTCCAGTGAACTGCCAGTAAGTTTGCCGAGGTAAAGTTGGTCTTCGTGGGAAAACGCAACGGCCGATATCGTCGGTCGTTGACGAGCGCAAGGTGTCTCTGGTACTGTTTTCTTCCTGTGAGGGAGTAGCTTGCGCACGATAGTGCGCGGCCCGTCAACATCATGGCCTTGTGCCTGGCGTGCCTTAATAAGCGAGACTCACGGCGGGATTGCCTCGCCGTGAGTCTCGCTTTTTTTGTTGCGCGGGTTCCGGCCAAAGAGACGGGAGCTGGGAGGAGAGAGGAGAGGGTACTTCCGTGTCGTTGGTCGAGGTCGTTCTTTTGGGTTTGGCGCTGTCGATGGACGCGTTCGCCGTCACAGTGTCAAACGTGTTTGCCCACCGAGGCCTGTCCCGTGGCAGGGCCATGCTCATGCCCGTCTTCTTCGGTGCGTTCCAGGGCCTCATGCCGCTTCTGGGCTTCTTCGCCGGTTCGCTTGTGGCCGAGGTCATCGAGCGCTATGCCGGCATCGTCGCCTTCGTCATCCTTGGTTTTGTGGGCGGCAAGATGATTTGGGACGCCTTCCACGAGGAAGGGGACGGTGACGTCGACGATAAGACGCTCACCATAGGCTCGCTCTTCGTGCAGGCGATTGCCACGAGCATCGACGCGTTTGCCGTGGGTGTGAGTTTTGTCGGGATGGGTGTGGAACCCCTTTCCGCATCGGGCATCATTGCCCTGACCACGTTTGTGTGCACGTGCCTTGCTTTGGTTGTCGGCCGTACCTTTGGCAGCAAGCTTGGCGAGAAGGCCACGGTCGTGGGCGGCGTCGTTCTTGTCCTCATTGGTATCAAGGCTCTGATCTAGTCGGCCTGTACATGTTCATAGACCCCAAGAGAAAGGGAAAAGAAAGTGGACCTATCGTTCCTTGCGTCGCCTGAGGCGTGGATCAGCCTCGTTACGCTTGTGTTCTTGGAGATCATCCTGGGTGTGGACAACATCGTCTTCATCATCCTTACGAGCGATCGCCTTGCGCCTGAGAAGCAGCACATCGGCCGCAAGCTCGGCCTTGCCGGTGCCTTCGTGTCGCGCGCCATCTTCCTGTGCTTCGCGTCGTACCTCGTGCATATGACGAACAAGCTGTTCACGCTGCCGTTCAACGGCATCAATGGCGAGCCCTTCGGCATGTCGGTGCGCGACATCGTGCTGTTCCTGGGCGGCGCCTACCTCATCTACAAGGGCGTCACGGAGCTGCGCGGCGTGCTGAACCTTGAAGAGGAGAAGGCCGACCACGATGAGAAGCACTCCGACAAGCCCAAGAAGCCGCTGAGCCTGCCGGGCGCCGTTGCCACCATCATGGTCATGGACGTCGTGTTCTCCATCGACTCGGTCATTACCGCCGTGGGCCTGGCCAACCAGCTCCTCATCATGATCTTCGCCGTGATGCTCGCCATCATCCTCATGATGGTCTTCATCGACCCCATCTCCGACTTCATCAACGCCCATGCCGAGATGAAGATGCTTGCCCTGTGCTTCATCACCGTCATCGGTCTGCTGCTGTTCCTCGACGGTCTGGGCATTCACTCCAACATCGAGGTCTTCGACATGCATGTTGAGAAGCTCATGGTCTACTTCGCCATGGTGTTCTCGGTCATCATCTGCATCCTCATCATCCGTCGCAACCAGAACTATGCGAACTGGCAGAAGGAGCTTGCCGAGAAGGGCCTGCCGCCTCACGAGTACGAGTCCAAGAAGAACGAGAAGGACGAGAAGTAAGACGTCCTTGTAGAGAAAACGCCGAAGGGCCCCGAGGCCGGTGCGCTGTTGCGCCGCCTCGGGGCCCTTCTTTGTGCCTGGCATATAAAAGCCGAGAAGTGCGAGCGGTCCTACCAGGCGCTGTTTCTGGCAGGAACTCACACGGGGTGCAGTGACCTCAGCGTCAATCGCTTACAGGGGGTGCGTGGACCCCAAGGGCTCCTCGCGGCCGTCCATGGGCTTGCCATGGTAGTCCAGACCGCCCGTGAGGAGCGCCATGGGCTCTCCGGTCTCAAAGGCGGGCAGGATGCGCAGGTAGTCTTCGATGCCACGCTCAAAGACCTCAGGGAAGCTCTCGGTGCTGCTCTGGGGCTTGAACGGGTCTTCCCAGGACAGATGTGCCATGTTCATCGAGGGATTGTCGGCGCTCTCGTCCACCTTGTGGGCAAGCGAGGCGAGCTGGGAGTGGGGCCTGGCCAGGCGCTCGGCGCGCGAGATGCTGCGCTGGCGGGTGGAGCCGAAGGGTTCGATCTTCTGGTAGCACAGACGCATGTCGTCCACGGCGCCCGGGTAGTCGATGGGGCGCACGTCGAGCTCGAAGACGGCGCGGGCCGTCTGGGCGAGCAGTGTGCCCGCCACGAGCAGTCCCTCGGGCGAGCCGACCAGCACGGAGGCCGGGGCGAGCTGGGCGCAGTTCACGCCGCGCAGGTGGTCGAGCATGCCGCAGTCAAGCTCGCTCTCAATCACGGCGTGCACCTCGTGGTACGCGTCGGCGAGCTCGCGGTTGTAGTCGCACAGCTCGTATTCGTGAGCGTATACGAAGGGATGGGCGTTGCGGTCGAGCACATAGTGGGCAAGCAGGCCTGCCACAAAGGCGCGCCCCAGGCCTGCCTTGTCCCGAGGCAAGTGCGCGACGTCGGCGCGCAGACGATCGAAGGCGGCGGAGACGCGCCTGCGGTGCATGTTCGAGCCCATGGCGCGCACGGCGTTGCCGCGTGCGCAGGTCACGGCAAAGAAGAACGGGTCGGGGCCCTGGCAGCCCATGAGAAACAGGTCGTGTTCCTCGTCGGTGAGGCACAGCTCGCGCCCCACACGGTGCAGAACTTCCTCGCCGAAGAGATGATGGGTGATGAGTGCCGGCATGGCATACTCCCTTCATGTGACCTTGTGTGTACAAGGCTGGCTCGAATGCACAAACTTTGCCCTCTGTGGGTTTATGTGCGGTGAAAAACGAATACCATGGTGCGTAACGGTACGTGCATGTGTGTCGGGGGCATCCTCGGCACGTCGGAAGGGCGCATCGCCCTGTTTCGCCCCCTTGAGAGAGGACCTTTCCGTGTCCACAAAGCTTACCAGTATTGAACGCAAATGGGTCCTTTACGACGTGGGAAACTCGGCGTTCGTGCTGCTGTGCACCGCCGTGGTGCCCATCTACCTCAATTCCTTGCTTGAGAGTGCCGGGCGCACCGATGTTGTCACGTCGTTCGGGTATGCCCAGACGATTGCAAGCCTGGTTGTGGCAGTCCTTATGCCCATCCTGGGTTCCCTGGCCGATTTCGAGGGTAAGAAAATCAAGTTCTTCCTCGGCTTCTTTCTCACAGGCGTCATCTGCTGCACCTGCATGGCGCTGCCCCTGAGTTGGTTTGCGTTCCTGGTGGTGTACGTGCTGGCCACGGTGGGTCTCAACTCGTCGATGACGTTCTACGATTCCATGCTTGTCGACGTCACGAGTGACGAGCGCATGGACGCAGTCTCCTCCCATGGGTATGCCTGGGGCTATGTGGGCTCCACGGTGCCGTTCATCGGCTGCCTCGCGCTCATCTTTGGCGGCCCGGCCATCGGCATCCCCACGGCGGTCGCCACGCGCCTGTCGTTTGTCGTCACGGCGCTGTGGTGGGCCGGCTTCACGATTCCTCTTCTGCGCAGCTATCGCCAGCGTCACTTCAAGACGTCGGGCGAGACGATGGGCCAGGCTGTGCGCAAGAGCCTGTCGGGGCTTGCGGGCACCATGCGCAAGATTACGAAGGACAAGTCCCTCTTCTTCTTCATGCTCGCGTTCTTCTTCTATATCGACGGTGTCCATACCGTCATCGCCATGAGCACGTCGTACGGTACGAGCCTGGGCATCGACTCCACGCAGCTCGTTCTTGCCCTGCTTGTGACGCAGTTCGTCGCGTTTCCCAGCGCCATCGCCTACGGCTGGCTTGCGGGCAAGTTCGGCACGAAGCGCATGATTATGATTGCCGTGCTTGCCTACACGTGCATCGTGTTCTTTGCGGCGTTCTTCCTCAAGACGGCGTTTGAGTTCTGGGTGTTGGCGGTGAGCGTGGGCCTTTTCCAGGGCGGCATCCAGGCCCTGTCGCGCAGCTACTTCGGCCGCCTTATTCCCAAGGAGAACTCCAACGAGTTCTACGGTTTCTTTGATGTCTTTGGCAAGTACGCCAGTGTCATGGGGTCGTTCCTCGTCGCTGTCATCACCCAGGTTACGGGCGACGCCTCTCTGGGTGTGCTTTCCATCGCGGCCTTGCTGCTTGTGGGCTTGATCCTTTTGGTTAAGATGCCCGAGCCCACGCGCCGTGCTCAGGTGGAGGAATAGGGGACTTGTGAGAGAGGTAACGAATCAGGCTCATGTGGGCATGGGGCTGCTGCGTGCCAAACGCGATGCCCTGGGCCTGTGGAAGGCGGACGGTTCCGGCCCTTTCTGTGCGCCCGAACCGCGCGAAGTGCAAGGTTGTGCACTGCTCTTCGAGGGTGGCGGTATGCGGGTGAGCTACACGACGGCTGCCGTTGTGACCTTGCTTGAGCAGGGGATTCGCTTCCCCTTTATGTGCGGGGTTTCGGCTGGTACCTCAAACATCGCCAACTACCTGCACGGCGATCCCTGGCGAGCCCGCGTGAGTTTCACCGACATTGCGGTCGATCCGCGCTTCGGTGGCTGGAAGACGTTTGTCCAGGGCAAGGGGTTCTTTTCGGCACATTGGCTTTACCAGGAGTCATGCCTGCCAGGAGGGCCGCTCGTGTATAACTATGACCGTTACGAACGCTCCAGTGCCGATTTTGCCATCCAGGCATTCGACATTGAATCCGGTGAGTCGGTTGTGTGGGGTAGGGACGACATCCATTGCCTGAACGACCTGATGGTGCGCGTGCGTGCGAGCAGCACTATTCCCTTCATGATGCCGATGACGCAGGTAGATGGGCATACTTTTGCTGACGGCGGGCTCGGGGAAGGGGCGGGCCTTGCGCTTCAGACAGCACTCGACGCGGGATATGAGCGTGTGTTTGCGATTCTCACGCGGCCTCGCGCCTATCGTAAGGGCAAGACGGGCAAGAGCCAGCTGCTGCTCTCGAGTCTCTACGAACGCCGATATCCCAAGCTCGCGCAGGCCCTGCGCACGCGCAACGAGCGCTACAACGCCGAGCTCGAGCGCTTGGAGCAGATGGCCCGTGAGGGTCGCGCCTACATCGTCTATGCCGACGGCATGGCCGTTTCCAGCTCTACGTGCGACGTCGATGCCTTGCGCGCAAGTTACGCCGACGCATATGGGCGCTATCAGACGGAGCTGCCCCGCTGGCTCGATTGGCTGGGACTGTCCTAGGCCAGCATGCGTATATGAGCGACAAAAAAGGCCGCCCCAACTGGGACGGCCTTTTTGCTTGCTGCGTTGAGGAACCGGAGGGCCTAGAGCACCTTGCTCAGGAAGTCCTGCGTGCGCTTCTCCTTGGGGTTGGAGAAGAGCTCCTGGGGCGTGCCCTGCTCCACGATGTTGCCGCCGTCCATGAACAGCACGCGGCTCGCGACCTCGCGGGCGAAGCCCATCTCGTGGGTCACGACGATCATCGTCATGTTGTCGTCGGCCAGCTCGCGCATGATCTCGAGGACCTCGCCCACCATCTCGGGGTCCAGGGCGCTCGTGGGCTCGTCGAAGAGCATGACCTTGGGCTTCATCATGAGCGCTCGCGCAATGGCGACTCGCTGCTTCTGGCCGCCGGAGAGCTGCCCGGGGTAAGCATCCGCCTTGTCGGGCAGGCCAACACGGTTAAGCAGGCGCTTTGCCTCCTCATGTGCCTCTTCCTTGCCCATGAGCTTGAGCTTGGTGGGGGCAAGCGTCAGGTTGCCCTCGATGGAGAGGTTGTTGAAGAGGTTGAAGTGCTGGAACACCATGCCCATGTGGCGACGCACCTCGTCGATGTTGACGTGGGGTGCGGTGATGTCTTTGCCCTCGAAGAGAATCTGACCAGAGGTGGGAATCTCAAGCAGGTTGAGGCAGCGCAGGAAAGTGGACTTGCCCGAGCCGGACGGCCCGATGACGACAACCTTCTCGCCGGGGGCGATGTGCTCGTTCACGTCGTTGAGGACGACGTGGTCTCCATACGCCTTGACCAGGTGATTAACGGTGATCACTTTCGCGCAGCCTCCTTTCGATCCTGTTGAAGATAAAGGTCAGGATCATGACCATGGCCAGGTAAATGACCGCGATTGCAAAGAACGGGACGAGTGCCTGGAACGTGTTGCCCTGGATGATCATGGCGCCCTTCGTGAGGTCCTTGAGGCCGATGACCGTGACGATCGAGGTCTCCTTGAGCAGGGTGATCGTCTCGTTGCCCAAGGCAGGCAGAATGTTCTTGAACGCCTGGGGGATGATGACCGAGCGCATGGTGGTGCCGTAGGACAGGCCCAGCGAACGGCCTGCCTCCATCTGACCAGGCTCAATCGACATGATGCCCGAGCGCACGATCTCGGCGATGTAGGCACCCGAGTTCATGCCGAAGGTGATGACGGCGCAGGTGACGAGGTTCGCCTCGGTCGAGCGTGCCGACGCCCACACGACAAACCACATGATGAGCAGCTGGACCATGGTCGGTGTGCCACGAATGACGGTGATGTAGACCTTGGCGATGATGTTGAACAGGCCCAGGATGGGATTCTTCCTGCGGCCCTGTTGCTGCTGGTCGTGCGCCGATCGAATGATGGCGCAGATGACGCCCAGGATGAGACCGAGCACGAATGCCAGGGACCATACCATCAGCGTGATGCGCAGGCCGCTCAAGAAAAACGTGTAGTTGTCCTGGTAGACGAACGTCTGGTACAAGCCCAGCTGAAGGGTTTCGATGAACTCTTCCACGGGCGAACCTCCTCAAAACATAAGGGCGGGCGGCCTGATACGAGACCGCCCGCCCCACAGACAAGCGGGTTGAATGATGCGGTGCTTACTTACTTCGCCTGGGACAGGCAGTCCTCGACGGCGGAGAAGATGGCCTTGGAGGTGACGGTGGCGCCAGCCAGAGCGTCGACGCCCTCGGTGCCGTTGGCGGCCACGATGGCCTCGGGCAGCTGGTCGATGGCCTTTGAGCCGATGCCCTCGGTCTCGGAGTTGTCGCCCACGGTCACGGTTGCGATCTTGCCGTCCTTGACCTCGACGGTCACGGGCACCTTGCCGCCGATGCCCTTGCCCTCGGCGGTGTAAGAGCCGTCCTTGTAGGAGCCGCCCTTGTCCTCGGAGGCGTCCTTGTCCTCGGAACCGTCGTTGATGTAGGTGTCGATGACCTTCTTGACGCTGCCGTCGGCGATGAGCTCCTTCAGGGCGCCGTTGATGGCGTCGAGCAGGGCGGTGTTGTCCTTGTTGACGGCGATGGCGTAGTCCTCCTCGACATATGCGGTGTCGAGGATCTTCAGACCCTTGTTGGCTTCAACGTAGTTCTTGGCAGGCTCGTTGTCGATGATGACGCAGTCGACCTTGCCGGCCTGGAGGGCCTGGACGGCGGTGGGGCCGCTGGTGTAGGGGATGACGCGGTCCTGGCCGTAGTCGTCGGCGGCGTAGATGTGACCGGTGGTGTTCTCCTGCACGCCGATAAGGAAGTCGGCGTTGTTAGCCAGGTCGTCGGGGCTGGAGATGGGGGAGTCCTCGGTCACGATGATGACCTGGACGCCCGTGGCATACGTGTCGGTGAAGCTGACGTTCTTCTTGCGCTCGTCGTTGACCGTGATGCCGGCGAGGCCCATGTCGATCTTGCCGGTCTGGACAGCGGTGATGATGGCGCCGAAGTCCATGTCCTCGATCTGGAGCTCGAGGCCGAGCTTGTCAGCGATGAGGGCGGCCACGTCGGCGTCGATGCCGACGATCTTGTCGCCATCATAGTACTCGTAGGGCGGGAAGGTGGCATTGGTGCCCATGATGAGCTTGCCCTGCTCGACGGTCTTGAGCTCGGCTGCCTTGTCATCAGCGGCGAAGGCGGCGCCGGTGCCGGCGAACATGCCCATTGCGAGGCCGGCTGCGAGGGTGGTGCAGAAGCTGCGGCGTGAGACGTTCATGGCGATATCTCCTTAGGTTGACAAATTGCGACGTGCTACGGAAACACTATATCCCTCGCACGTTTCCGATATGTACGAAAAGTGCGCAAACGGGGATTTATGCGGACGAAAGCCGAAATTTTTCACTCCAGCGTATTAAACGCCACCGTTTTGCGTTATGGTGTACTCCACCAAACTAAAGTGCTTCGGCGCGGACACGCTTGAAGCCGTCGAGAGGATGGTCACATGTTCAAGTCCGGTATGACCCGTCGCCAGTTCGCTGTTTCCGCCGCCGCCCTGTGCGCCATGACTGCGTTCGGCGCAGGCCTGGCTTTTGCTGAAGATAAGAAGGAAGAGGCCGCCGAAGTCAAGCTCGACGGCCCCTTCATCGTTGGTTTCGACCAGGACTTCCCGCCTTACGGCTATGTGGGCGATGACGGCAGCTACACCGGCTTCGACCTTGACCTTGCCGCCGCCGTCTGCGAGAAGGAGGACTGGGAGGTCAAGTACGAGCCCATCGCCTGGGACGCCAAGGATGCCCTGCTCAACTCCGGCCAGATCACCTGCATCTGGAACGGCTTCACCATTGAGGGCCGCGAGGACGACTACGCCTTCACCGCCCCGTACATGGAGAACCGCCAGGTTGTCGTTGTGAAGGCCGATTCCGGTATTGCCAAGCTTGCCGACCTCGCTGGCAAGAACGTCGTCACGCAGGCCGACTCCGCAGCCCTGAACCTTCTGTCCGAGGGCGGCGACCAGGCTGAGCTGGGCGCTTCTTTCGCCAAGCTCGAGACTCTTCCCGACTACAACACCGCCTTCATGAGCCTGTCGATGGGCGAGTACGACGCCGTCGCGCTCGATTACCCCGTCGCCGTCTTCCAGATTGGCGACAAGGCCGACCAGTTCACCATTCTTCCCGAGTACCTGAACTCCGAGCACTACGCCGTGGGCTTCGCTAAGGGCAACGAGGCCCTTGCCGCCAAGGTCGAGGAGGACCTCAAGGCTCTCGCCGAGGACGGCACCGTCGAGGAGCTCTGCAAGAAGTACGCCGACCAGGGCGTTGACTTCACCGCTTGGTGCCTTGGCAAGGACGAGAAGGCCGCCGGCGGCGCCGAGGCTGTCGGCCTCAAGGACGGCGACTACACCGCCGAGGGCAAGGGCATCGGCGGCAAGGTGCCCGTGACCGTCAAGGTCGAGGGCGGCAAGGTCGCCGAGGTCAAGGTCGGCGACAACTCCGAGACCCAGGGCATCGGCTCCAAGGCCATCGAGCAGCTCCCGGCCAAGATCGTCGAGGCCGGCGGCACGGAGGGCGTCGACGCCGTCTCCGGCGCCACCGTCACCTCCAAGGCCATCTTCACGGCCGTCGAGGACTGCCTGGCCCAGGCGAAGTAAGGCCCCTGCAAGACGATTGTTCTCGCATCCGGCGCCTGCCGGGTGCGGTATGCTTCACATTATCACGGCGTCCCCGGCCATGGGCGTGGTCGGGGGCGCCCCTTTGTGTCAGGAGTGCGCTCTGCGCATAGACAGCGAGGTGCTGCCCAGTGGAAATCTCAACGATGTTCAACCTGCTTGTCGAGGGTCTCGGCATGAGCATGGCCATATTTGCCCTGACGATTATAGGTGCCATACCGCTGGGTATCCCGGTGGCCCTCGCGCGCTTGAGCAAGTTCAAGCCGCTTGCGCTTCTGGCGCAGTTCTATATCTCCGTCATGCGTGGTACCCCGCTCATGTTGCAGATGTTCGCGGTGTACTTCATGCCCTACTACGTCTTCAACATCCAGACGGGCGCGGGCTTCAAGTTCACGGCGTGCATCATCGCCTTCATTCTCAACTACGCCGCCTACTTCGCTGAAATCTACCGCAGCGGCATCCAGTCCATTCCGCAAGGCCAGTATGAGGCGGCTGAGGTGCTGGGCTATTCCAAGTGCCAGGCGTTTTTCCACATCATCCTGCCCCAGGTCATCAAGCGCATCATGCCTGCCATGGGCAACGAGATCATCACGCTGGTCAAGGACACCTCGCTTGCCTTCTCCATCGGTGTCGCCGAGATGTTCACCGAGGCAAAGGCACTGGTCGCAAGCCAGCGCAACATGATTCCGTTTGCTATCTCCGCAGGCCTGTACTGGGTCATCTGCCTGGTGATTACTGCCATCCTGAACCGCGTCGAGAAGAAGCTGGCTTACTACCATGACTAAACCTGCCGTTTACGCTGAGCACGTACGCAAATCGTTCAACGGGCGCGAGGTCCTGCATGACGTCGACTTCCACATCGATCCCGGCGAGGTCGTGACCCTTATCGGCCCCTCGGGCGCAGGCAAGTCCACGCTTCTGCGCTGTCTGACGCTGCTCGACACGTTCGACGGTGGCTCGTTTGGATACGGTGACCTCGAGGTTTGCGGTGCTGCCTCTTCCACCGAAGGCAAAGCGACCTACACCAAGGCTGCCATGGCCCAGGCGCGCATGAAGTTCGGCCTGGTGTTCCAGAACTACAACCTCTTCCCGCACATGACAGTGCTCAAGAACGTGACCGACGCCCCCGTGCGCGTCCAGCGTCGCAGCCGCGACGAAGTCGAGAATGAGGCGCGCGAGCTTCTTGCCCAGCTCGGTCTTGCCGAGCATGCCGACAAGGTGCCCTGCCAGCTTTCGGGCGGCCAGCAGCAGCGCGTGGCCATCGCGCGTGCCCTGTGCATGCGCCCCGACGTCATCTACTTTGACGAGGCCACCTCGGCGCTCGACCCCAAGCTCACGGCTGACATGCGCGACCTTATCCGTCGCCTGTCGAGCCAAGGCATGGCAGTGGGCATCGTCACGCACGAGATGGGCTTTGCCCGCGACGTCTCCGACCGCGTGGCGTTCCTCTACGATGGCAGCATCGCCGAAGAGGGTTCGCCTGACCAGGTGCTTGCCAACCCCAAGACCGATTTCGTCCGCGAGTTCCTGAGCCGCGCCGAGGACTAGTCGGACCCTCGACCTTATGGTTACCCTGCGGATGCGTGACGGGGTAGCCAGAAGCTGGTATCGGGCGCTATAGTTATTCAGCCTATTGTTGCCAAGGAAAGGGAGAACACCATGCGCATTGCCATCGCTTCGGACCATGCAGGATACGAGCAGAAGGCAGCGCTTGTGCCTTTCCTGCAGTCGCTGGGCCATGAGGTCATCGACCTGGGTTCCGACAACGCCGAGCGCGTTGACTATCCCGATTACGCCGTGGCCGTAGGCAAGGCTGTCGCCGCAGGCGAGGCCGACAAGGGCGTGCTTGTGTGCGGTACCGGCATCGGCATGGCGGTTGCGGCCGACAAGGTAGCCGGCGTCCGCGCTGCCAGCATCACGAGCCCCGAGTTCGCCGAGCTGTTCCGCCGCCACAACGACGGCAACGTCATCGCCCTGTCCGGCCGCTTCGTCTCCCTTGAGGAGAACGAGCGCATCCTCAAGGTCTTCCTTGTCGCAGAGTTCGAGGGCGGTCGCCATGCGGGCCGCGTTGCCAAGATCATGGAGCTCGACCTTGCCGGCAAGGTGGCCGAGAAGGCCCATCCCCACGTCACGCCGCTGCGTTCCTCGCTTGCCGAGAACCTTGACAAGGCCGTCGAGGCCAAGCTCGGACCCGTCGATAAGGCATAAATCATCATGACGTGCGACAAGCGTCCCAGCTGGGACGAGTACTTCATGCAGATCGCCGACGTTGCGGCCACACGCTCCACGTGCCTGCGCCGCCATGTGGGCGCCGTCCTTGTGAGCAACGATCACCGGATTCTTGCAACGGGATACAACGGGGTGCCGCGCGGTATCGAGCACTGTCTTACGCGAGGCTGCCTGCGTACTGAGCTCAACATTCCCAGCGGCACCAAGCACGAGCTGTGCCGAGGCCTCCACGGTGAGCAGAACGCCATCATCCAGGCCGCGCGTCACGGCGGCGTGGCCCAGGACGGCTCCACGCTCTACTGCACAACGTACCCGTGCGTGCAGTGCGCCAAGATGCTCATCAACGCCGGTGTCAAGCGAATCGTGTTTCGGGAGTCGTATCCGGACGAACTTTCAACCTCCCTTTTGCATGAAGCTGGGGTCGTTGTAGAGAAATACGAGGATAAGGCTCTATAGACTCGAAATGGGTCATGCGGCGGTTTGTGTTGAATTCGGGCAAACTACCTCAAAGATGGCTTAATTTGCCGTTTTTTTGATTGCCTGAAGGCGGTAGAGAGGCTAGCATTCTGCCTTGGTGTTTCGGCACGGCGGAAAGGCGTGATGGTTGGTGGAGCATACGATGGTTGTCGTCATCTGCGCACTGTTGGCAGGCGTGGCGAGCTCGGCTCCCTATGCCGTTGGCCTGGCGGTGTCGAAAAAGAAGCGCGATGGTTCCATTCTTCCGCTTATTGGTGCCGCTTGCGTTTCTGTGGTTGTCATCGCCCTTGCGGTGCTGATAGCCTATGTCGCGACGCGCGAGGACCTTCTCGTCTTCTCGTGCGTTTTGGTCGTTGTGTTCTTGGCTATGACTGTTCTTAGCGTTATCTTGTACGGTCGCAAACCTCGTCCCTAGACGTGTGAGGAGTTATTAATGGAAGAGTTACTCGCGAACTTTGGTGAGGAAATCAACGAGGTTGTTCATGACTTCCTCCCACGTTTCATGTTTGGTGGTGGTCAGGCGGGCCTGACCCAGTACATCTTCTGGATGTGCGTTGCCATCATTCTCATGCTGGTGGTGCTCTTTGCGGTCCGAGGCCGTCTCTCGCTGGTTCCCCGTGGCCGCTTTGTGAACGGCGTTGAGTATGTGGTTGAGTACGTGCGTGATGACATTCTGAAGGGCAACCTTGGTCGCACGGCTGACAAGCATGGCCCCTTCCTGCTCACGCTGTTCTTCTTCATTTTGTTCAACAACATTGTGGGTGTTATTCCCGGCTGCAAGCCTGGCACTGGCACCATTGGCGTGACGTTCGCTCTGGCTCTTATTTCGTTCGTGTACTTCATTGTGGTGGCCGTCAAGCACATGGGTGCACTGGGCTACATCAAGTCTTTTGCACCCGCCGGCGTCTCGTTCCCGCTTAACATCCTGGTTGGTGTAATCGAGGCGTTCTCCACGTTCCTGCGTCTTATTACGCTTGCTGTTCGACTTTTTGCCAACATGTTCGCTGGTCATATTTGCCTGGCAGCATTCGCCCTTCTTACGAGCAGCTTCTTTGGTCTTCTTCTTTCTGCTGGCAACTTTGTGGGTGTCGCAAGCATCGCTTGGTTGGCCATCCTCATTGTCATTTATGCCATCGAGCTTGTTGTGGCTGTCATCCAGGCTTACGTCTTCACGGTTCTTTCTGCCGTGTACGTGCAGCTCGCTGAGTCCGAGCACTAAGTCTCGACTCAAGGTTTATTGCTCCACCCGACATATGTCGGCTTAAGTTTGGTCATTTCGGCCGCCCCACGCGGTCGATGACATAGGAGTGTTTTCTGTTGGTATTCGCCCGGCAAAGGGCTGGGCGGCCGTCCTTTAGGAGGAATCGTGGGCGTTATCGGTTATGGTCTTGGTGTTATCGGTGCCGGCATCGGCATTGGTCTGGCTGCTTATGGCGCCGCTACCGGTATGGCTCGCCAGCCCGAGATGCAGGGTCGTCTGTTCACCGTCTTCATCCTCGGTGCCGCCTTCGTTGAGGCTCTGGCACTCATCGGCTTCGTCGTTTCCCTCATCGTTAAGTAGTTTTAGCTACCTAACGAAATGTTGGAAATAACGAAACACGATGGAGGTGAGTCAATGAGCAATCGCAAAAACGGTGCTGCTGCTATCGCTGCCGGTGCCGTTGCCCTGGCTGCCCCCTCGCTCGCTCTTGCAGAGGAAAACTCTGATCTGGGTATCGGCATCCTGATCCCCAACCTTTCTGAGTTCATTCCTGCCCTCATTGCCTTCCTGGTTATCTGGGTGGTTCTTGCCAAGTTCGCTTGGCCGATGATTGTCGGCATGCTCGACAAACGTCAGGAGACCATCAAGAACAACCTCGATGAGGCTGAGGCTGCCAAGATCGAGGCCCAGCGCTCCCTCGAGGAGTACAAGAAGCAGCTCGCTGAGGCCCGTCGCGAGGCTGCCGGCATTGTCGACGAGGCTCGTCGCGCCGGTGAGCAGGTCAAGGCTGACATCACGGCTCAGGCTCAGGCTCAGGCTGACGAGATGATCGCTAAGGCTAAGAAGTCCATCGAGAAGGAGAAGCAGGCCGCTATTGCCGACCTGCAGTCTTCTGTCGCGGATCTCTCTGTTGCCGTTGCCGGTCGTTTCATCGGTGAGGGTCTGTCTGACGCCGATCAGCGCAAGTTGATCGAGAAGTACGTCGCGGAAGCGGGTGCTCTCGATGCCAACTAAGCGCATTCTGGTCAAGCAAGAGGTAGCAACCTACGCCCAGTGCCTCCTTGAGGCTGCGCAGGTGGCGGACCGTGTCTTCGAGGACATCGAGGACATCAAGAACGTCCGTGTCGCTGTCGTCAAGTCTTCCCAGGTGCGTGAGTTCCTGCAGAACCCCAATGTTCCTGCAGAGAACAAGTCGGCATTCGTCAAGGATGCTTTCTCTGGGTTTGCCCCGGAGGTCGTCAGCGTCGTGGCTGTTATGGCCGAGCGCGGTGACATGAAGCTCCTTGGCCGTGTTGCCGTCGCTTATGAGGCGGCTGCGGAGAAGGCCCTCGACATGGTGGTCGTGGATGTCACCACGGCCGTGCCGCTCGACGACCATCTGCGTGACGTTATCAGCAAGAAGCTTTCGGCCGACCTTGGTCATGGCGTGCGCCTCAACGAGAGCGTCGACGCCTCGATTCTGGGAGGCTTCATCATCAGCACCCACGGCAAGCGTATGGACGCTAGCGTCAAGACGCAGCTCAACCATGCTCGCCAGGTGCTCAAGACCGCATCTACCGGAGGTGAAGAGTAATGGCGGAAATTACCGCTGCGAACATCGAGGCTGCCCTTAAGAAGCAGCTCGATTCGCTGAACACCACGGTTGATACGCGTGAGGTTGGTACGGTTATCCAGGTCGGCGACGGCATCGCCCGTATTGAGGGTCTGCAGGACGCTATGGCCGGCGAGCTCCTCGAGTTCGTGAGCGCCAGCACTGGCAAGAAGGTCTACGGCCTTTCCCAGAACCTGGAAGAGGATGAGGTTGGCGCCGTTCTTCTGGGCGACGTCGCCGTTATTAAGGAAGGCGACGAGGTCCACACGACCGGCCGCATCCTTGAGATTCCTGTCTCCCGTGCCATGCTCGGCCGCGTCGTCAACCCGCTTGGCGAGCCTATCGACGGTATGGGCCCCATTGAGGTCGAGGGCTATCGTCCCATCGAGTTCAAGGCTCCCGGCGTTATGGCACGTAAGGGTGTTTGCGAGCCCGTTCAGACCGGTCTGCTCGCTATCGACGCGATGATCCCGATTGGCCGCGGCCAGCGCGAGCTCATCATTGGCGACCGTAAGACTGGTAAGACCGCTGTCGGTATCGACACGATCATCAACCAGAAGAACGAGAACATGATTTGCGTCTACGTCGCTGTTGGCCAGAAGGCTTCGACGGTCGCCGCAATTCGTGAGACGCTTGAGAAGCATGGTGCTCTCGAGTACTCCATCATCGTTTCTGCTTCTGCTTCCGACGCTGCCCCACTGCAGTTCATCGCCCCCATGGCTGGCGCTGCAATCGGCGAGTACTTCATGTACAACGGCAAGGACGGCAAGCCTGCTGGCAAGGACAACCCCGGCGGCCACGTTCTGTGCGTGTACGACGACCTGTCCAAGCAGGCCGTTGCTTACCGTCAGATGTCGCTGACGCTCGACCGTCCCCCGGGACGCGAGGCTTACCCTGGCGACGTCTTCTACCTGCACTCGCGCCTGCTCGAGCGCGCCGTTAAGCTGAACGAGGAGAACGGCTCCGGTTCGCTCACGGCTCTGCCCGTCATCGAGACCCAGGCTGGCGACGTTTCTGCATACATTCCGACCAACGTGATTTCCATTACCGACGGTCAGATTTACCTGCAGACCGACCTGTTCTTCCAGGGCCAGCGTCCCGCCGTTGACGTGGGCATTTCGGTGTCCCGCGTCGGTGGTTCGGCTCAGATCAAGTCGATGAAGCAGTTCGCCGGCAACCTGCGTCTGGACCTTGCTGCTTACGACGAGCTCAAGGCCTTCACGCAGTTCGGCAGCGACCTGGACAAGGCTACCCAGGATCAGCTGACTCGTGGTTCGCGTATGTACGAGCTGCTCAAGCAGCCTCGTTACAACCCCATGGACGTTGCCGATCAGGTTATCGCCATCTTCGCGGGCACCAAGGGCTACACCGACGACCTCCAGCTTGAGCAGGTCGTGCCTTTCCGCGATGGTCTGCTTCAGAACATCCATGCCACCCATCCTGAGTTCAACGCTCAGATTAAGGCCGGCAAGGTGTCCGACGAGCTCCAGGCTAAGATGGCTGAGGCCATCAAGGCTTACCACGAGCAGTTCGTCGCTGAAAGCCAGGTGTAACCATGGCCAACCTCCGCGACATGAAGAAGCGCATCACTTCTGTCAAGTCCACCAAGCAGATCACCCGTACCATGGAAATGGTGGCTACGGCAAAGATCCGCAAGGCGTCTGAACGTGTCGTGGCGGCGACCCCGTACTCCGAGGCAATGTTGGAGATGCTAGGAAACCTCGCCGGCAAAGCCGGCGAGGCTTCGCATCCTCTTCTTGAGGCTCATCCTGAGAAGAAGAACGTTCTGTTCGTCGTGGTCACTTCTGACCGCGGCCTTGCAGGCGCCTTCAACACCCAGGTTCTCCGTGCTGCTGAGAAGCAGGCTCACGCCTATGCCGCTCAGGGCATTGAGACGAGCTACATCCTCTGTGGCAAGAAGGCCATCGGTTACTTCGGGTACCGTGGTGTCTCCGCCGAGATGAAGTTTGCGGGCCTTTCCGCAGACCCCACCTTCGAGGAGGCCAGCCGCATCGCTTCCTACGTGCGCGACAAGTACGCCACTGGTCAGGTGGACGAGGTGCTGGTGTACTACAACCACATGCGTAACGCCGCCGACCAGGACCTGCGTTGCGAGCAGCTCCTGCCTGTGGACGTGAGCAACGTCTCCAACGGTGCATCTGATGCTGAGGCCACCTTTGACTTCGAGCCCGATGAGGCAGCGGTCTTGGGCAAGCTTCTTCCGGCATACGTTGAGACGATGGTCTACCATGCCCTGATCGACTCGGCCGCAGGCGAGCAGGGTGCCCGCCGTAAGGCAATGAAGTCGGCCACGGATAACGCGACCGAGATCATCAATACCCTGCAGCGTCAGTACAACCGTGCTCGCCAGGGCGCCATTACTACTGAGATCACCGAGATCGTCGCTGGCGCCGCGGCTCAGAAGAAGGAAGAATAGACGATGAGCGATACCAAGAACATCGGGCGCATCGTCCGCATCATCGGCCCTGTCGTCGACGTCGAGTTCGACGAAGGCAGCATGCCGGCGATCTACAACGCCCTTACGGTTGACGCGGACACCCCCGTCGGCCACATCCACACTGTCCTCGAGGTCGAGACTCACCGCCCGGGCGGCATCGTCCGTACCGTTGCTATGTCGTCCACCGACGGCCTGCAGCGTGGCGTTGAGGCTGTCGACACCGGCGCTCCCATGAAGATGCCCGTTGGTCCTCAGACCCTCGGCCGCGTCTGGAACGTCATGGGTGAGCCCGTCGACAACAAGCCGATGCCCGAGGTTGCGGATTACTATCCCATCCACCACCCGGCACCTGCTTTCGAGGAGCTCTCCACCTCCACGGAGATCTTTGAGACCGGCATCAAGGCCATCGACCTGCTCGAGCCCTACGTCCGTGGCGGCAAGACTGGTCTGTTCGGCGGCGCTGGCGTCGGCAAGACCGTTCTGATTCAGGAGCTCATTTCCAACCTGGCCCTCGGCCATGGCGGTACGTCCGTCTTCACGGGCGTTGGCGAGCGTACTCGTGAGGGTACGGACCTCTACAACGAGATGAGCGAGTCTGGCGTTATCGCCAAGACCTGCATGATTTACGGTCAGATGAACGAGCCCCCGGGAGCTCGTCTGCGCGTCGGTCTTGCTGGTCTGACCACGGCTGAGTACTTCCGTGATCAGGGCCAGGACGTGCTTCTGTTCATCGACAACATCTTCCGTTTCTCCCAGGCTGGTTCCGAGGTGTCCGCACTTCTCGGTCGTATGCCTTCGGCAGTTGGTTACCAGCCCACGCTGGCAACGGAGATGGGCGACCTCCAGGAGCGCATTACCTCCACGAAGACCGGCTCCATCACCTCGGTTCAGGCCGTCTACGTTCCCGCTGACGACCTTACCGACCCCGCACCTGCCACGACGTTCATCCACCTGGACGCTACCACCACGCTGTCGCGTTCCATCGCGTCTCTGGGCCTTTACCCGGCCATTGACCCGCTGGCCTCTTCTTCCTCCGCTCTCGATCCGCTGATTGTTGGCGAGGAGCACTACCGCGTGGCTACCGCTGTCCAGGAGCTCCTCCAGGCCTACTCCGACCTGAAGGACATCATCGCCATTCTTGGTATGGACGAGCTGTCTGAGGAGCAGAAGCTCACGGTCAACCGTGCCCGTAAGCTTCAGCAGTTCCTCTCCCAGAACTTCCACGTGGCCGAGCAGTTCACGGGCAACCCCGGCGTCTACATGAAGCTTGAGGACACTGTGCGCTCCTTTGCCGAGATTGTCGACGGCAAGTGCGACGACCTGCCCGAGCAGTGCTTCCGTTATGCCAGTGACATCGACGACGTGCGCGAGCGCGCCGCGAAGCTGGCTGAGTAGGCTTCGGCCCACTCGTAAAGAGAGGTCAGGCTTATGGCGGACAACACACTTACCTGTGAGATCGTCACCCCGGTAAAGACCGTTTTCGCAAGCGAGGCCACCTATGTGGGTCTTCCTGGTGAGATTGGCTCTTTCGGCGTGATGCAGCGTCACGAGCCGCTTGTTTCTGCCCTCAAGGCTGGCGTGGTGAACGTCACTGCGGCCGATGGCAAGCACGAGTTTGTTCTGAGCGGCGGCTATGCTCAGGTCAATGACAACAAGGTCATCGTTCTTGCTAACGACGCTCTTGAGGTTTCCCAGATTAAGGCCGACGAGGTTCAAACCACGCTGGCTGGCGTCGAGAAGGAACTTGCAGCCCTTTCGGAAGGCGACTCTGCTGCCGCCTACCTCAAGGGTCAGAAGGAATGGCTCGAGCTCCAGCTTAAGACCGTAAACGCTTAAGAAGGAGCGCACTCATGGACGTGATCAAAGTAGAAGGCGGCGCTAAGCTGCACGGTACCGTACACGTCGAGGGTGCAAAGAACTCAGCCTTGAAGCTCATGGCTGCAACTGTCATGGCGCCGGGCGTCTATCACCTCAGCAATGTGCCTGACATCTCTGATGTCAGGCTCATGTGCAAGGTGCTCCAGACGCTCGGCGCCTGCGTTGTTCATGGGGAGCATGAGCTCATCATCGACACCAAGACGGTGAGCAACTGGGTCACTCCCTATGAGTACGTTTCGAAGATGCGTGCAAGCATCTCGATTCTTGGCCCGCTTATCACACGTTTCGGCAAGGCAATTGTGGCCATGCCGGGCGGGTGCAACATCGGTGCCCGCTCTATCGACCAACATCTGTCTGGTCTGGCGGCACTTGGCGTGAAAATTGACAACGACCATGGCAATATCCGTGCTGACGGCACGGCCGGCTTGCATGGCGCTATCGTCACGCTCGACTTCCCCAGCGTGGGTGCTACAGAGAACATCATGATGGGTGCCGTCAAGGCGAAGGGCACGACCATCATCGAGAATGCGGCCCGTGAGCCTGAGATTGTCGATTTGGCAAACATGCTCAATGACATGGGCGCAAAGATTATTGACGCCGGTTCGCATGTCGTGCGCATCGAAGGAGTGGAAGAGCTCCACGCGACCGATCATGTGACGGTCGGTGACCGCATCGAGGCCGGTACCTTCATCGTTGCCGGCGCTCTTTGTTCCGATGAGGGCGTGACCGTTACCGGTTTCGACCCCATGCATCTCGATATCCCGCTTGCAAAAATGGCCCAGATGGGCGTTGAGATTGAGCGCTTTGAGAACGGTGTGACTGTCCGTCGTGGTGAGAAGCTCGTTCCCGTGGATATCCAGACGCTTCCGTATCCTGGTTTCCCCACCGATATGCAGGCTCAGCTCATGGTGCTTGAATGCATGGCCGATGGTGCCAGCTTCATCACCGAGAACGTGTTTGAGAACCGTTTCATGCTGGCTGCAGAGCTTGTGCGCATGGGTGCTTCCATCCGTGTTGAGGAGCGCCATGCCCTGGTCAAGGGTCCGACGAACTTCACGGGAGCACAGGTTGCATCCCCCGACCTGCGCGGTGGCGCTGCACTCGTGCTTGCTGGCCTTGTGGCCGAGGGTACAACCTATGTGTCGGAGACCCGTCATATCAAGCGCGGCTATGAGGACTTCACTGGCAAGCTGAGCTCGCTGGGCGCAGACGTCTGCCACATCGAAATGGAAAACCCAGACGAGTTCTAGTCTGTTCAGGCAGAATGCGTCTCTTTCATACATACAACTTCATAGAGAGCAAAAAGGGCGCAGAATCTTTCATATGATTCTGCGCCCTAGTTTTGTATGCGTGTTGGTTAGTCTTGTGCGAACAGCTCTCCCAGCTCGCAGAGGAAGTCGACCATGGCCTCGACCTGGCTCACTACGGCGAATTCTCGCACGCTGTGGTAGTTGAAGCCGCCTGTGGAAATGTTCGGGCAGGGGAGGTTGCGGAACGACAGCGCCGCGCCGTCGGTGCCGCCTCGGATGGGACGCGTGAAGGCTTTGACTCCAATGCGCTCGAATGCCTTGTAGGCGTTGTCGATAAGCGCGGGGTAAGGGGCGACCTTTTCGGCCATGTTGCGGTACTGGTCGCGAATCTCAACAAAGACGCGCGGTTCGTTCCAGCGCTTGTTGATGAAGTCGGCAACCTCAAGCATCATCGCCTTTTTCATCTCAAAGGCTTGCAGGTCGTGGTCGCGCACGATGTAGTGGGCGAAAGCCTCGCTGCAGTCTCCGCGGATATCGCAGAGATGGAAAAAGCCCTCGTAACCATCGGTGTGCTCGGGGCGGGCGTTCTCAGGAAGCATGCGGTCGAAATCCTCGAACACGCGCAGCGCGTTCACCATGACGTTCTTGGCGGTGCCAGGATGGATTTCGTGGCCCTTGACGCGCACGGTGACGCTTGCCGCGTTGAAGCACTCGTATTCCACGCCGCCGAGCACATCTCCGTCAATGGTATAGCCGTAGGCTGCGCCAAAGCCCTCCACATCGAGCAGGCTGCAGCCGTGGCCAATCTCCTCATCGGGTGCAAAGCACACGGCAATGCGGGGATGGCGCAGGGAGGCGTCGTTCACGGCGCGTGCCAGGTAGCTCATGATTTCAGCCACGCCGGCCTTGTCGTCGGCGCCGAGCAGGGTAGAGCCGTCGGTACACACGATGTCCTGGCCAACAAGCTTTGAAAGGCCAGGCGTATTTTCCTCGGTTAGGCTGATTTTCTCACCCTTATGCTCGCCAAGCACGAGCTCACCGCCCTCATAGGTGCGTACGCGGGGCTTGACGTTGCGTGCAGGCGCATCGGGGCTCGTGTCGATGTGCGCAATCAGCGCCAGACAAGGCAGATGCTCGCACCCAGCGCTGGCGGGCAAGTGCGCCGTCACATAGGCGTTGCCGTCCATATGGGCGTCGGCCAAGCCGAGGTCGAGCAACTCGCGCTCAAGCAGGCGGGCCAGGTCGAACTCGTCGGGGTTGGAAGGAACCTCGGTCTCGTTTGCAGGGTCGGACTGAGTGGAGACGCTGCAGTACCGGATAAGCCTATCAATCACATCGCTCATACACAGCTCCTTTTAAAAGAACTTTTAAAAGAAACCGGGCGCGAAACATGTCGCGCCCGGCATGGGACCTAGAAAACCGATGAACAAGTAGGCTGCGTGGCCTTCACCACTGCAGCATCGCAAGCAGAAAACGTGTTTGATGAGGCCGATTGAACTCAATCACCGTTTTCCTAGCAAAACATAGTACGGAAGGACCGTTGGCGACCCTGCTGAACCCTAGCGCTTCTCAAGCCACCCAAGCACGCTGTCCTCAACACCGGCTTTAGAAGCCTCGACCACGGTGTCGAACCTACGGGGAAGGGTCTCCAGAGCCTCGAGACCAGCGGGAACGCGGGTGTCCGTGGCTTCGGCGATGGCACGGTTGAGGGCGATGCCGGAAAGCGACGCAATCTCGGCGGGAAGCTCGTCATGGGCGCCAAGGCCGTTGAGACCGCGCCACACGTTGGGGCCGAACTTTGCCCAGTGGGCGGTGGAGGCAACGAGCATGGGGCGCTCGCTGCGATGCTCCTTGGCCACCTTCAGGGCGACGGCAGTGTGGGGGTCGAGCAGGTAGTGCTTCTCGGCAAAGACCTCGCCGATCTCGCGCAGGCAGGCGTCATTATCGACGCAGCCGGCGGCGTAAAGCTCCTGCATGCGCGCGCGCGTGTCAGCGTCGACCTCGAAGCGCTTGTCGCGGGAGAGATCGGCCATCCAGCCACGGACACGCTCGGCGTCGCGGCCGCACAGCTCGAAGAGCTGGCGTTCCAGGTTGGACGACACGAGGATGTCCATGCTGGGGGAAGGGGTAAGCGAGAGCTTGCGCGAACGAATGTCGTAGACACCCGTCGTAATGAAGTCGGTGAGCACGTTGTTCTCGTTGCTTGCGCACACGAGACGCGCGATGGGGGTGCCGATGCGCTTGGCATAATACGCAGCCAGGATGTTGCCGAAGTTGCCGGTGGGCACGCAGACGTCGATCTCTTCGCCGGCGCGCACAGAGCCCGCTGCGACCATGTCGGCGTAGGCGCTCATGTAGTACACAATCTGAGGCATGAGACGACCCCAGTTGATGGAGTTCGCGCTGGAAAGGGCCAGGTTGTGCTCGGCCATGAGCTTGTCGCAGAACGCCGTGTCGCCAAAGGCCTGTTTGACGGAGGTCTGACAGTCGTCGAAGTCGCCGCGGGCCGCGAAGACGTTGACGTTGTCACCCTGCTGGGTGGTCATCTGGCGCAGCTGGATGTCGGACACGCCGCCGTCGGGATAGAAGACGCAGATGCCCACATGCTTGCGGCCGGCGAAGCCCTCAAGCGCCGCCTTGCCCGTGTCGCCGGAGGTGGCCACGAGGATGAGGTGGTCGTGGTCGAGCCTGCCCTCTTCGCGCAGCTTGCCCGTTGCATGCTCGAAGAAGCGGGGCAGGCACTGCAGGGCCATGTCCTTGAAGGCCGAGGTGGGTCCATGGAACAGCTCGAGCACATGGATGCCGTCGCCCAGGTCAACCACGGGGGCGATGCGCTCGTCGTCAAACTGGGGGCCGTAGGCGCCGGCCATGAGGGAGTCGATTGCGTCGTCGGCGACGTCGACCTCAAACGCGCGGTACACGCGTGCGGCGCGCTGGGCATAGGGGAGCTCGGCGAGCGCGCAAATCTCTTCGACGCTCATCGAGGGAATCTGCTGGGGCACGAAAAGGCCGCCACCGGGGGCAATGCCTTCGACGATAGCCTCGCAAAATGAAAGCGCGTCGCTCACGTTTCCACGGGTGTCGATATAGCGGTTCATGGTTGGCCTTTCGGGGTCGATTGGCGTGTTGGGAGAGCCTAATCTGTATATCGTAGCGCGTGCGGAAAGCCCAAGGCGGCTCGGGCGGCAAACGGTATAGAATGTATGCCGACTCGTGAATAAAACGCCACTCATATGAAGAAGCGGCGGCGGTACAATTTCCAATTCATTGCTCGGTGTTCGGCTGATGCGGGGGGGGACGCGAATGGTCGAGAAACTGACGGGGAAGATGGACATCCTTGTCGCGGTGGGGTTTGGCTTCTTTTTGGCCTGGAAGCAAAACGTCATCAACTTCCTGTATCCGATGTCGGCGGGACTGGTGTTCTCGCCGCTCGTGTGCATGTCGTTTGCATGCTGCCTCGTGCTGGTCTTGGCGCTCGTCGCGTTTCGAAGCAACCAGGCGACGTTTTCCTCGCGCGTGCTCGTGTCGATGCCGGCGGTGCTCATCGTCGCAGCTACCTTGTGCGCCTATCTTGTGGCCAAAGACTTCGGCGGCATGGTGCTTGCCTATGTGGCCGCTCTCATCATCGGCGTGGCCGCGGCGCTCGGCCTCTTCTCGTGGGTCGAGATGCTGGCTGTGGTCGATGTCGCCACGCGCATTGTGACCGTGGTCGTGGCCTTGCTCATCAAGTCGCTCCTGGGGCTTGCCAGCACGGCTGTCGGCGGGTATGTGGGTCCCTTGCCCATCACGGTTCTTGCGCTCGTTGTCCTCGTCGTACTTGTGGTGCACGAGGCGCGCAACGCCCATCGCGAGATTAAGCCCCTCATCATGCGGCCGACGAGCTCAAGCCACTTCAAGTTGCTGCTCGGGGCGCTTGTGGTCTACGCATTCATCTTTGGCGTTACGGCGGGCAACACCGCCGCTGTTGCCCAAATCTCGGTGATGCTCGACTTCAATACAGGCGTTGACGGGTGCTTGCTTGCGATATCGGCCATCTTGCTTGTGGTGTTGCTGCCCTGCAAGTCGGGCGTGCGCCTCTCTACCATCGGCCGTGTGCTCACGCCGGTGCTTGCCATCCTGTTTTTGCTGCATATCCTCTTGGGCGGTAGCGCCGGGGGCCTGCTGCCCAAGCTCACCGAGGCGTTCTGGGACATCGTGCAGGTGTTCGTGCTGCTTGTCCTCATCGACGTGGCCCAGAGCGGTGTGGCGAGCCTGTCGTTTGTGTTCCCCGTCGGATGGGGTGTGGTGAGTTTCGGCTATGCCTGCGGCACGCTTGCCGGTCAGGTGACGGGCCTTGTGTTCGGAGATGACTTTGCTGCGGTGCAGGCCATCACGGTGACGATGACGATTCTGGCAGTCGTGGCTTCGAGCGTGCTTGCGGCGGCGCAATACCCCTCGCCCGTGAACGGCGCCGCCCAGCCTTTCGTGCCAGTTGAGCTGCAGGGTGGAGGGTTCGAGGGGTCGTCTCAGCGCAGTGACACGGCCCCCGATGTCCTCGTATCGTATGCTGCGATTGGTGCTGCCGGGCAGGCAGACGCGGCTCAGACGGCACCCGCTGGGACGCCGACGGTCGCTCCTGTCGACCCCATCGCCCAGGCATGCGCGGTGATCGCGAAGAAGTACGCCTTGTCGGAGCGCGAGGGCGAGGTACTCGACCTGCTTGCCCGCGGCAACACGCGCATGTCCATCGCCGAGAAGCTCATCATCTCCGAGAACACCGTGCGCGTGCACGTGAAGAACATCTACGCCAAGCTGCATATCCACTCCAAGCAGCAGCTCATCGACATGGTGGACAAGCGCGCGTAGTCAACCAGGGTGTCTGTATCGACATATGGCCACCAACGGCAAGGAGCCGCATCCCAACCCCGGGGTGCGGCTCCTTTGCAATGCCCTGTTTTTCTTTATGTACTTGCGGGGGTTCGCCCAAGGGGCTGCCAAACAAACACCTCTTCGTCGAGAAATGAATAAAGGTGGGCCCCTTAGAGCCTGCCCTGAGCTGCAATGGGTTGAGAAGTGCTTGCACCGGCGCATGTTCTGTGCTCAGGCGGGTCTGCGTGCAGACCATGCGCCTTAGCGGCGTCCTTATGTGGTCGGGCCGACCCTTAGCCCTCGAGCGCCTTGGCGAGTGCCTCTTCTGCTTGGCAGGCGATGTCGGGCGTGATGCCTGTGCCGCGGATGCCGCGGCCTTGAGCTGCCTCGGCGGTCTTGGTCATGGGGTAGGTGAAGACGAAACGGTCGCCGAAGGTGAGCGTGACGGGGTTGGAGTAGTCGAGCGTGCCGCGCGTGGCCTGGCCCACCTGCGTTGCGCGCGGAGACTTCTTGGCGACGCCTGCGAGCCACTCGGCGGCGTCGGCGGTACGCTCGCTCGTGAGCAGGAAGACGCGCTGGCCAGCCGGGGCAGCCGCGATGTCGAGCTGCGCGGGGGCAAGCGACTCCTCTACAAAGCCCTTGCCCATGCTTTCTTGCGCGGCCTGGAGACCCTGATCGAGCCAAGCGGTGGTGTCGCCGGCGCCCTGGGCCTCAAGCAGGGTCTTGAGCTGGGTGAACTGCTGGATGCGGGCCTTGCATGCACCGGTGGAATAGTTGGTGAGCACCTGCTGGGTGCCGATGAGCGCCTTCAGCGTTGTCGGTCCGTCGAACAGCCAATTGAGCAGGGGATAGGCTGCCTGCTCGATACCGCCCGTGCAGGCGCGCACGTCGAGGACGAGCGTCTTTGCTGTACGCGCCTGGCCGGCATGCTCGGTTAGCAGGTCTGCGGCCTCGGTGGAGTCGAGGTTGCCCACAGTGAGGACGGCTGCCCTGCCCTGCATCTCGAATGCGCAGGGGGCGGACTCGAACGCGGAGTCGGCGTTGGCGCCCAGGCGCATGAGGCGCAGGTTGGGGTCGCCCAGGTGCGCAAGGCGCTCCTGCATCATGGCCTCAAGCAGGTCGTCGTCGAGAAGCCCCAGCTCATCGGCCTTCCTGAAGAGCTTGTGCCATGCTTTGCTCGCATGGTCGTCGCATTCGGGCATGCCGGCATAGTCGTGATCGAGGGCGATGAGGATCTGCGAGGCGATGGTGCGGGGCTCGGGCGTCATG
Source organism: uncultured Coriobacteriales bacterium (assembly GCA_902464015.1). Classification (GTDB taxonomy): domain Bacteria; phylum Actinomycetota; class Coriobacteriia; order Coriobacteriales; family UMGS124; genus UMGS124. Next base: position 10,999 of record CABQHM010000019.1, on the reverse strand, counting down.
GTGCGGCCTTTCACTGGGAAGATGCACGTTTTTTCGCCTGCTATCCTACCCAAACGCCTCGTCTGTGGGTATGCCCGCGCCAAGCTCGCACCGCTTTACCACGTGTCGTGCGGCTCGTTGGTATCGGTCCCTACGCTTCGAGTGCGAGCGCCGCCTCGAGAATCGTGTCGCGTGCGCATTCCTCAGGCGTGAAGGGCACATGCACGTCGAGTGGCAGCCCCGTGCGCTCGAACCCCTCGCCGTCGTGGTTTGCCTTCGTGCGGCTGATGGGGTAGGTAAACGTGCAGTCGATGCCTTCAAGCTCACTGGTGAGGTAGTTGGCGTAGTCCACCCAGCCTTTGGTGGCACGGCCCACCAGGCGCACGCGCTCCATCCCCATGACGGCCTGAGCCAGGCGCTCCGCCCCTTCCCCTGTGTCGGAATCGAGCAGGATGCAGGCAAGGCGCGGTGCGTTTGCGTCGGGCGCCACGCGCTCGTCGGTGAAGGGGGAGGGGAGAACCTCGGGCAGCTCGGCCATGCGCAGGCGCTCTGCCATGACGTGGGTGGTGCGCTTGCGTGCGAGCACCTCGTCGGCCTTTGCCTGAATGTCAGCGCACAGCTCGTCGGCCATGCTGAGGCCGGCCTCGTCGAGCGCGGGGCGCGCGCGGTCGATGTCGGCGATGAGTGCGGCGGCGTTGTTCTTGGAGTAGACGGTGAAGAGCTCGACGTCGTCCACGACCTGCTTCGCGTCAATCTCGGCGTCCACAAGCAGGGGAAGAAGCGCCAGGTAAGAGGCGGGATCTGCGGTGCCGGCGCAGTGGCGCAGGTCGAGCACAAGCTTGCCCGCACCTTGCTCAGCGAGGGCTGCCGTAGCCTCAGAAACGGCCTGGGCAACCTTGTCGGCTTGAGAGAGGTCGTCGATTCGCATGACGACGGCGCCGTCCTGCACGCGGGTCGTGAACTTGGGATCGGGTGTCTCCACGGGGTAGCGACGCAGGTCGAGGCGCATGACGTGGCCGTCGCCGGGGAAGACGTCGATGTCGTCGAACATGCGCATGGCCAAGTCCCAGTCCTCGCGGTCCGTGCCTCGACCCCAGACGACGTCGGCCCCCATGTCCTTGAGCAGGAAGTCGATCCTGTTCATGCCCACGGCGACGATGCGCATGCCCGGAGCCAGGCGCGTCTCCTGCCGCGCTTCGGTCACATAGAGGAAGTTCTCATGACGCTTGACGCGAAAGCCCAGGTCGTACTCCTGATAACTGCCGTCGTGACAGGTGACCTTGCAGGTTTTGGCGCCTGCGGTGGAGAGGTACTGGCGGGCGGCAAGCAGGAACTGGTCCACGTCGGCGTGAGCGTTGCGCGACGCCTTGGCCAGCGAGTTGCCGCAGGCCTCGGCGTTGCCGATGGAGCGCCTGCCGGGTGCGGCGTCCATGTGCAGCGTCTCGCAGATGGCGTTGTAGCCAGACAGGTAAAGGAAACCTCGCATTGTCAGTCCTTCCACGACGACTCGTTGAGCCTTGCAGGGCATCTTCTTGGTCTAAATTCGGGCATGTTTGCGTCTTAATGTCGGCAAGGCGACTACCCGCAGCGAGTGCGATGACGTTACCGCGGGTAGATGAGGTGAGACCTTGAGCCGTGCGTCTTGCTGTTCCAACAAGGCGCAAACATGCCGGAGTTTGTTGCACTATGGCACCGCTGACAAAGCGGGGGCACCCCGGATGTGATTGGGGCACCCCCGCTTCAGCTGCGCTCATGCTACCTCGGGGGAGGAAGCATGTCTAACGTTTCGAACCTAGAGTCCCAGGTAGGCAGCGGCGCTCTTGCCGGCGACGCGGCCGTTGGTGAGGGCCATGCCGATGGAGTTGCCGGCGGCAGGCGTGGAGTAGCCGGTGCCGTAACGGCCGCCCAGGTCGGCGCCTGCGCAATACAGGCCGGGGATGGGGTTGCCGTCGAGGTCCTCGACGTTGAGGTTCTTGTCGGCCATGACGCCCGACATGGTGACCATCGAGGGGCTCGAGCCGGTGCGGCCGCAGGAGCCGGAGAAGCCGTAGTAGAGCGGGCCCTCGATCGGGATCATCGCCTCGGCGTTCTTACCGAACTCGGGGTCGCAGGTGTAGGTGCCGTCCTGGCAGGCGTAGCACAGGTCGTTGTAGTGGTTGACTGCGGCCACGAAGCCCTCGACGTCCTCGATGCCCAGGCCAGCGGCCAGGTTCTCAAGGCTGTCGGCCTTGTAGATGCCGCCGCCCATGCGCTCGGCGGTGGTCATGCCGGTGATCTTGATCTGGCTGTTGACCTCGCCGGTCTCGATGTCGTACATCATGTCCATGATGTACTCGGGACGGCCGAAGTTGGGGCCGGTGTGCTCAAGGCCGCAGCTGGCGATGTGCTTGAGGTAGTCGCCGCCGATGATGCCGTAGCAGGCGCCCGTCTTGCGCGAGCAGGCGTCGCCGGCAGCGGTGATGTTGCCCTCGTTGCAGAAGCGCTGCATGTTCTCGTCGAGCCACAGGTGGCAGTTGGCGCCCCAGGTGCCGGAGGGGCCGCCGCCCAGGGACATGTGGCCGCGCGGGGAGGGATCGACGAAGCCGCCGGCCCAGCACAGCATCTTGACGCCCGAACCGTCGCCGGCGCAGGCCATGCCGCCGCCGTTGAAGTCCTCCTTGAGGCCGCCGGTGCGCTCGTACTTCTCCTGGAGCTCGTTGAGCAGGGCCCAGCACATGTCGGCGTTCTGGATGTAGCCGCCGGCGCAGGAGATGACTGCCTTGCAGTTGAACTTGACGTAACGGTCGGCGTCGGCATCGTAGACGATGACGCCGGTCACGGTGCCGTCCTCAGTCTGCACGACCTTGTAGCCCTTGTAGCCCAGGAACACCTGAGCGCCCAGGGTGTAGGCCTTGGCCAGGCATGCCATCTGGACGTTGCCGAGGATCGAGGAGGCAGCGACGCCGCCGTGGCCCTCGCGGCCGTGGAAGTGGCCCATCATCTGGATGGTGGTGGCCCAGGTCTTCGTGCCGGGGGCCTTGGGGTAACCGGTGTGGTCGAGGCACTGGTTGTTGTTGTCGTAGAAGGAGGCGCAGGCGTCATAGAGAGCCTGGTAGCCGGCCTGGTAGCCCTCCTCGGTCGTCTCGCAGCTGGGGTCGACGGCAAGCGAGGCCCAGTCGATGTCGGCGGTGAGCTCCTTGACCTTGTCGGCGTCGAACATGGCCTGGACGATGATCTTGCCGTTGCGGGTCACGTCGTAGGTGTAGAAGGACTCGTCGATGTCCTGGGCGTAAGCGCCGCCCTCGGAGGAATACTCGTTGTTGGTGAGGGCCAGGTCGCTCACGAGCTGGTTGTACAGGTCGTGGCGCTCGGAGTCCTCGACGGCCTCCTTCATGCAGGCGAGCATGTTGTCGAGGCACTCGCCGGAGTTGTTGACGTAGGAGGCGACGATCTCCTGGCTCACGCGGCCGCCCGAGCGGGTCGTGAACTCGTTGATGACCTCACCGAGGTTGTACTCGGCAAAGCCGGCGTTCTTCACGAAGTCGGCGTTCCAGGCGGCGGCGTCCTCGCCGATGTACATGAGGTAGGTGCTCTTCTCGCACATGGCGACCTTTGCGCCAGCCTCGGCAAGGGCAAGCGTGGCCTGCGTGCCGGCATGGCCGCCACCGATGACGACGGCGTCGAAGTCGTTGATCTCCTCGGCGACCTCTACGTCGTCGGGCACGCCCAGCCAGTCGCCGGCGCCTGCGTAGCCGAAGGTGCGTCCCTCGGCGGCAGCTGCCTCGCGGGCTGCGGGGACGTCCTTGGGGGCACCCATGGGGCCAGGGCCACCGGCGCCGGGGCCACCCTCGCCGCCGCCTTCGCCACCCTCGGGGGCACCCTCGCCCTCGACGGGCGCCGGGGCCTCCTCGGCAAGGGCCGTGGAAGCGGCCAGGGCAAGTGCCATGGCGCTGCCGGCGGCCACGAAGTTGCGACGGGTCATCTCGGTCTTACTCATCAAGAGCTCCAATCTCAATGCGTTCCTGTAGATGCGCGTCCATGCGCTATCGAGACGGCCGGCCGGTCGCTTCGTTGCGCACGAACTGGGGTTCACTCTATTGTTTTCGCGCTGCCAAAAAGGGTTATCCTTTGTGTATTAGTTGATTCTTGCGAAACCGAGGGTATGATATTGGCGTTTCTAGCTGCGTAAATATGCCATTGGTCAGAAAGGGGCCAGAAATGACTGTGGAAGGGGCCGTTGCGCTTACCCCTGCGCACGAGGACTACATTGAGGCAATCGTCGAACTCGAGGAGTCGCAGAACCACCCTGAGATTCGTTCGGTCGACATTGCCAACCTGTTGGGGGTTTCCAAGGCGAGTGTCAACAAGGCCGTCCAAACGCTGCGCGATGCCGACTTCATCGAGCAGGAGCGCTACGGTCGCATCACGCTGACCGATCACGGTCGCGCCTACGGCCAGGAGATTTGGGGGCGCCACAACATGCTGCGCCGCTTCCTCGTCGAGGACCTGGGCGTCGATCCCGAGCTCGCCGAGCAGGAGGCGTGCGAGATGGAGCACACTGTCTCGAGCGAGACCATCGACCGTTGGAGCGTTTGGCTCGACCGCGTGCACACCGCTCTTGCACAGGCGGGTGCCGATGTCTCGGCCGCCTCGCAGGTGTCGCGCGCCGAGGATGGCGCTGCGGACAGCGAGCACTAACAGGGTTCGGAACACCGGGGGGATGTTTCGTACGTCTACGTCCACACCCTCGACATGACGGTGCTGCCGTTTATGTCGAGGGCGTGGGCGTTTCTTTTCAACAATGTGTACGCACATGACGTTCATAAACGTTGGCTTACTTTGCGCATAATACGTTTTAGGCACTTGAGGCCCCCCTTACCTCAAGAACGCGCGACGGACTCCCCTTACCCGTCAAGACGCACCATAATTCGAACAGGTAGCGTCGCATCCCTCCTTGAGGCCCGGTCCCCCACCGGGCCTCACTTCGTTTATGGGACTTGATAAGACAGGCTGCATCCGATCGCGGAGGCGCAGCTACTGCGTTCCAGAGCGGCTCATGTACGTCTAGTACACCTCACCGCTCTGCGCCTTGTATCTGCGCCTCCGTCTGCTGGGACGGTTTTTGGCGCAGCTGCGGCGTTGCGCTCGGGCTTATGTACATCTAGTAGGCCAAAGGCCCGCACCGCGCACGGCGCCATCGCGCGCCTTGCGGATGAGCCTTTGTCTAGCTGGGACGGTTTTGGCTCCGTGCGCCTTGCAGATGGGCCTCCGTCTGGATGGGATGGTTGTGGGCACCGTTTACCGGCGGTGAGTGGCCGTATGGGAGTAATCGCCGAATAACAATGTGCTGAGGAACCCCTCGCCGTGCGCCGCGCATACAATCCGCGCTGAAGTGTGCGGCTGCCCGAGGTCGCGCGCCGACGTACCCGTCTTCGGCAGGAGGTTTCCATGACCGGAATAGCGTTGGTCGTCGCTTTCGTCATCGCAATCGCGGCGATGATCGTGATGATCTCCAAGTTCAAGATTCACCCGTTCATTTCCATCATGCTCGTGTCTCTGGTGTTTGGTCTGGTGGCCGGTATCCCGCTGGTCAATCAAACGCTTGAAGACGGCACAACCGTTTCGGGCATCGCCTCCGTCATCGGTGCGGGTTTCTCGGGTACCTTCACCAGCATCGGCATCGTCATTATCTTGGGCGCCCTGGTGGGCTCCATCCTCGAGGCCACGGGCGGCGCGTTCAAGCTCGCCGACATGGTGGTGTCCCTCGTGGGCAAGAAGCACCCTGAGATTGCCATGGAGCTCATGGGCTGGATCGTTTCCATCCCGGTGTTCTGCGATTCGGGCTTCGTCATTCTGAACCCCATCCGCAAGGCCATCGTGCAGAAGACCGCCGCAAGCTCGGTCATGCTCACCGTGTGCCTGTCGTGCGGCCTGTATGTCAGCCACGTCTTCATCCCGCCGACGCCCGGCCCCATCGCCGCCGCCGGTTCGCTCGGTCTTGAGAACGACCTGCTGCTCGTCATGGGCCTGGGCGTTGTCTGCTCCATCCTTCCCCTGATCGCTGGCGTCGTGTTCGCCCGCTTCATCGGCAAGCGCGTCAAGGCTGAGGACGAGGCCGACGCGAGCGGCAACGTTGCCACCTACGAGGAGATCAAGGCCCAGTACGGCCAGCTTCCCGGCGGCTTCATCACGCTTGCTCCCATTGTGGTGCCTATCGTGCTCATGGCTCTGGGCTCCATCTCCTCGATGGCCAAGTGGAGCGGCTTCGGTGCCGATCTGTGCACCTTCTTCGGCACGCCCATGATCGCCCTTGCAGTGGGTGTCGTCTTCGGCGTCATCCAGCTTGCTGTCACCGCCAACCTGGACAAGTTCCACGACCTGGTTCAGGAGACGCTCAAGACCGTGGGCCCGATTCTTTTCATCACCGCCGCCGGCGGCGTTCTGGGCAAGGTCATCGCTTCTACCGACATGGTGAACTTCATCAAGGAGCAGGCGGTCACCCTCGAGGCACTCGGCATCTTCTTCCCGTTCCTGCTCGCGGCCATCCTCAAGACCGCGCAGGGTTCCTCCACGGTGGCCATCACTACCACGGCTGGCATCCTTGCGCCCGTCATGGCGACGCTCGGCCTTGACACCCCCGTTGCCGCCGCACTTGCCGTCATGGCCATCGGTGCTGGCGCTATGACCGTGTCGCATGCCAACGACTCCTACTTCTGGGTTGTCACCAACTTCGGCGCCATGCAGCCTGACCAGGGCTACAAGACCCAGACTGTCGCCACGGGCATCCTCGGCATTGCCGGCGTGCTCAACGTCTGGATTGTCTACATGATCTGCTCCGCCATGGGCCTGGCCTAAAAACCAACGCCGTCTGTGTGCTCCCGCGGGGTCACGCGCGCATGCGCGGGCCCCGCTTTTGCTTCTTGTCGAAAGGATGCCTGCGTTGTACAAGAACTTCCTGATCGTGCCCGACTCCTTTAAGGGCACCATGAGCGCCATCGACGTGTGCCGCATCATGGCCGAGACGCTGCAGGAGCGCTTCCCCGAGGTGCATATCGACACGATCCCTATGGCCGATGGCGGCGAGGGAACGGTAGACGCCTTTTTGGCCGCCAATCCCGGTGAACGCATTACCTGCGAGGTGTGCGGTCCCTATCGCGAGCCGGTGGAGGGCTTTTACGGCATGCTCGAGGACGGCACGGCCGTCATCGAGATGGCCGCCGCCGCTGGTCTTCCCCTTGTTGGGCAGAACCGCAGGGCTGACAAGACCACGACCTTTGGCGTGGGCCAGCTTTTGCTCGACGCGCTCGACCATGGTGCCAAGAAAGTCATCATGGGCCTGGGCGGCAGCTGCACCAACGAGGGTGGCGTGGGCATGGCTGCGGCGTGCGGCGTCAAGTTCTACGACGCTACCGGCGCGGAGTTCCTGCCGGTGGGCGGCACACTTTCCCACATCTCGCGCATCGACGTCTCAGGCATGAACCCGCGCATCCGCGACGTCGAGATCGTCACCATGTGCGACATCGACAACCCCCTGTGCGGCGTGACCGGCGCCTCTGCCATCTTTGGCCCGCAGAAGGGCGCGACTCCCGAGCAGGTGGGTATGCTCGACGCGGGCCTGGCGCACTTGGCCGCCATCATGAAGCGCGACCTGGGCGCCGATGTGCTCGACCTGCCCGGAGGCGGAGCTGCCGGTGGCATGGGTGCGGGCATGGTGGCGTTCTTTGGCTCGAAGTTGCAGATGGGCACGCAGACCGTGCTTGACACCGCGCATTTCGATGACCTCGTGCAGGAGGCTGACCTGGTGTTTTCCGGCGAGGGATGTTTCGACGGCCAGTCGCTGCACGGCAAGGTGGTCGTGGGCGTGGCAAGTCGCTGCAAGGCCGTGCACACCCCGCTCATCGCCGTGGCGGGCGTCATCGACGACACCGTGGTGCCCTCGGCCGCTCAGGCGGGCGTGAGCCACATCGCCTGTATCAACCGTACGGGCGTGCCGCTCGAGGTGGCCATCAAGCATCCCCGCTCGAACCTCGCCCACACGATGGGCCTGCTCTCCGAGCTGCTGGCGACCCAAGACGAGACAAGCCTGCCCGCAAGGCTGCACTTGCATGCGCACGAGGGGGAGTAGCGACGCGGAACGTCTCGTCAGGCGTTCAACACCCGCCTTCGTCTAGAAATGCGGACGGCCCGGCTTCTCATTCGCGTGATGCGAGGGAAGCCGGGCCGTTGAGTTTGTCTTGCTTGCCTTCGCACATCACGGGAGCCCAGGGTGCTAGATGGTCGGCGAAGAATGACCGTGCGACGTCTGCAGCAAACAGGAACTCCTCGGCCTCATCGAAAAGATGAGGGGACTCGGCGGCAGGTAAATCGGCAGAGGCTGCATGCTAACCAATGAGCACCTGCTTGCCCTTAAACGCGAAGCCATAGGTGCGGATGCGGTCTCGGGGGATACCGTGCGCTTCAAGACCTGCTGCATAGCGCCTCTCGGCAATCTGCGCTTTGGCTGCAGCGACGGTCTCGTCGAGACTCTTCTCGTGCCGGGGATTGAACACCTTGAACTCGATGATGATGGCGTCGTCGCGCTTGGAATCCAGTGGTTCGAGCATGACGTCGTAGCGGCCGTACCCGCTTTCGCGGTTTGACGTGATGACGTAACGCCCTCGTAGTTCGACGAGCAGGCCGAGCACAAATCCGTGATAGAAGCGCTCGGGTTCCCTTTCGGCTGGGCGGATGCCCGAGTCGAACAGGCTGAACGTGTCGAGGGCGACATCATTCATGTAGCCGTTCATTGCGTCGAGGTCGCCTGCGAGCAGCGCCTGGATGAACCCGTTGTAATACGAGGCGCTTTGCTCGAACCATCCTTTCACCATTGTGTCAAAGCTGAGCGTTACCTCGCGATTTGTCAGCGCAAGTTCGTAGGCGCCCCCTTGGTCAATCGTTTGACGAGACACGACTTTGAGGTATCCGTTGGCAAGCAACAGCGCCCACACGGCTCCCGGTTTGCCTCCCAGCTCACCGAAGGCAACTTGCTCGTCAAGGACTTTGGAAATCGTGCCCCCTTGCAGGAGGCACTCGAAATCTTCCTTGATTTGAGAATCCCCCTCGCGCACAAGTTTGCTCGCCAAGGCATTGCTGCTTGTGTTCGCCCAGTATGGTTGAGCCGTGCCGTACTTGAGGTAATTGGTGATTGACCAGGGATTATAGATATCAGGTATACGCCCGAAAGAGAAGCCGTCGTACCACTCTTTGACCTGTTCGCGCTCCGTGAGGCCCATTTCGTCCATAGCCGCGAACGTTTCTTTTTCGGTGAAGCCGAAACAGTCCTCATATTGTTCTGTGGTCGTGGTGACGACGGCGAGGTTGTTGAGGTCTGAGAAGATGGACTCGCGGCTGATGCGCGTGACGCCGGTCAAAACGGCGCGTTCGAGGAAGGGGTTTGTCTTGAACGTGTTGTTGAAGAGGCTGCGTACGAATTCCGTGAGCTCGCCCCAGAAACCGCCCACCCAGGCTTCTTGCATGGGGGTGTCATATTCGTCGAGCAGGATGATGGCGCGCTTGCCCGTTGCCTGATACAGGTGCTCGCAGAGGCGAAGCAAGGACGACGGGGCGCTTTCGATTGAAACATAGGTTGTGCGGCCCGTGAGTACGTTGGCCTCATTCTCCGGGAGCAGGCTTGCATCGAGCGTTTCGGCGTGGCTGCGCCAGGCTTGGGCGATGCGTTCGCGGATGCGAAGAGATATGTCTTCGAGGGTCGCGCCCTTTGCCCCCGCGAATGAGAGGGCAACGACGGGCCACCTGCCCTGTTCGACCCGCAGATTGACATCGTTCCAGACGGTAAGACCTTCGAACAAATCATGGCGCCCTGCATATGCCGAGGAAAAGAAGCATTCGAGCATGCTCATGTTGAGCGTTTTACCAAAGCGACGGGGACGGCAGATAAGGGTGGCGGGATCAGACGAATTCCACCACTGGGAAATAAAGCCGGTTTTGTCGACATAGAAGTCGTTGTGTTCACGGATATCGGCAAAGCCTTGTGCCCCAATGGATATCGTCCGTGCCATGTACTCATCTCCCAGTGTTCACTTAGATATATGCCCTCTTCCGTGTTAGGGAAGAGTATAGCGGTTGGAAGGAGCATGCGTATGGGTGCCACTGGGTCTTAGTTGATTAACCTGCGATTTTTATCCTGCTCGCCAGTTGAGCAGCGACCCGGCGAACACGGCGGCGGTGCCTGCCCAGTAGATGGGGTTGAGCGAGACGCCGAGCAAGATGGAGCTTGCCAGGGTGGAGAGCACGGGGGCGGCGTAGGAGAAAGCCGCCATCTTGCGCACGTCGCCCTTGATGAGGCCGTGGCCCCAGAGGGTGTAACCGCTCGCCACGCAGGCCGCGGCCGCCACAAGGGCGAGGAGCGAGGGCGCGGAGGGTGCCTGTTCGGGCAGGTAGGGGCCGGAGATGAAAAAGACGATCCACAGCGTGGCGGCCACGCCGACGAAGAAGAGCGACGTGGCGTCGGCTCCCTGCGAGATCTTGGGCGTGACGGTGGAATAGAGCGCCCAGATGACGGCGCCGATGAGAGTGAGCAGGTAGGGGACGGGGTTTGCGCCCAGGTGCTCGGCAAGCTGGGCGGCTGTGAAGCCGGCGTTGCCGCCCACGGCCACCATGACGCCGATGGTTGCGATGATGGCGCCCGGTATTACGCGCCCCACGGCGCCTTTCTTCCCTGAGGCTGCCGCGCAGAAAAGCACGGTGAGCGTGGGCCACAGATAGTTGACCAGGCTCACTTCGACGGCCTGCATGGAACTCGTTGTCATGGAGATGGCAAGCGCGAACACGGACTCATAGCTCACGAAGAGCGCCCCGCCTATGAGCAGGTAGCGCCGGGGGATGGTCTTGAGCTTGGGCGGTCGTACGATGAGAAGCGCTGTCGCCGCAATCGTGTACAGCAGGGCCGTACCCAGCGTGGCACCGAAGCCCATGGAGACGAGTTTGACCAATCCCGCCATAAGCGCCCACACCACAACGGCACCCATGCCCAAGAAGGTGG
>CABQHM010000018.1 GCA_902464015.1 uncultured Coriobacteriales bacterium | reverse complement strand
CGTCGGCGTCGACCTCTCCTCGGTGGACTCCGTCTGCCTCGTGGGCGCCGACGGCGTCGAGATTGTCCTGCTCGACGCCACGGCCGTCACCGAGCAGCTCGCCCAGATTCCCGAGGCCTCGAGGTACGTCGACCCCTCGAACGGCGCAGGCTACGTCGAGATCGGCGGCCCGGGCGTCAACCCGACCTACAAGACCATATCCGTGGGCTGGGAGTTCACCAACGGGACCATCTGGGACTTCCCCTACGCCATGTTCGACAACGGCGACGGCACCCAGTACTACATCCAGTGCGTCTCGCCCCTGAGCGCCGCGCGCTTCAGCGCCCCGCGCTACGTCTCCGGCCCCTGGGCGACGGACGCCTCGGTGCGCTTCCTGGAGTACGTCGGCTCGCGCGGCATGGCCACCTCGATGGGCTGGTCGCAGGTGCCCTCCGACGACCCGGGCCGCCAGACGATGCTCGCCCTCGCGCAGCAGAGCGACGCGACCAACAAGGACACCGGCCAGGGCACCGACACCACGAGGATGTACGCCGCGGAGCACTTCGTCATGTCCGCGGCCTTCTCCCTCATGGTCAAGCACGGCGCCACGGTCTTCGAGACCAGCGCGCCCAACGACGCATGGGTCGCCGAGGCCGTCAGGGACGCCACCGAGGGCTACAACGTCAACTGGGACAACACCTGCCGCATCTCGATGAGCACCGGCCTGTCCTACGAGGAGTCGTGCAGCCAGCTCGGCGCCGCCCTCAAGACCCTCTGGGGCCAGTACAGCGTCTCGGGTTACGACCGCCTCATGGCCGGCCTCACCGTGCAGAGCTTCATCGGCTCGGCCTTCGACAACTCCAAGCCGCTTGGCCTTACCGGATACACGCAGAACGTCTACGGCTACATCGTCCGGGGCAGCGCCAAGGGCTACATCGAACTGTGGAAGTACACCACCTCCCCCGACGCGGCCGGCGTGTCCTACGGAGGCGCCGTCTACGGCGTCTACTCCGACGAGGCCTGCACCAAGCTCGTCACCAAGATGACGACCGAGCAGCGCTCGACCGAGAACGGCCTTCGCGGCCACGCCATGTCGGAGGCCCTGGCCCCCGGCACCTACTGGGTCAAGGAGATCTCCGCCTCGGCCGGCTTCGCGGTCGACGCCGAGGTCAAGGAGGCGACCGTCACGGCCGCCGGGGTCGCCACCGTGAAGAGCGACGAGCCCGTACCCCAGAAAACCGGGGCGCTCGAGCTCTACAAGGTGTCCGCCAAGCCCGAGGTGACTACCGGCAACGCCTGCTACAGCCTCAAGGGCGCCGTCTACGGCGTCTACTCCGACGAGGCCTGCACCCAGGCCGCCGGCAGCCTCGAGACCGGCGACGACGGCCACGCCGTCAGCGACCCCCTGCCCGCTGGCACCTACTGGGTCAAGGAAGACAAGCCGTCCCCGGGCTTCGCCAAGGACACGGGCACATACAAGGCGACCGTCGTCGCAGGCAAGACCTCCCGCGTGGGCGGCGCCAACGGCACCCTGAAGGAACGGCCCCAGAACGACCCCGTCGCGATAACCGTCCAGAAGGTAGACTCGAAGACCGGCGAGAAGGTCCCCGTCGGCGACGCCTCGCTCGAGGACGCCGAGTTCACGGTGCGCTACTACGCGGGCCAGTACTCGGACGCCTCGCAGCTGCCCTCAAAGGCAGCGCGCACGTGGGTCATCGAGACAAACAAGAATGGTTACGCCCAGCTTGATGACAGGTACAAGGTGTCCGGCGACGACTTCTACGTCTTCAACGGGCTGGTCTCCGTACCTCTCGGCACAATTACCGTCCAGGAGACCAAGGCCCCGGCCGGCTACGACGTCAACCCCGAGGTCTTCCTGCGCAACATCACAGGCGACGGCTCTGGCTCCGAGGCCGTCGACGTTGACCTGACCTTCCAGGTCCCCGAGTCCGCGCAGATGGGCGGCCTGTCCGTCCAGAAGTCCGCGGCAGGCGACCTGCCCAAGGGCGCGACCCTCGCGGGAATCGAGCTCCAGATCTTCAACGGCTCCTCCGAGGCGGTCGCCGTGGACGGCGAGACCTACGCGCCCGAGACGGCCGAGACCGTGGCGGCCGGCACCGCCCGAGCCATCCTCACCCTCGTCACCGACGAGGCGGGCTTCGCGGCCACGGCCGCCGACGCGCTGCCCTTCGGCACCTACATCGTGCACGAGTCCCGCGTGCCCACCTCAACCTGCACGGCGGCGACGGCCCCCGACCAGACCGTGCAGGTGCGCACGGCCGGCGCCGTGACGCCCTGCGAAGCGGACTTCGTGAACGACCTCGCCCGCGCGGGACTCTCCCTCCAGAAGCTCGACGCCCAGACCACAGACGGGGCGGCCCAGGGCTCGGCGACCCTGGCGGGCGCCAAGTTCGAGGTGCGCGACGCCGACGACCAGGCCGTCCTCGCCCTCGTCACCGACGGCCTGGGCCGCGCGTCCACGGAGGCCGACGCGCTCCCCCTCGGCACCTACAGGGTCGTGGAGACCAAGGCCCCCGATGGGTACGGTCTCCCCGCCGACGAGGCGTCCCGCACCCAGGAGGTGACACTCTCCGCCCCCGGCGAGGTCGTCGCCCTCCAGGTGCCCTTCCGCGACACCGTGCTGCGCGGCGGCGTCAGCGTGCAGAAGGCCGACGTCGAGACCGGCTCGACCGGCCCCCAGGGCGGCGCCTCCTTCGAGGGCGCCGAGTTCGAGGTCTCAAACGCCAACGCCCAGCCCGTCGTCGTGAACGGCGTCGCCTACGCCGAAGACGACGTCGTGACGACCCTCGTGACCGGCTCCACCGGCTCGGCCGCCACCGACCCGGGGCTGCTGCCCGTCGGCACCTACACGGTGCGCGAGGTCAAGGCCCCGAAGGGCTACAACGTGAACCCCGACGAGTGGGTCATCGAGGTCTGCGCCGGCAGGCTCTCCCCGGTCGGCCAGGCCACCGACGGAGAAGGCGAGCAGCGGGCCCAGGGCCCGCTTGAGGCCCTCGCCACGCTCTTCGCCCCCTCCACGGCCAACGCCGCAGAGGCCGACGGCGCGGGCGAGCAGGAAGGCGGCGTCTCCGTCGCCGAGCAGGTCGTGCGCGGCGGCGTGCGCGTCTACAAGGTCGACGCCGACACGGGCTCCGACACGCCCCAGGGCGACGCCACGCTCGAGGGCTGCGAGTTCACAATCTCCTCGATGAACCGCAACCCCGTCGTCGTCGACGGCGTGGAGTACGAGTACGGCTCCGACGTGAAGAAGATCTACACCGACAGGCTGGGCGTCGCCCAGACCGGCGAGCGCGACCTGCCCTACGGCACCTACCGCGTCCGCGAGACCTCCGCGCCCACCGGCTACCGCGCCATGGGCCAGGTCTTTGAGATCTCGCAGGACGGCGCGGTCGTCGAGGTCGGCGAGAAGTTCGAGAACCAGGTCAAGCGCGGCGGCATCGCCGTGCAGAAGGTCGACGCAGAGACCGCCGACGGCTCGGCCCAGGGCGGCGCGACCCTCGCGGGCACGGTCTTCGAGGTCGTGAACGCCTCCGGCGAGGCGGTCGTCGTCGACGGCCGCTCCTACGAGCCCGGCGACGTCGTGACGACCCTCGTCACCAACGGCGACGGATTCGCCGCCACCGGCGACGAGGCCCTGCCCTACGGCACCTACACGGTGCGCGAGGCCAAGGCCCCCTCGGGCTACCTCGACGGTGAGGACGGCTCCGAGCAGACCGTCCTCGTGCGCGACGGCGGCACCGTCGTGGCGTGCGCCGACGAGTTCGAGAACCTGGTCAAGCGCGGCGGCCTGTCCCTGCACAAGGCCGACGCAGAGACCGCCGACGGCTCGGCCCAGGGCGCGGCGACCCTTGCGGGCGCCGAGTTCGAGGTCGCGAACGCCAACGGGCAGCCCGTCGTCATGGACGGCGTGGAGTACGCCCCCGGCGAGGTCGTCCTCACGCTCGTGACCGACGAGACCGGCGACGCGGCGACGCAGGCCCGCGCGCTGCCCGTCGGCACCTACACCGTGCGCGAGGCCAAGGCCCCCGAAGGCTACGACCCCGACCCCGCCGCGCGGACCGTCACCGTCGTCGAGGACGGCGAGACCGTCGCCTGCGGCGCGGACTTCAAGGACTCCGTCGTGCGCGGCGGCTTCGGCCTGCGCAAGGCCGACTCCGAGACCGGCGAGAGCTCGGCCCAGGGCGACGCGACCCTGGCGGGCGCCGTCTTCGAGGTCGTCAACGCCAACGAGCAGCCCGTCGTCTTCGACGGCATGGAGCACGCAAAGGGCGACGTCGTGACGACGATCGAGACCGACGCCACGGGCTGGGCCCAGGTGCCCGGCAAGTCGCTGCCCTACGGCACCTACACGGTGCGCGAGATCGGGGCCCCCGACGGATACCGCGTCGGCGACGCCGACGGCTCGCACAGCTTCCTCGAGGTAACGGTCGAGGGGAAGGGCTGGTGGCGCTCCCTCGAGGCCGGCGAGATGGCCGACCAGGTCGTCCGCGGCGGCTTGTCCCTGCACAAGGCCGACGCCCAGACCCCCGACGGGGCGGCCCAGGGCGGCGCGACCCTTGCGGGCGCAGAGTTCGAGGTCGTCAACGCATCCGCATCTGCAGTCCAGGTCGGCGGCGTGAGCTACGCCCCCGGCGAGACCGTCCTCACCCTCGTGACCGACGAGGCCGGCGACGCCTCCACAGGCGCACGCGACCTGCCCTACGGCACCTACAAGGTGCACGAGAAGACGCCGCCCGCCGGCTACGCGCCCGACTCGGGCGAGCAGGTCGTCCAAGTGCGCTCCGAGGCCCAGACCGTCGCCTGCGGCTCCCCCTTCAGGGACCAGGTGCTGCGCGGCGGGGCCAGCGTGAGCAAGACCGACTCCGAGCTCGGCCGCGCCCAGGCCCAGGGCTCGGCGACCCTCCAGGGCGCCGTCTTCGAGGTCGTCTCCGACAACGACCAGCCCGTCATCGTGAGCGGCCAGGCCTACGCCAAGGGCGACGTGATCGCGCGCATCGCCACCGACGCGGCCGGCTGCGGCTCAACCGCCACCGACGCGCTGCCCTACGGCTCCTACAAGGTCCGCGAGACGGTCGCGCCCCAGGGCTACCTGGTGAACACAACCGTCTGGTCGATCGAGGTCTCCCGCGCCGGCGAGCTCATCTCCGTCGGCGACGCGGGCGGCGACCCCGACGCCGGCTCCCAGGGCGGCGCCGGCGGGGACGCCCGTGAATCCCAGGGCGACGAGGCCCAGGGCCCGCTCGAAGCCCTGGCCACCGCATTCGGCCCCTCCACCGCCAACGCGGCCGAGGCCGACCCCACGCCCGGCGCCGACGAGGAGCAGACACCCTCGGCGGTCGTCCCCGAACAGGTCGTGCGCGGCGACGTGCAGCTCGTCAAAGTCCGCGAGGGGGACATGGCGACCCTCGCGGGCGTCCCCTTCCTGGTGACCAGCGAGACGACCGGCGAGGCCCACGTGGTCGTGACCGGCGCGGGCGGTGCCTTCGACAGCTCCGCCCGCCCGCACTCCTCCTCCACCAACGCCAACGACGACGCCTACGACGCCTCGGCGGGCACGGCGGACAACGCCATGCTCGACGCCTCGGCGGGCACCTGGTTCTCGGGTGCCGAGACGGGGGGCGCCCCCGCCGACGACTCGCGCGGGGCGCTGCCCTACGACACCTACACCATGGTGGAGCTGCCCTGCGCCGCCAACGCCGGGCTGCGCATGGTGACCCTGCGCTTCTCGGTGGCCGCCGACAAGGTCAAGGTGGACCTTGGCACCGTGGCCGACCGCGCCGCGCCCACGCTGGCGACCGAGCTGCTCGACGCCGACGGCGGGCACGACGCCTACGCCATGGGGCAGGCGACCCTGACCGACAGGGTCGACTACGACCACTTCGACGCGGGCGACTACACCGCCGTCCTGGAACTCGTGCTCGACGATGGCACGCCCCTGCTCGACGCCGAGGGCAACCCCGTCGGCGCCACCGTCGCCTTCACGGCCGAGGGCGAGTCCGGGGCCTTCGAGGCCTCGGCATCCTTCGACTGCTCGGCGCTGGCGGGCCGCTCCGTGACCGCCTTCGAGACCGTCTACGCCCCCGACGGCACCGAGGTCGCCTCGCACCGCGACCTCGAGGACGAGGGCCAGACGGTGGCCTTCCACGGCCTGCCCTCCCTCTCCACGGCCCTCGCGGGCGAGGGCGGCGAGAAGGTCGTCGCGGTCGAGGGCGGCAAGGTGACCCTCGTGGACACCGTCGCCTACGAGGGCCTCGTGCCCGGCCGCACCTACACCCTCTCCGGCGCCCTCATGGACAAGGCCACCGGCGAGACCCTGCTCGACGCCGAGGGCAACCCCGTCACCGCCTCGGCCGAGATCTCGCCCGCCGGGGCCTCGGGCACCGCGACCGTGACGTTCGCCCTCGACGAGGCCGTCGCCTCCGGCAGGGGCCTCGTCGCCTTCGAGACCCTCTCAATCGGCGAAACCGTGCTCGCCTCCCACGCCGACCTCGAGGACGGGAGCCAGACCGCGTGGGTGCCCGCGATAGGCACCGCCCTTGCCGACGCGGCCAGCGGCACGCGCATGGCCGTGGCCGCCAAGGGTGCCTCGCTCGTGGACACCGTGAGCTGGTCGGGCCTCATGCCCGGCGAGACGTACGCCCTCTCCGGCACCCTCATGGACAGGGAGACCGGCGAGGCCCTGGCCGACGCCGAGGGCAACCCCGTCACCGCCTCGACCGAGTTCGCCGCCGAGGCCCCCTCGGGCACCGCGGCCGTGACGTTCCCCGTCGACGCGGCGGCTCTGGCGGGCCGCACCGTCGTGGCCTTCGAGCACCTGGAGCTGGGCGGCACCGCCGTCGCCTCCCACGAGGACATCGACGACGAGGCCCAGAGCGTGCGCTTCCCCAGGCTCGAGACCGAGTTCGCCCAGACCGACGGCTCCCACGCCGTCCTGGGCGAGGGCACCCACGACCTCGTGGACACCGTGAGCTGGTCGAACCTCGCGGCCGGCGCGCAGTACCGCCTCGTCTGCACGCTCGCCGACCCCGAGACCGGCGAGCACCTGCGCCACCCCGAGACCGGCGAGAAGTACGAGGCCTCGGCCGACTTCACGGCCGAGGGCGAGTCCGGCCGGACGCAGGTGGCCTTCCCGGGTCTCACGGGACTGGCCGACCAAAGGGCCGTCGCGCTCGAGAGCCTCTACACCCTCGGCCCGGACGGCTCCACCTGGGTCGAGGTCGGCAGGCACCGCGACGTCGCCGACACCGCCCAGACCGTCTCCTTCGGCAAGCCCGTCATCAGGACGGTCCTCGCCGGCGCCGACAACGGCCTGCACGAGGTGGGCGCCGCCTCGAAGGTCACCCTCGTCGACACCGTCACCTACGAGGGCGTCGAGGCCGGGGCGACCTACGAGCTCAAGGGCACCCTCATGGACAAGTCGACCGGCGAGGCACTCATCTCCCGCGGCCAGAAGGCCGAGGCTTCCGCGCAGTTCACGGCCGAGGGCTCAAGCGGCACCGCGACCGTGACGTTCGCCTTCGACGCCTCCGACCTGGGCGGCAAGAGGGTCGTCGCCTACGAGACGCTCTCCCGCGACGGCCAGGAGGTCGCGAGCCACGAGAGCATGGAGGACGCCGACCAGACCGTCTCGCTGGTCAGGGTCCGCACCACCGCGACCGACGCCTCCGACGGCGACCACGAGGTCGCCCCGCAGGCCAAGGCCGCTCTTGCCGACCGCGTGGAGGTCTGGGGCCTGGAGGCCGGGGCCACCTACACAATCGTGACCGAGCTCGCCGACGCATCCACCAAGGAGACCGTGGCGACCTCCTCGGCCAACGTGGTGCCCAGCAAGCCTGACACGGCCTTCACGGTCAAGGCCGAGGTCGACACTTCCAAGTACGCCGGGCGCGACCTGGTCTTCCTCGAGACCGTGAAGCGCGACGGCAAGGTCGTGGCCGAGCACCGCGACTACTCCGACGTCGGCCAGACCGTGCGCGTGGGTGCCTCGATCGGCACCGTGCTCACCGACCAGTCGACCGGCTCCCACGAGGCGGCACCCGGCAAGGTGACCCTCGTCGACACGGTCGAGTACCGCGGCCTCGTCGCGGGGTCGCAGTACGCCCTCACCGGCGAGCTACGCTACACCGACGGCACCGCGGTGCCGGGAGACGACGGCAAGCCCCTCGTCTCCTACGCCACGTTCACGCCCGCCGACGCCTCGGGCACCGCAACCGTGACGTTCTCCCTCGACGCCTCGGCGATGGCCGACGGGACCAAGGTCATCGCCTTCGAGACGCTCGCCGACAACAACGGCCGCACCGTTGCCTCGCACCGCGACCTCTCCGACGAGGCCCAGACTGTGACGTTCCACAAAGCCGCGACGCCCTCTTCGGGCACGACCGTCGTGACCTCCATGCCGCAGACCGGCCAGGGCCTCGCGTGGGCCGCCGGCATCGCGGCCGGCCTGGCAGCCGCCCTGCTGGGAGGCTTCTACGCCGTCAAGGGCCGCCTGCCCTTCCCCTGCCGCGGGGAGGGGGCCGAGGCCGTCGAGTCCGAGGAGCCCTGCGCCGAAGGCGAGGGCGCAGAGAAGACGGATGAGTAGGCCCGCGCCCGCCGCGACCCGCAGGAGGGTCGCGGCGGGATTTGCCGCGCTCGCAGGCCTCGCGGCCCTGGGCTGGGGCGCCAGCACCGTGGCCCGCGAGGCCTGCGTCGGCGCCCGCTACGGGGACTTGTCCAAGGAGTCCCAGCGGGCCGCCTCCCCCAGGGACTCGGCGGGGGAGGCGGCCCGCAGGCGCGACTGGGCGGCGCTCAGGGAGCAGTTCCCGGCTGTCGGGGCGTGGGCGACGGTCGGGGGCACCCCCATAGACCTGCCGGTCGCGTCGACCTCCACCGAGCAGGACGAGGGCTGGTTCCTGCGCCACGACCTGTGGGGCGAGTGGTCGCTCTCCGGCACGCCGTTCATGGATTGGCGCGTCAGCAACGCCGACGACCGCAACGTCGTGGCCTACGGGCACCACATGACCTCGACCGACACGATGTTCTCGACCTTGCAGCGCGCGTACGAGCAGGACGTGTTCGACGGCCTGGGGGCGCTCCTGTGGGAGACCCCGGCCAAGGACACCGAGATGAGGCCCCTGTGCGCCGTGAGCGTCGACGAGACGTGGCCCGACATCCAGCGCTTCGACTGGCAGGGCGCCGACGACGCGGCGTTCCGCGAGTGGCTGGGCGGCATCCTCGCCGCGTCGACCGCCGCGGCCCCGGACGCCCGGGACCTCGCGGCGGCCGCCACGCGCTGCGTGGCGCTCGTGACCTGCTCGAGCGACTGGGCCTACCAGAGCTGTCGCACCGTATGCGTGTGGTGCGCATAAGAGCAAGCGCCAGAACCAGGCATCTCCCCCGGCGCTCCAATCGCCCAGAGATGCCCGAGAGACCGACGGGGGCGGGCGGTCAACCGCCAGCACCCACCTGACCTGTAGGGCGCACCGCGGCATGTGCGGTGCCGTTGCCGCGCATGCCGCGGCGGGGGTGGACGATGGACATGTTGAGAATGGCCGCGGCGGCCGGAGGCGTACTCCTCATCGCCGGCGCAGGCATGTTGGCGTGGCGCTGCCACGCAAAAGGCCTCATAGGGAGGCGCCGCGCCCTTGCCATCGCGGGGTGCGGGGCATGCGCCCTACTGTCGGTTGCGGGCTTCACATATGCCTTCGCACCGAGGGTGCACTACGTAGAACCCGAGCCAACCTCGCCGCCCCAGCAGCTGGAGGAGGCGCAGACCGTAAGCGACGGAGGGCGCGTCAGCTACACGACGGCCCCCTTAGACGTGGACCCGGTTGCCCCGACGCTGCCCGAATGGCAGGGCGACAGCCAAGGCGATGGGGTAGCCACAGAGGAACAGCCCCCGGTCACTGCCGTAAACGAGCAACCGGACGACAACCAGGCGCAAGGCAGTCAGGACCACCCGGCACCGGCAAGCGAACAAACGACGGCTGCAGAGCCGCAGGCACAACAAGCTACCCACACGACACACACGTCAGCGCAAGTCACCCCGCACGCGGCGCCCTCGCAAGCCGCCGCCGAATCCAAGCAACCGGTGGGCATCGCCGTGGCAGAACCGACGGGGACACTCACCATCGACTTCATCGACGCGGGCACCGGGTCCTGCGCGCTGCTCACCCTGCCCGACTCCACGCGCATCCTCGTCGGTTCCGGCCAGAACGGCGAAACGACCATGGCCGCCTTGTCGGCCCTCGGGGTCGAAGCCATCGACACCATCGTGCTCACGGGACCCCAGGCCCAGGAAACGGGCAGCGCACCGGACGTCATCTCCCACGTCCGCACCTCCAGGCTCGCCGTGCCCGCCGGTCAATCCAGCACCAGCTGGAATGAGGCGCTCGAGGAAGCCTCCCGCACGGGAGCCAGGGTCATAGATGCCTCGGGCGTCATCGCCGAGGCGGGCGGCGCCGTTGTCGAGGCGCTGCCCGCAGGCCCTGACCGCGTCGAGGTGATGGCCACGTTTGGCGGCCGCGTGGTCCTTCTCTGCGGAGAGGAGGGGTCGACGCCTTCCATTGAGGGCCGCGTGGACGTCCTGGACGTGCCCGGCTCCGGCCAACCCGGCTCTGTAGGCCGAGATTCCGCCCGCATCATGTGGCCTCGGGTCTCAATCGTGGGCTCCGACGCCGGCGAAGACGTCCTCTCCGCCCTCGGCATGTCCGAAATCCTTGACACCTCGCATGGACAGGCGCGCGTCACGGTCTCTGCAACCGGAACAGTAGCTGCGTCAGGGCAAAATGCCCAGGAGGGATAGGCAACCATGAAAGATGAAGGCCTCGGATGGATAACCCCAAAACTCTACGGGCTTTTGGACGAGCGCATGGCCTATCGGACGTGCCGCCCGGGCCTTGTGGGAGACATCCCGGACACGTCAAGACCACCCGAGTGGGGCTATCTCTGGAACCCCCGCTCAAACATCCTCGTGGACTGTTGGGAGAACGACGTTGGAGGATGCGATGTCGTGGTCGTTCGAGAGCTCGACCCCGAGTACCTTGCCCGCAGCGCCCATGAGATGAACGAGCCATGGACGGAGCTTGCGCTCGACTGCCCGGGCCACTGGACCGAACGTGTGCCGTTTGGCCTGGATTCTGCCATAAGGCGAGGCTCGGTCGACCTGCCCGCAACGGGTTGGGTGCGGGCCTACCCGTTGCTTGATGACAGCAATGCCCCAAAAGGAACCACAGGGCTGGCGCTGGCGCTCGGCATGGCCCAGGGAACCGACGGCCAAGCCATGGACGAGCTTGTGACGCTCCTCGACGGCGGGGAAGACCTTAAGAGCCTCAGTGGCGACCAGATGGGCAGGGCGGTGGAGAGCGCGACCGGAAGAGGCCTCATCGCACTGCTGGGAGCCTGGTCCGACGCCATGGACAAGCTCAACGAAGCGAACGTCGGCCGAACTCCCAGCGACGAAGCCTCCGTCAGGTTACGAGGCCTCGACAACGCGCTCGACGGGCTCGGCACCACCCGTAGCGAGCTCGGGCGAGCATGCCACACCATCGCGCTGCGGGACAGCATGAGATTCAGCCCCCGCCTTTCCGACGTCGCTGCGACCATGGGATTCCACGGCCTGACCGAGGATGAAATCGCCCGCGCCGTGAAGAGAGCCACCGGCAAGGCGCCAGAGAAGCTATTGCGCGCGTGGGCCGAGGAGAGCCACGGCGAGAACGGACGAGGCATCGACGGGCTCACGGCCGCGCTCGACAGGGTCGGATGTCTTCCGGTCGAGCTCAAGGGCGAGCTCAACCTCGCCCCGCTGTTCGGCCGGCCCATAGAGTCCCTTGTCGATGAGCCCTTTGTCTTGCTTGAGTCATGCGGGGGCGACGCCCTGCTCAAGTCGCCTTACCCGAACGACCCACTCCCCTTCCTCGTCGTCCACGGCTACAACCCGTCAACGGCGAATGGGCGCCCGGGACATGCCGAGAAGACCTCCTGGACGCCCTCGCCGCGCTCCGGGGGGCGCGCTACGTCGACAGACACGACCCAGACCTCGTCTGCTGCGCAACATGGACGCGCCAAGACGTTATGCAGGGGTTTTTCGAGAGCGCAGGCCGATGGCCGACTGAAGAAGAGGTTGACGAGGTCGTCAGCGAAGTCTCCGAAAACATGGACGGCGTCGTCATCGGCCGCGGCTGTGAGCTTCTCTGCTCCGTCATAGACCGAATCGCCGCGGAGACAGGCTCCTTTTATCGCATGGGCGTCTCGGACGGCTCCGGCATCCCCGTAGAGACAGACCTGTCCGACGCCCCCAGACGGTCGCTGTAGGGACTCGCGAGAGCGCAGCCGCATCGAGACTGAGCCCAGAAAGGACGACAACCATGGACGGAAAGAACGGCATCGATTGGATGAGCCCCGAGCTCTGCAAGCTCCTGGACGAGAGGATGGCCTACCGAGCCTGCGCGCCCGGGCTCGCGGGAGACATCCCGGCTCCGTCGGAGCTCCCCCAGTGGGGTCAGCTGTGGAACCCCCGCGCAAATCTCCTCCTGGAGTGCCGAGCAAGGTTCGAGGGAGGTTGCGACATCGTGGTCTACCGCGACCTCGACCCCGACTTCCTGGCCCAGCGCGCGCACGACACGGGCAAGCCATGGGTCGAACTCGTTCCCTATTACACCGACCAGGAAGCCGAGCTGCTGCCCGACGGTCTGGGCGCAGCCTTGGCGCAGGGCCGATCCGACCTGCCCGCGACGGGCTGGTTGGAAGCCGCGCCCTCTTGGAGCGCCCCGGAGGGGACCGGGACATTGGCCCAGGCGCTCTACACATCGCAGATGGCCACCGGCCAGGCGATGGCAGGGCTGCTCATCGCCGCAAGCGAGAGGACACCAGCCGAAAGAAGGAAGGGGTCTGTGAACAACGCGCACAGAGAATGGCTCGAAAACTGCCTGACGATGTGGGGCGACTCGCACCGCAGTGCAGCTGATTTCGTAGAATGGACGCTCTCCTCCCCCGAGGCCCCCACGCCACCCGGAGGCCTAAGGATTCTTGAGTCCCAGGGGTCGTATGTCCCTTTCACGCTCGACGCCCAATCGGTTCCGGCGTTCCTGGGTCTCGAGGACGAGCTCACCGACGACCAGATAAGCCGCGGCGTGCAGGCGGCGACCGGCCACAGCCTCGACAACCTGCTCGCGGCCTGGTCTGACGCCGTGGACGACCTCACCGACGGTGACGCCGTGCGACTCGCGACAGACGCGGGCTCCGCCAGGTCGCGCGGCCTTGATGAGGCACTCGACAAGCTCGGCTCCACCCGCAGCATGCTCAGGTACGCCTGCCGCGCCGTGGCGCTGCGGGACGCTGAGCTGGCCCAAGCCGCCCTTGCCGTGCCGCCCCGCAGCGCTTCGGGCACCTTGGGCCATTCGGCGGAAGCGGTTCAGAATCGGGACGCACAGACGGCGTGGGTGGCGGTATGTCCCGGCTTCGGACGCTGGCTCGTTTCGTGCGAGTCGGTGGAAGATGAGGAATCGCCCACCGGCGAGAGCTTCGACCTCGATGCCTGGAGCCCCTTGCCGGATGGCGCAATCGAGCCCATGGGAATAGGCGGGCAATTCTGGGGCTATGCGAGCGCCCATGAGGCGTTCAACGACCCCTCGGTGACGCTCTGTCCGGACGAGGCAGCGCCATCACGGACCGAATTCTTCGAAATACCCTTCGACGCCTTCGATGCCGCGCGCAATGATGGTCTTGAGGCCCTGCGAGAAATCGTCGGATGGGCCCAGTCGGAACAGCCGACCTGCCAATGGGCCAACGAGGCCGCGGCAATGGTCGATGAGGCGCTCGCGCCGTCGGGCCGACCGTTGCCAACGACGTTTCGTCCGTCCACTCGGCTCGAACCTGATCAGGCGGCGCCGGAGGAAGCCCGCATATCAAGGAAGGGCAATTCAAGGGAAAACCCAGAGGGCGACGTGCAGGAGCGCACCTACTACGACGCGGGCTACTACTGCGACCTCTACGACGAGGACGAGGCAGATGAGCTTTCGGAGGCCATGCGGGAAGACCTCCAGATGTTGACGGGTGAGATTGACCGATACCTCGGGCAGGCCTTCCCGGATGCCGACCTGTGGGTGAGAGGCTCTGCCGGCCGACGGAACGGAACATCGCGGGGTTTCTCGGGACCCTACTCCTCGTTTGCGGACCTCGTCTCGGACACGGGCATGAACGGCATCTTCCGCGACTGCGACATGGAGCGCATCTGGGAGACCCCAGACGGCTCGCTGCACATGAGCGGGGCCCATCACGACGGGCGCGTCGAGGTCGAAGCCCGCGTGGCGTCGCATGCAATAAACGAGCGATTCACGCGCGCCGCAGAGGAGCACGATGGGAGGGAGATGATAAGGGCGTGGAATGCGATGGAGGAGCCGGGAGTGTGGGCCAACTGTTTCGACGAAACCCCGTTCCAGCAAGCACCTCCCGGCGTCGAGGCCACAGCCGACACCCCGACGCCCGCCCGAAGCCTCTGAGCGCGCCGCACGCCACCATCGATCAGCAGCCCGCCCTCGCACTGCACCAGCGTCGTGCGAGGGCGGGTGTTTTTCAAAGCACCTGTTGAATCGCTTGGAAAAGGCACATGCGACACGCCTCCTGACGTCCTGCCGGCCCTGCCCCGCACCCAAAGCCAGCCTCACCCCACCGCCGACCTCACCGCAGCCGCCGCCCATGCGGACTCCCACGTAACGTTGAGGTCGCTGTCGGACAGGCCCGGCCAGGCGCGCTTCAACGCCGAGAAGGCCGTCCTGGAGCCCATGCCAAACCAGTCACATGCGTCTTGCACGGAGGCCTCCTCCCCCGCCATGTTACGGAACCACTCGACGGCCGGCCAGACAGTGAGCAAGTCTGCGAGCTCGGCATCGAGCCCCGCGTAGAAGCCCCCCTCGAAGCGGTCCAGCAGCGCGCACCTCCACCAGGCACCCTGCGGGTAACCGTGCTCGGCGCAGATGCTCTCCTCGTCCCAGACAGGCCGTCCCATGGCCGCAGAGGCGGCCTTGTCGAGCCAGTCGGGGTGCGCCTTCCGGACGAGCTCATGGAGGGCCGCCGCACCCCCAAACGCCAACGCATCGGGGTCGCGCAGGACACTTGGTTCTGCGGCCTCGCCCCTTCCCCTTGCCGCGGCATACAGCTCCCTCCACGCCACCGTCTCGTATACGGCGTATCTTCTTGAGGCCGCCCGGGTGCGGTCGATCCTGCACAGCATCCCGAACCTGCGCTGCAGGCAGATTCTCCCGTCGACGTCCACCTCGACGACATGCGACGCATCTTTCGCCTCGACAAGCTGCACCGCGCGACCGGCCTCCTCGGCAGCCGCGAACATCTCGACACCCGCTTCGAAGTGTGGCCGTTTGGCCGTTCCCTCGCTCACGAGGCAATCGAACCATGTGACGTCGAGGCGCAACCCCTCATCTTCGACGCGGTCGAGGCGCAGAATGGCCTTCGAACCGATGTTTGCGGGCATGCCGACCGGGTAGCCCTCAAGGGGCCGCATGGCCTCGGACCGCAGGCGACCGTCCCAGGCAAAGGGCTCCTTGGAGGCTGCGAGCGTCGTGTCGAACGTGAAGTCCGGCCTCCCGTCGTCAAACGTGACCTGCAGCTTCATCTCACATCGCCCTCCCCTGCCCATTGCCAAGCTCTTCGCCCTCGTCAACCTCGTCCCATAAGGCCGCGTCTTCGATTCTCCCCGAGTCGGCGTCATAATCGTGACACTCACGTAAAGAGTTGCCTCGCCAGCCGCTGCGCTGAGGTTTCGCAGGATGCCTCCCGGGGGACTCGCCGGGCAAACATTCAAGCTCCCTCAACACCGAGGCCATGGCCTCGGCCCGCGGTCCCCCAACCGACGCCGCTGCATCGAACTCGGCAAGAGAGCCCACCCCCACCGACTGCGCCCACGCAAGCGCCGCCGCAATCTCGCGCAGCCTCTCCAGGCGCTCGGCGGGATTGTCGGCCCGACCGATTCGCCCAACCACGCGAACCTCCTGCGCGCCCCCGGCGACAAGGGACGACAGGGCCGCCAGCAGGTTTTCCCTTGCTTCGCCCTGCGGCTTCCACGAACCCGCAGCGCGCTCGCGGGCCAAGCGCCTGCCGACGCCGAATTCCGTCCACTGCTCGCCGAGCCTATGCCCCGTCGCCTGATGAGTAGGGGTATCCGCCATGACGTATTTCCAGTCCCCTCGCGACGCCGAAACAACATCGACGCCAAGAGCTTTCAAGGCGGCTTTGAACGTCTCGATGTCGGCTGAAATCCTGGCCGCACAGTCGGCACGAACCCTGAGGTCGGCAAGCCAGGAATAGGCACCCCTCTTGGCCATCGCCCTCTCCGCGCGGTCATCGACAAAACCGCCAGGGTCCTTGGCTATGCGCCCCTCTTTTGGCCGCGCGCCGACCGCATCGGTGAAGCCCGAAAGCCCATGGGCGCGGGCAATCTCCTGCATCCTACGCCAAGCGCCCCTGGCCCACCCAGACTCCCTCGTGATGTCGTGAATGCGCGTCTGTCCATCCACGCTCACCCCGTTGACAATCATGTGCGCGTGGGGTATCCCCGTGTCGCGGTGATAGCCTATGACGACCTCGAAGCTCGGAAACTCGCCGGCCACCCACTCGGTCACGACGGCACGCACCTGCTCCAGGGTCGATCGGTCACGCGGATCGGGCGACAAAATGAAGTGCTCGTAATAGACCGTACTGTCATAGCGCACCGGGTTGCCGTTCTCGTCAAGAATTGGCTTTCCGTCGGCGTCCTTGCGCACGCGCATGCGCGGCTTGTTTACCCCATGCATCTCGCGGGTAGCGTCGAGCTGCGCCCAGGCATCGCGACCTGAAGCGTCTTTCTCGCAGCAGTGCAGATAGTCGCGCGCGACGACTTTCGGGTTGTCTGGGCCCGCCGCGTAGAGAACCGAACGCCGACACGAGGCGGTGTGGCACGCCACCGACTTCATCACGGGCATGATTTGGTATCCCTGCGCGAGGGAATCCCCACGGCCCGCCGGCGCGCGAGCTTCTCGGCCTGAAGCTGGGTCCGAGCGACCCCCTCGGCAATTCCCGGCAACATCTCGGTCGCTTCGCTCAGAAACTCCTCCGCCCTCCTCGCCGCATCGGGGCCAAGCGGAACAGAGCCGTCCGCAATTGCCGCCACGGCGTTGAGGGTGTGGGCGATTTGGTTAATGTTGACGCCTTGGTGCCGCACGTCCGCATACAGGGCCCCAAGCGCCGTTGCGTCGAGCGCTACCAGCTCCGGTGGTTCATCGGAAACGACGTAGACAAGCGTGTAGGCAGCCAGGGCGCACCTCACGTACTCGCTCACCGAACATCCCAGCCTTGCGCATGCCGCATCCACCGCGGCCCGTTCCTCGGGGGTAACCCGAGCGATAACCAAACAGTCTTTCTGCCCCATGGGGCCACCGCCATCCTACGCTACGGACCGCCCGCAGCGCCTTCTCGGTCTCTCTTCTCGCTTCTCCCGTGTTGCCGATTGGAGCGACAGCACGGGCCTGAAGGGGATGCGGGGACTCCCCCGCACGGGTCGGCCTCCGGCCGTCCCGACAGCCCTTTGAGGCACACGATAGCGCACCCGCGCGAACGTGTGCAACCCGCCGCACGGCGGCGACAAGACACCGAGAGAATCCGAGGTGCCTTTTTGTATTACAGGCACCGAGAGGTGTTTGTAATACAAAAAGGAAGTCTTGCTGTTCTCCCGATTTGAATACCCATCAGCATGGTTTTGGCACTCACCGAGCCTGTTTCACAGGTCTACGACGAGCCAGGGCGGGGCGAAGGCGACTCATCTCGACCCCTAATCAACGCAACGCGCATCGTATATCCACAGTCTGATGGAGGGGAGAAGGCACGCCAGTCGCACGCCTGCATCATCTGCTGCGCAGTGAAAGACGAGGTGGTTCAGGGTGGCAGAATCTGCCACCCTGACGAGTCGGGGTCATACTGAATGGGTGGAAAATCCCACCGCCGACGAGAGCAAGCTCACAACGCAGGTGCCGCAAAAGAAATAGCCATGAGCCAACCCATGCGGATACCTGCCTTACGGTGAGAAGCGAAACAAGGGCAATATTTTGCTTCGGCAATGCAACCTATGGTTGCACGTGATACTATTCCAGCGGGGAGAGGGGGCTGTATGGATATACGGCAAGTTGAGGCGTTCGTGGCCGTTGCCCAGACGGGCAACTTCACCAAGGCAGCTGAAAAACTCTTTATTTCCCGGCAGGCACTTTCTAAATCGGTGCGAAAACTCGAGGAAGAATGCGGCCGCCCGCTTCTGTCCGTGGAATCCTCTCGCCCTGTGCTCACTGCCGATGGGCAGCGTTTTTTGGAGACCGCCCAGGACACCCTTGAAGCGTTCTATAAACTTGAGGGCCTGTTTTCTCCCATGGAGGGCAGCCTCAGGCTCGCCGTGTGCAACGGTCTCTTCGAGACGACGCCTCCGGATTTCGGCAGTGATTTCTTCCGGCCAGATTCTGGCGTTCAGGTTGAAGTGGAGGAAACGAGCTCCGACGGCGCGCTGTCGCGTCTGCGCGCCGGCGAGGTGGACATCTGCCTTTTGGGCAGCCACCCAAAGTACCTGCAGGAGTTCACCCACCTCGACCTGGCTCACCCTGGATACTTCCTGTGCGTTCCCCTGCAAAACCCGCTCGCCACCCGCGATTACATCGACCTGTCCGATATGGAGGACGTCCAGCTCGTGACCCTGGGCGGCCGCAACCACCTGCACCGCTTCTTTACCGAGCAGTGCGCCCGGGAAGGGGTCGAGCCCAACATCGTCGCCCAGCTGTCCGACTCTCACATCATAAAAATGTACGCAAACCAGCCCGTTTGCTCCTTCTCCTGCGCCCCGAAGGCAACGCGGCCCCACATGGCGACAGTCGACATCCCTTTCGGCATGCATGACGCCCAGGTTTTCGGCACCTACGCGTGCCGTCGCAAGGCCGGCCGCCTGCCCGCGGTGGCAGAGAGGTTCTGGGATTACCTCAAACTGTGCCACGCCGCCCTTGTCGGGGAGGTGAAGGGCGAGGGGCTCAAGGCTCACATTTGACGGCCTGAGGACCCGCGGCGCGTGCCGGCTTTCGGGTCATCGTGGTGGCGCTTGGGCCCCGTTTTAATTACCCACCCCTGTTTTGACATCTTCCGCAACCTTGGGTTGCACCTGCGTAAGTTGTCGATACTTGTGGCTCGCTTTACCTGCGGCATACAGTTGCCTTGCGCGCTGAGGTCTTCTCAAGACGCAGATGGCTTACTGTTACTCAGGGGAAGGAAGAACCATGGAACTCAACCGTCGTTCGTTCGTCACGTCTGCCGCCGCAACGGCCATCTTGGCCGGCGCATGTGTCCCCGCCGCTTTCGCCGATGAGGCGCCTGCGCCGCTGCCCGCTCCCGAGCCCGATCCCGAGAGCATGTTCGGCGTCGACAAGAACATCAACATCTCGACAATCGACCAGTATCTTGACCGCGACGACGTATGCTACATCGACGCCCGCATGCTTTTCGACCCGGCCGACTACGGCGCCATCGGCGGCAACGCCGACCTTTCCGCGACCATTCGCGGCTTCAAGATCGTCCCTTATCCCTATCTTGCCTCGCTTTCCGCCCTGCCCGTTGACGGCGCCTACGATGGGACGTGTCTGTTCACGCTCGAGTGGGACGCGGACGGGAACATCACCTCCGCCACCCCCAACTACAAGGAGTCCCAGCAAGTCCTCGACGACCTGTTCCCCAAGGACAAGGCGATTTTCTTCATGTGCGGCGGCGGCGGGTACGCCGGCATGACCAAGGCGCTGCTCATCTTCCTGGGCTGGGACCCGGAGAAGCTTTACAACATCGGAGGCAACTGGGAGTACACCGGCGACAACGCCCTCGAGCTTATCGTCTACTCTGAGGAGCACGGCGGAACCAACCTTTACGCCACGTGGCGCGCCGACTACGCCTACATCGACTTCGACCGTTTGAATCCGGCCGAATAGGAAAGGGCGGGACGTGAAATGGCCAAGCACGCAGCTTGTGATACGGCAGGGAGCCCTATCAGTCGACGCGGGGCCCTTGCCGCCGTCATGGGCCTTGCCGCCATGGGACCAGCCGCCCTGGTCCGCGCTGAGGCGGCGGGAGGCGAGGCGGGGGAGCCCATCGGGGAGGTCAGCGCAGGCGTGACAACGGACGACTCCGGCGTCATCAGCGTTGGCGGCTTCACACTCCTGCCCTATCCGCATTTTGCCAGCGGCGGTGTGAAGCAGGACCTCTACGCCGCGGTTCTCTTTGAGAATTCCAACTCCACGTTCACGCGCTATCAGGTGGCTTTCACGTCCTGCACCTGCCGTGATGCCGCAAGCAACTACCGCTCGGTCATGTACGCGGAGATTCTCAACACGGCCGCGAGCGCCGAAGAGGCGAAGCTGCGCTGGGTGTGCTTCACGGACAACGAGGGATACAACGTCGGCGTGTGGGGAGACAGCAACCCCATCCATGGCCAGCCCGAATACACGGCCGAGTACATGGATGAGAACTTCGTTGCCCCGCTCGTGGGGCTGACGAAGGCGGACATCGACGCCTGGGGCGGTTACGGCACCCAGGTCGCCGGCATCGACGTCGACGCCGTCACAGGGGCAACCGTCTCCACGAGCAACGTCACGAGCGTCCTGCGCGCGCTCTTCGCGTACCACGCGGAGAAGTACTACGGAGCATAGGGACCAAGGGAGCTCGTGCGCCGCGGCGCACGAGAAGGGAGAAAGGAACAAGGATATGGAACTCGATCGCAGGCAGCTTCTGGGCGGCATCGGCGCGGCGGCCGCGGGCGTGGCCGCAGGCACGGCCCTGACCGCGCGGGCCCATGCCGAGGAGACCGCTGCCCCGGTGACATACGCCCAGTTTAACGAGGCCATGCGCCAGACGCTTCGCCTCGACAGCAACCTTGTGGGCGTCAAGTTCTACGAAAGCACCGAAGACGTGCCCGAGGGTGCCGTGAGCCCCAAGCGCGACCTGGGCAAGCACATCGCCACCTGCCAGGCGTTCAGCATGGCGCGTTACAACGGGCAGACGGTTGTGATGACCAAGGAGGACGAGTGGTGCTGGGCCCCGCTCGTGGGATACGGCCAGGTCGACTGCAGCGAGGGCACCGACTCGTTCGACACCGTCGTCTCCTGCCTCATGATCGAGGACATGGAGGCAGCGGCGCGCTTCTACGCCGAGGAGTACCCGCGCTTTGAGCTCGGCAAGTACGCCGCCTGGGTCGTGGCTCCCCTTTCGACGATGGATTTCGAACCCGACGTGGTCCTGGCTTGGGGCGACCCCTACAAGATCAACTGGATGTGCCTCATCGCCAAGCGCCTCGACGCCACGACCATCGTCTCGAACTTCGACGGCATCGATTCGTGCGTCTACGAGATGGTAAACACCATGGACCGCAACAACTACCAGGTGTGCTTCCCCGACTGCGGCGAGGTGGTGCGCGCCCGCACCAAGCAGACCGACGCCACGTTCTGCATTCCCGCCTCCAAGCTCCAGGCCTTCATGGACTGCGCGTGCGGCTGGGGAGTTTCTGGGTTCGGCTTCAACTTCGAGGCGCAGTACGACTACGCCCTCGACTACTCCCGTCCCCCCTTCTACAACGAGGTTTTCGGCATGTGGGGCCTTGACACCGGCACCGATTGGGCAATCTCCAACGACTACGGGAAGTAGTAGCAAACAACGGCTCAACGAACGTTCGACATCGACGGCGTCAGACCTGGTTTTGAACCGGGCCTGACGCCTTCCTTTTGAGACCTCCAACGTCGCATATCTCAACCCGTAACTCGCGGGCCGATTTCAGGCAATTCCTTTTTCTGTCTTATGGCCGTAGGGTCTGAACTGGATCCGCGGCAAGTGCCAAAGCGATGTTCCCCGTTACTTCATTCCCACAAGCGTCAGCAGCTCCTGGCGACTGTGGATGCCAAGCTTGCGATAGGCGTTCTTCGCGTAACCGCGCACGGTGTTCTCGGTGATGGAGAGGTTTTCCGCTATATAGCTCTTACTGCGGCCCAGACAGATGAGCTGCACGACCTCGACCTCGCGGTGCGTGAGGCCGCAGCGCTCCCCCATTTCAGCGCAACGACAAGAGATGTCGTCAAACGTCAGAACATCGGTCTCATCACAAGCGCCCGTCGGCCGCATGCCTACATCCTCCCCTCCAGCACCACTCCCCACGTCGGCGTTGGCTGCAAAGATTCGGTCGTCCCCCTTTGTCCTCGCATGCACAAGAAAGGTAATGGCGCAAAGCACGTAGGCAATGACCAGCGCGATGGTCGCGGAGAAACGCGATATTCCGGCCACCGTCGCCGCGCTCATGCCCACGGCGGTTGCCAGCGTGAAGAACCCCCAGCCAAACCCAAACGTCACATACGGATGGGCATCCGTCTGCGGCAGCAGGGCGCACAACAGGCACAGCAGCAGCGTGTACACCCCGAAACGCGCAAAAAGCGAGGCTATCGCCGCCACAGGAGAATCTGCGCTGCCAAACAGTACCAATGTAAGCAAAACGGTCAGGAGCAGGAACAGGATTGCCTGGCAGACACCGCTCAAGTGCATGTCAACGCGCTCGCGCCGGACCCACCACAGCAACATGACGTTGCTTGCCAGCAGCAACAGGCCGCCCCCGACGTTGACCACTGCGGCAAATTGCGCCTCCTCGTAGGGGGTGCGCACCAGTCCCGCGGTCAGCCCATAGACCGCGAACTCCACGACGACGAGCCAATACAGAGTTGCCGATGCGCCATGCAACCCAAGCGAACTCGCTTTTGAGCGAGCGGTCCCATCGGGCGCGAATCGGGCGTTCCCCTTTGAACCAACGGCCGTCTCGCCACGCATCGCGTCGATGCCCCGCTGCGACGCGATGACGCTCAAGAAAGGCATGACAAAACCCAAGAGTATCAAGACGGGCTGCGGGACAAAGCCCAGCGCCATCCGACACGCATAGGCCAAAGAGAGGCCGCCGAGAAGCACCGTCAGGGCGTCGCGCACCGGCATGAGGGAGAACATGAGAAACACGCGCAGGTATAACCACGTCGAGGCAAACCCCGCCAACAGGCACGCTGCGTCGGCAACGGCGGGGAGTTCCGGGAACAACGCCAAAACAAGCGGAGACAGGGAGGCGGCAAGTGCCATGGGGATTGAGAATAAGGCGCCGTCTCGACCCTGCGACAGGGGCGTCTTTAGGAACAAGAGAGCAATCGGCAGCGCAAGCAGGCAGCGCCCGTAGTAGTAGGCGCTCATGGAGCCGGACGGGTTGGCGATCAACGCGTGCGTAATGACATACTGCCAGATGAAAATCGCAAGCGGCGCCACGAAAAGGGCGGCTCTCAAGCGCATGCCGCCAATATGGCGGACGCCCCCCTCCCCCGCAGCGGCCGCCTCCTCGATCTCATCCGCGAAGCAAGCAATCCCGCCCACAGCCATCGCCCTCCCGTGCCAGTCTTTCGCTGACAACATTGTAACCTGTTAACGAGCCATACCCCCCTGTTCGTGGCGTTGACACCCACGCCGACGATATCGCGAAGAAACGACCCGGTCAGCGCCACCCCACCACTCGTGGCGTTGCGCGAGAACAAGGCCGGCGCAATCATGGAAACGTCGGCGCAAGGCAATCCCCCCAAATGTAGCTCGAGGGTTTGCCTCCCGCGCTAAGACGTATCGCAGCAGGCGGCAGCGTTGGAAAAGGAGTCGTATATGAGCACGAATGACATTTCCCGTCGCAACTTCATCAAGGGCGCGGCAGCCGCGGGAACAGCGGCGGGCGCGGCCGCATTCGCCGGGTCCGCCTCGGCCCAGCCCGCAGCACCGGATGACATCGCATGGGACAAGGAGGCCGACGTCGTTGTGATCGGCTTCGGAGGCGCAGGCGCAGCGAGCGCCATCAGCGCGCACGACGCGGGCGCCGAGGTGCTCGTCCTCGAAAAGTCGGGCGTCGGCGGCGGCAACACCGCGGTCTCAGGCGGCGGCGTGCTGTGCCCCACGAACTCCGAGGACGCCTACAAGTACATCATGGGCTTGTTCGACATCTCCCATTCCGACTGCGACGAGTCGCTCGTGCGCGTCTTCTCCGACAAGTCGGTCGAGTGCGTCGACTGGCTGTGCAGCCTCAAGCCCGGCACCGAGATGACCGTGTATGGAGGGGCAGGCTTCAAGCAGGTCGAGGGCTCCGATTCCCAGCAAAAGTACGGCGTCGTGAGCGATGCCACCGACCAGACGACCGGCACGGGCCACACGGGCGCCGACTTGTTCGCCGTCTACCAGCACGCAGTCGACGAGCGCGGGATCGAGGTCATGTGCTCCACGCCCGCCAAGCTGCTGCTCACCAACTCCGCCGGCGAGGTCATCGGGTGCGTCGCCACGACGGAGGACGGCGCGGACATCAACGTCAAGGCCCGCAAGGCCGTCGTCCTCACCACGGGCGGCTACGAGTACGACCAGGAGATGCTCCAGAACAACGTGAAGGGCTACCCGATCTATGCGCTCGGCCATCCCGGCAACACGGGCGACGGCGTGCGGATGGCCGCGGCGGTAGGCGCCGGCCTGTGGCATATGAACGGCTGCAGCTGCCCCATCGGCTTCCACACGGACGAGTTCGAGAACTCGTTCATGTTCGGCACGCTGGCCCCCTCGATGATCTGGGTCAACAAGCTCGGCAAGCGCTTCGTCAACGAGAAGGGTGTCGAGACACACGCCGGCCTCCTCGCCGTGGACCACTTCGACGGCCACACGCTCGACTACAACGAGATTCCCTCGTACCGCATCTTTGACGAGAACGCCCGCCAGGCCGGCAAGCTCGTGAAGAGCCCCGCGTGGAGCAGCGACAACTCCGAGGAGGTGGACAAGGGCTGGATGGTGCAGGCCGACACCATCGCCGAGCTGGCCGAGAAAATAGGCGTTGACGCCGACACGCTTACCGCGACCGTAGACAAGTGGAACGCCGACATCGCCGCAGGAGAGGACACGCTGTTCGCCCGCCCCATCGAGAACGTCAAGAACACGCAGTACCTCGCCCAGGACAACGACCAGAAGTCTTCCGCGCCGCTCGACACCCCGCCGTTCTACGCCATCGTCCAGTACCCGACCCTGCTCAACACCCAGGGCGGCCCGCGCCGCAACGCCGACGCGCAGGTGCTCGATGCATTTGGCGAGCCCATCCCGCGCCTCTACAGCTCCGGCGAGCTGGGGTCCCTGTGGGGTCTCATCTACCAGGGCGCCGGCAACAACGCCGAGGCCCTGGTGTTCGGCCGCATCGCGGGCGCCAATGCCGCTGCACTCGAAAATTGGGACGCATAAGACGTCTTGCACATACGTCTCTAGGCTCCGCTTTTCTGCAGCGGTGCTTGCCGAATTGATTGCAACGCATTCAAGCGGCCATACGACACAGCGCCTCTGGGTCGTCTAAAAATCAAACTGCCGATTACCTCATCAATACGGCAGCAGAAACAGCAGCTTCACTCGTCACAGGGTGGCGTCGGTTCCCGCGCAAGGGAGCCGACGCCACCCTCTTGCTTAGATAGCCCATCAACTATCCAACTGGGCCGATGAGCCCAAGCACACGAGCGCATGATTAGCAAACCCGCGAATCTCCTCGTCGGGGTTAGGCCGAAATATCAGATAAGGGTCGAGGTCCATCTCAGGCGGGATGCCGCGCACCGGCAACACGCACGCCTCATCGCACACGTAACGTTCTACGAGGCCCGAGATGGTGAGGACGCAGCCCCTGTCGTGCGCGATGAGCTGGCGAATGAAACCGCGGTCCTCCCCTACCATCTTGCGCTGAATGCCCAGAGACTTAAGCAGATCAAGATAAGGGTCGAGGCGCCCTTCCGTCTCAAGCAGCGTACATCCAGGCATGTCGTGCGTAAAATCAACCCAACCGCGTTTCAAGCCAAACATAGCCACAGGGTTTGCCCGATGAACAACGAGGCTCTGATCGAGTCGGCTGATGCGCACCGCCTCCACGCCCGTACCCACCGCAGGCGGGCGTACCGTAACAGCAAGGTCAATTTCACCTTCCTCAACGGCATGCCAAAAATCCGGGCAACCGCGATTGACAAGCTCAACGGCAACGCTCGCACATCGTTCCTCATACGAATACAGCCGCGCTATGATCTGCGGGTCTAGAGTGCCGCCCACAAGCCCGAAGCGCAACGTCCGGCGATGCTCGCCTTGCCCAATATCCCCGATGCGGCGCAGACAAGCGGTGAGTCGGCTTTCGCAGTCCACGACGCATTCAAGCAAGGCGGAACCGGCCTCGGTGGGGACAACGCCGGTCTTCCCACGCTCAAGCAAGGAAACGCCGAGCTCTCGCTCAAGCGCCCCAATAGAAGAAGAGAGGCTCGGTCGAGCGATGTAAAGACGCTCGGCTGCGGCGCTGATACTGCCCGCCTCGCAGACCGCACGAAAATACGCCAGTTGGTTGAGGTTCACGTCAGCCCCCGTTCCCCGTCTTCCCCACGCATTATAGAGCCGACTTCACGCACGTGCCATTCCTTGGGCATACCGCGGCCTTGCCGAAAAAGAGAGGCACGCAGAGTTTCATCTGTCAGGTAAACCTGACAGATGCCGATGGATACCCGTACTTCCTCGCGCCCCAGCCCGTCACTATGCTTGCCATGAGGCTGGGCACGTCAACGCAGCCCGGCCCTCGTCGCGAGCCCCCAAGGGGAGGGGCTCGAGGAGACAAGGGAGGCACAAACCATGCCGAACATCGCACTGCCACGCAGGGAATTCCTGAAAGGTGCGGCAAGCGGGCTAGCAGGCGCAGGGGCGGCCGCAGCCATGGCGAACCTCGCCGGACCGGCCCCCCTCGGTGTCGTCACGCAAGCGCATGCCGACGAGGCGGCCACCGCAGCCACCGGCAACCCGGATTGGGAGGTCTTCAACACGGAGCTGCTCGTCATCGGCACCGGCAGCGGCGCCACCTGGGCAACGCAGCGTGCCCTGGAGCGCGGCAAGCAGGTCCTCATGGTGGAGAAGGGCCCGTTCCGCCATGCAGGGGCCTCTTCCATGAGCTGGGACGCTTGGATGCTGTGGTGGGATTACTGCGGCTTCCGCCACGACGGGTGGATGCTCATCGACGGAACCATCCCGCTCGCTGCTTGGAGCTATCTGGGCGGCAACGAGTTCAACCCCTGGGTGTCCTCCATCAACCACGGCCAGACGCTTGTCTGGCGCGACGAAAACGGACTGCCAAAACCCGAGACTGAAGTCTTGCCGTGGTCCGTGTGCTCGTCGTTCTACCGTCGCGAAGCGGACGACCTGCTCGACAAGGGCCGGGTGGAGGTCATGGACCAGACCATGGTCACGGACCTCCTCGTGACCGACGGCCGCTGCGTGGGAGCCATGGGCATCCATCTGCCCACCGGCAAAACGCGCGTCATCCGCGCCGCTGCCACCATCATGGCGGCAGGCGGTGGCACACAGTTCCACGGCTGGCTCAGCGTGGGCTACCGCGGCATCAACTCGACGGACAACACCGGCGATGTCTCCATGGCCGCTTTCCGCAAGGGCGCGACAATCGGCGAGGCCGAATTTGCCCAGTACGACTACAACTCCATCGTGTACGAGGACGTCGCGCACACCTTCGGCTGCGGCATCGGCGCCGACGCCGGCGAGCTGGAAATCCTCTACGACGCCGACCACGAGCGCATCTTCGCCGACGGCGAGCAGGTCAACGGCAACCTCGGCATGAGCCAGCGCATCGGACGCCTCGTGTTCGAGGAGGGCAAGGGCACCGAGCACGACGGCGTCTACGTCCACTACGACGAGCACTCGTTCGACAACGTCCGCTACCCCATCATGCGCAACGTTGCGTTCTTCCAGGAGCACGGCTACGACCCCATCGGCAAGTTCACCGAGGTCGCCGCAGAGATGTACGAGCACGGCGGCGAGCCCGTCATCGACGCGACGATGATGACCGAGTGGCAGGGCCTCTTCGACGAGCGCGGCGCGGGCGCATGCGGCGAGAACGGCGGCCCGCACTGCATGCACAACCGCCTCTACGGCAGCTACACGGGCGAGTGCGCGTGCAACTATCTGGACGCTCTGGCCGAAGCCGGGGACACGGGCGCGCAGATCGACTGGGACGAGGTGGCCCGCGAGCACGCACGCCTCGCCGAGATCCGCACGCGCACGTGTGAGGACGGCCTGCGCCCCTTTGAGATTCGCCGCAAAATTCA
Organism: uncultured Coriobacteriales bacterium; assembly: GCA_902464015.1. Lineage (GTDB taxonomy): Bacteria > Actinomycetota > Coriobacteriia > Coriobacteriales > UMGS124 > UMGS124. The sequence continues at coordinate 25,267 of CABQHM010000018.1, read as the reverse complement.
GGAGGCCGGCTACCGGGGCTTCACCATCTACCGCTCGACAGAGATGATGGAGGAGGCCATCGCCGAGCTCGAGCGCATCCGCACCGAGGACATGCCCAGGCAGGTCCTGGCCGACGACTCCACGACGTTCAACGTTGACTGGAAGACGGCAATCGAGAACTACAACCTGCTCGACTGCGCCGAGGTCAGCATCCGCGCCTCGCTGCTGCGCGAGGAGACCCGCGGCTGCTACCTGCGCCCCGAGTTCCCCGAGCGCGACGACGAGAACTGGAACTGCATGCTTGCCTGCCACCTGGAAAACGGCGAGATGATGTTTGAGAAGCGCCCGTACCCGCCGCTCGAGGCATAAACGGCAAACAGGCAACAGGAAAGAAAGGACAGCGCCATGAAGCTGACCGTATACAAGTTCGACCCCGCCGTGGACGCCGAGCCCCACTATGTGAGCGGAGACATACCCTTTGAGGAGCACATGACCGGCCTGCGCGCCATCATGCGCTTCGACGAGCAGGTCGCCCATGTGAACTACGACCACAGCTGCCGCGCCCGCGCTTGCGGACGCTGCGCCATGATGCTCGACGGTAGGCCCACGCTCATGTGCACGGAGTTCCTGACGGACGAGGACCACACGATCGAGCCCCTCAGGGGCTTCCGCGTCATCCGCGACCTCATCGTCGACAAGGGCGCATTCGACAACCAGCTGACCGACATCTACAACCGCGTGCGGGTGGAGCCCTTCGACGCCGAGACCATCGCGGTGGACCCGTCCTCCTTCGACCACGACACCATGATGGAAATGTACGGCATCGAGTACTGCTGCCGTTGCGGCGTGTGCAACGCGGCGTGCCCCGTCATGGCCGAGCATTACGACGACTTCGCCGGGCCGGCCGCCCTGCTGGCCGAGGCGTACCGTCACCTCGACCCGCTCGACAGCGGCGACCGCGTCATGGAGGCCGTGAACCGCGGCCTCTACCGCTGCATCCAATGCGGTACCTGCGACCAGGTCTGCGCGAGCAGCGACATCGAGCACCTGAAGGCCTGGCAGATCCTGCGCGCCGCCGCCGAAGAACGCGGCATCAAGCCGAGCTACGCGTAAACAACTCATCCGAACTCGGTGCACATCGACAAAAAGGCTGTGCACCGAGTCGCACGGAAAGCCCGACAGCCCGCGCGCCGTCAGCCGTTCCGTCGATATATACGGCATTTTTTTCTTAACTTGCGCTTATTCACACGCAGGACCTTCACGCTACTCGGCGGAAAACAGCCCAGCCTGGCAACAAAAGTGCGGCCCCGTCCCGGAAAGTCCTCCGGGACGGGGCCGCTCCATCCTTTTCCGCTGGTTGCCCAACTGCGGACAGCCTCGCCGTCTTACGCCACGGTCAGCTCAACGGGCGCGGGGGCATCCTTGGCCTTAGCGGCGTTCTCGCCCGCGGTACGGCCGGTGTAAACCGTCTCTGCGATGTTGCCGCCGCAGCAGTACACGCCCGCCCAGAAGGAGCCGAGCTCGCCCGCGCTGTACAGGTTGGGGATGGGGTTGCCGCTCGGGTCGAGAACCTCGCAGTTCGTGTTGCGCTTGGGGCCTCCCTGGCAGTTCACGCATGCGGGATAGAGTCGCACGGCATAGAACGGCGCAGTCTCGATCGGTGCAAGCGTGTACGGGTCGCGACCGAACTGCGGGTCAACGCCATCCTCAACAATCTTGTTCCAACCCTCGACGGTTTCGACAAGCGTCTCGGCATCGAGGTCAACCAGACCAGCAAGCTCCTCAATAGTGTCGGCCTTGAAAAGGTGGTCATCATCGATAAGCATGATGTCGCCCTCGCCGTTGCGCGCCGTGGAGTCCATGATGGCCCACATGACGTCGGGCGTGACCTGGCTGATCCAGGTTCCACCGTACTCGACATGCCCGTGCTTGCAATTGCCGGAGTCGTTCATGAAGCGCTTGGCATCGCCGCCGACGTTGATGCAGTTGCCGGCAGTCGTGATGCGCTGCTTGGAATATGTCGTTGAGAAGCAGCGCTCCTGGTCGCCAAGCTTTGCAACGATCCACGGACCGGAAAGAGCCGCCATGTGCCACAGGTCGGCACCGACCTCGAGGCCCATCGTGATGCCGTCGCCGGTGTTGTAGACACTGCCGATGGGGTAGGCTTGGGGCTTCTCGGCGTAGTTCTCGAACATCTCCTGGTTGCCCTCGTAGCTTCCGCATGCAAGGACGACGCCGTTCTTGGCGCGCACGTTAATAACAGCGCCCTCGTGCTCAACCTGCACGCCGAGCACGGTCTTGCTAAACGGGTCCTGGATGAGGTGCCTAGCGGGAGAGTCGAGCCAGACATCAATGGAGTCGGCAAGTGACTCGACGTTGTCCATGAGCAGGTGCCAGTACTTCTTCTCCTGGTTGTCCGGCGCGTCCACCATCATGAACTCGCAGACACGGCCGTCGTTGGGCGTGCCATCGGGCCAAACGGGGAACTCGGAGAGGCCGACCGTACCATCCGGCAGCTCGAAATACCAGTCGCGCCCCTCGACCGTGGAAACCATGTCGAGCGTGATGCCGTCGGTAGCGCCGGCAATGGCAGAGGAGAACGTCGTAGCCCCGTGAGCCAGCAGCCAGTCGCCAACCCCGGCAGCGCCCTTCGCCATGTAATCGATGACATCTTCGTCTGCCGTGTCAAAACCCTTGGCGAACGCGGAGAAGTAAGCCACGCCGTCTTCGTAGGTGTTGGGGATGTTGAAATACTGCTCGCAGTAGCGGGTGTTGCCGCCCTGATCGCCATCGGGCGCTTTCTCGGTCAACAGGACCTTCGCGCCGTTCTCGGCGGCTGTAATGGCGGAAACAGAACCGGCGCCGCCGTAGCCCACGACCACAACGTCGTACTCTTCGTCCCACTGCACGGTATCAACGTAAGAGAAGCTCACGGTCTTCGCGCCATCAGCCAGCGCGGGTGTCGCCACGAGCGCCCCTCCGACCGCAGCTGCGCCAGCCCCCTTGACGAAACCACGGCGGCTCAGGTCTTTCTTACTCATGATGCTACCCCTTTCCCGAGGTCTCCGCGCCTTGGGCACATCCCCCCTGCGCGGATTTCCAGCCGAGGCGCCCCTTGCGCCAGGCTGAAACAATCTTCATCCCGGCTGAAGACGGGCGCATCGGCATCCGGGTATTAGAATGCCTAATAGATGGCATTTAAGCGATTCGCTTATATAGCGGCGATAGTGTCGCCATACAATGGGATGGTTGCTCAGTGCTCATGCGTCGGAGGGAATGTGGCTGAATCGACTGGCTCCAAACCAAAGCGATATGAGATTTACTGGGTGCTGGTCGTAGGCGCGGCGCTCCACTGGTCGTCTATGGCTCTGGCGCTGCTTCCCATTCAATCTTGTGCTGGGGTACAGCCGGCGTTCCTCAACGAGACCACATGGTTGTGCACCGCGCTGAGCGTGCCCGTCTGCGGCGCCGCAGTCGCCTGGGCGGAACTGTTCGTTCGCCGTCACTTCCGTATTGCCGTCGCCGCACTAGGCGCGCTTGGGTCGGCCATCGCCCTCGCGCTGGTCTTTGCCTCTGGTCCAGGCGGGGTTGAGTCGTCACCGTCACCTTTTATGTCCGTTGCCTATCAGGTGGTACAAACTTGCTCCATAATGCCCCTTGTGCTGCTCTGGGGCCTCTCGTTTGCCTCGCTGGACAAGCGTTCGGCCGGCACAAACGTCGTAATGACCTCGACGCTGACGGCGGCTGTCCTTCTGCTCGCCATCGCGGCGTCTGAATGCTTCCCCGCATGCGAGCCGGCAATTGAGTGCCTGTCGCGCATGGCCTCTTCCATCCTGCTCGTTCTCCCTCAAGTTCCCTTTTCAATCAAACGGAGGGGTTTTGACTCGACACGCAAGGGCGCATTCGTTCGGTTCCTCGCCGTACGCGGGATAATTGGAATCATGATTGGCCTCTTGGCCAGTACGCTCGTCGCCGCAGACACTTCCTGGAAAGCGAGCCTCATCGGAGCCCTCGTTTCAGTCGCGAGCCTTCTGACCCTCAGCGCGAAGCGGCCGTTGCCTTATCGCCTCTCCCCGCTCGTGCCCCTGATATTCGTCGGTATCTTTGCCCTTCCCGTTATCTTTGGCAGGCAGGATTTGGCTGCGATGGGCTTCAGTGCCGTCGGGGCGTCCCTGTGCTGGACGTGCTGGATTTCCACTTCATGCTTCCAAATTTCAGGCCTCAAAGAGACGTTCGGTATGGACGAGGCACGACTCTGCTTCTCAGAAAAGGCCGTGCTGCTCACTGGGTGGCTTGTTGGCCTGGTAGCGACAGGCAGCACGCCACTCCCGGTCTCTTTGGTTTCCGGGATGGGTACGGCCATGCAAATTCCTGCTCTGCTTTCCTACTCGGTCGTGCTCTGGGCAACGCACGCAAGCTTCCTCACCGTCTACAGCCGGCGAGAAGACGAGCTGATCGGCCGCCTCGAGACATCGCGCGCCGAGCACAGGGAGCAGGTGTACGAAACACTTGGAAACCGGGGCGGCCTAACGAAACGCGAAGTCGAGGTCATGCGAATGCTAGCACAAGGCTTCACTCGTCCCCACATTTGCCGGGAGCTCGGCATATCCGATGGCACCGCTCGTGCTCACGCCTTCCACGTATACCAAAAGCTTGGCGTCCACAAGAAAGATGACCTTCTGGAACTTGTACGCGAGGTCGAGACAGAGTTGGACGAGGAATAGGGAAGGCCTTGCCTCTGCATGCAGCAGGGAAGCCCAATCCGTGCATCAAACCTAAGACCGTTCCAACTCAACCTCATTGAGAATAGCGATTACCTCGCGACGATTGTGGGCTCCCAATTTAGCGTAAATACCCTTGAGGTGCGTCTTTACCGTATTGACGGATATCTCGAGCAAGCTGGAGATATCCGGGGCGTTGTACCCGGCTAGCAGTAGGACGAGAACATCGAGCTCGCGTTCGGTCAGACCAAAGCGGCTTCGATACACTGGGTTTGTCCGTAGCCTGTCTTCGGTGACAGAGGCGATACTGATGATGCCCTTTCCAACGGACCCGTGCGCCTCTTGTCCGGGTCCTCTTGAGCTGACGCGCAATTGAACCGCATCGGCGCCGCCGGTCGTTCCGTTCTGCAACTCGCCATTCCATTCCACGGCCATTTGCCGAACGAACACTCCGGAAGAAATCGCAGCAAGCGCCAGCACGTAGACAATGATGACAGACACGACGAGCGCGCCGATGGTTACCACGCCTGTCAGCCCCATGACGATGTTGCTGACAACGCGCCCCAATTGTATGGAAAAGTACATGGCCCCGCACGTAACACCCACGGTAAACATCGGGCTTCGCGCAGTGTCTTTTGCTGCGTCGACCGACATCAACACTACGCACATGGAGATAACGGTAAACGCCACGTTGTCCACAATGTACAAGACGGTTTGTATGCCGGCTCTTTGCACAAATGAAAGCACACCGCATGTAGCCATGACAGCGAGCAGGACCGTATAAACGTGGTAGTAGTCATCCTCGTCGCGCTGTATGTTAAGAACTCCCTGGAACAATACAGCCCCGAGTGCATATCCGAGGGGAAAGATGATTGCAGATGATTCTTGAGAGATAAAGCCTTCGAGGGAAAGCGCCCGTTGGGCTCCGCATACGAATGCCAAGGCGAACAGGCAGAGCAGTGAGCGACGCTTGGTAAATGCCCAATTGTGGAAGGATGCATGCGAGACAATAGCCCGATTATCCCCTTCTGTCATTTCAGCAGGCACGCCCATATTTGAGGTGAGCGCCCCTCCTCCACCAACGGCGCTTGACCCTTGGAGAACCAGCACGCAGCAAAGCATGACCACTATCGATAAGGCGCTAAACAGAGCAACGGTGTTCGGGACGCGACCAATGAGAACAAGAATAATTGCGGACAAGAGCGTGCTTGAAATCATGCAGTCAGCCGCCTGACGCGAATCCATGCGTGAGTAAACGCTTGCCCAGCACAAAAAGCTTGCGCCCTGCCCACCCCCAAAGAAAACGCCGGCGCATGCGCTGAGCCACATGGGCATATTCTCACCCACAGCTTGATAAAGCGTCAGGGCATAGCCTGCAACCAGAAGAACCACGGCAAGTAGTGGCATAAAACCATTGACTGCCCTTGAACGGGAACGGGCGAAGAGCCCTGCACAAAACAAAAGGCTGAACTGGCCTATCTCCGAAGCGTGCGCATAGAGCGGAAAGACATCCTGGGCACTATTTCCGTAAAACAGCAGATTGACTCGTCCCGTGAACAGGCCGAAGAAGACAAGCGTCAAGGCGTACCCTACGATGACGAGCCATTTTGAGCACCCCTTTGTCGTTTCTTCCAAGACCATCAGAATACGCCATCCCCCAAAGAGTCAAAAACGGGAGCGCGCCACTCGCACGCTCCCGCCCATTTACGCACTAGCCATTTGCACGCTGGGCAGCGTTAGAGTAGCGCAACTCTTGGCTGTAATCCAACGGAGAATGTCGGCGACGGTTGTTTGCTGCGGATACGCTACCCCTCCGAGACTCCGGCAAGCTCCTTTCCGAGCAAATAGGGGAACGTAATGCATGTAGCGCCGATACTTTGACCGGGAACTCGGAAGTTGTAGAACGTGCCGAAGAAGTCACCCATCATGCACCCGACATTGTAGAGGCCGGGAATTGGCTTGTTGGCGCCATCGCAAACCTCGCAGTTGGGGCTGGTCCGCAAGCCACCCAAAACGCAGAGGAACTGACTGCTGCCAAGCTGGTTGTACTGACCGTAGAACGGGCCTTTCTCAATGGGAATGAGTGTCTCGGCGACCTTGTGAAACTCAGTGTCACATCCAGCGTCGACGTCCGCGTTGTACTTTTCAATGGTTGCCAGGGCCACCTCGACGTCAATCCCCCCCTGTTCCGCAAGCTGCGCAAGCACGTCCTCGATGGTATCGCCCTTCACGTAGGTGCCAGCTTCGGCTCCGCTTTCGAACTCGGCAGCCTTCTCGTCGGCACTTACGGGCACGATGCCCAGGCCGTCCATGTTGTTGCCCAATGCCTCCCAAGTGTCAAATCGATAGGCGAAGTCTGAATCCCACACGGTGAACACCTTGCGGTCGGTCTGGCCGCTGATGGCATATCCAGCATAAACAGAGGAGGTGTCCTCGTTCATGAAGCGTTCGCCCTCGACATTAAGCAAGATGCCGGGGTGGTTGCGATCGGATTGGGGCGAGGGGAACCCGTACCAGCCGATCATGGGCGCATTTGGCGTGGTGTTCTGCCAGGCAGCACCAGCCCACAGGCCCATCTTTTGTCCATCGCCAGGCATAAGGCCACCGAAGCGGAACTCGACGTCGTAATCGCCCGCCTGCGGTCCCACGTAATCTGCGAAGGCTCCGCAGTACTTGGCCATCATGTCGGCGTCGCCCGAGAAGTCGCCCGTGGCGAGTACGACGGCCTTTGTGCCCTCGTAGCGCAAATAGTTACCGTCGGCATCCTGAGCGACGATGCCCGTTACTCGGCCATCTTCTCCATCTTCGCGCTCAAGATACACGCCACGCATGTTGTATGTAACGGACCCACCGTTGTCGAGGATGTACTTCTCCAGCGTGGCCGTGAGCAACGGCTCGCCCTCGTTGGCGGTATTTGTAATCTCGGGGCCGTAGAAGTTGTGGGCACCGGAGATGATGCTGAACGTTCCAGCGGGGTCATTGTAGGGGAGCTCGAGCGTAGTTTGATAGCCAGCGGCCTCCATAATGTCGGTCACCCAGTCCATCGCTTCGCCAGAGTGATTGATGAACTTCCACCACTTGCGGGAGTCCACGCGATAACCTTGACGGGAAATCTCGTTGTTGAAATAGGCAGCGGCCGTTTCGGGCGTGTAGTCAATGCCGAGCCGAGCCTGGGTTTTGCTGCCGACTGCATGGTTTGAGCCACCGCGGCTGACGGCCTTGCTGCCAGCGCTGAACAACGTGCACTTGCCGCCATGCCCCACGACGGAGGCTGCGCACATGAGGCCTGCGACGCCCGAGCCCACCACGATGACGTCATCTGTGATGGTCTGGGAGATTTCATCGTCGGCTATCCGCTCCGGCGGCACCTCGAAACTCCAGGTGAGCCCGCGGTAAGCGTCGGCGGTCATAGGCTCGGCGCCACTCGGCTGTACAGGCTCGGCAGCATGGACAACCCCAGAGCCAGCAAGACCGATTGTAGCCGCGGTTCCCGCTGCAAGCGTTCCCGACACGAACGAGCGACGATTCATGACTTGGTTCGACATTTGCTTCCCCTTCCATTTTGACGGCACCCACCACCTCGCTCGAGTTGTGCGAAGCTGGGTTCCATGGTATGGGCGAGCGTCTCAGAAGGGTCACACCAGGTGGGTGAGGACACGCCCAAGTTAAGGAACGCGAGGCATTTGCCTTTAGCCAGGCCGCCGGCCCACGGTTCAATGCCGAGCATTTCCCCACACGCGCCGAAGGCGAACGGCCAGTACGCAACGAAGGTCCACAATGCCCAACTACTCCCCGACGCTCTCCACAACGAGGACGAGCTCCTCGCGCGTGTGCACCCCGAGCTTCTGGTAGATGTGGGTGACGTGCGTCTTGATCGTGCTCCGGGCGAGGTTCTCCTCCTCGGCGATCATCTGAAGGCTCCAGCCACGCACAAGGTAGCCAAGCACAACGCCCTCGCGCTCCGTCAGGCCAAAGCACCCCGCGACACGGGCGCACTGTTCGTTAATAGACTGCACCATGCTAGCAACATACTGGTTCTTGGGCGAGGCGTCGCGCTCCTCTGCCTTCTGGTTAAGTAGGAGTTGCTTCATGCGATGCGGCAGCAGCGCCATGCCAAGCACGAACAGGCCGTAAACGATGCCAAGAGTCACCACGTTCGCCACCCCGACCGAGACGGCCTGCGCGAAAAAGCCCAAGGCGGTGCCCAGGAGTAGGCCAATCGCGTTGGCGAGCATGCCGGCAGAGAAGATGCACACGGGGTTTGCACCGCCGGCGCCCTCGTCGACACAACGGCCGAGCTGCAGATACGTAACACTGAGGAACAAGAAGTAGCCCGCCAACGTTACGCCGGATATCACCCATCCCTCCCCATAGGAAGCGGGCGAGCCCAACAGGGCGAGACTCAGCAGCAGGACCATCGCCAGCGGCAGCACCGACCACCCCTTGCGGGAGCAAGCAAGCTCCGCAGCGCAGGCGCACGCAAGGAGGGCAAGCGCGAGGATGAACGGGCCGACGTATTCCGCCTCGGCGCCGCTGAAACCGATTCCGCGCGTCTGAAGGAAGTTGAGCGGAATGGAGAACACCATGATGAACCCGAGAACGAGCAGAGGCGGGCGCATGGCATCCGACTTTTGCGCCGCCACGGGAGTTGGCTCGGGGCACGGCATGTCCGCTCCAGCGCCAGCGCAGCTGGCCCCGTCGATTCTCCAAAGGCAGGCCGCGCTGATGACAGGCAGGGCAGCCATAGCCGCAGGCGCCCACGCGCCGGGCAGGGCCGCCAGGGCGAGGTAGACCGCAAAGCTGGCGACAATGGCCGCCAGCGTGACCGCCGTACGGTGCCCTCGGCCTCCCGCCGCGACATAAGGAGCAGCCCAGCAGCCGATAAAAGCCATGTCGCACGCGGACGCCGCCACGGTGCACGCCATCCGCAATGCATCGGGCACGCCCGGCGCGACGAGGCCCGCACCGGAGCACGCTCCCACCACGGCGACAGCCCCGATGCACCCCCACGAGCGGAATACCCCGGCGTGGCAGCGACCGGCGAAAAACATGAGGGCGAGCGCGACGAGGGACGCGAAGTTGCTCACAATCCAGGCGACTCCGACATCCGCCTGGTTACCAGCGAGCCAGGCATGGGGGCGAAACGCCATCAGGTGCGTCCACGCCCAGAACGCCGTGAGCCCCACGGCAAGAACCGCGTCAACGTATGCTCGCTCCTCTTTTACCATGCAGCGCACCTTCGCCCCCGTCGATTCCCATTGAGCCCTTCAGTCTGATACTCCCAGCTCAGCAAGTCATCCCCCACAGTGTCCTATTCGCCCCCAACTGGTGCTCCCCTCAGAATCCGCCGTCACGTCGGATACCCGCGGCAACGCGGCGGGCTACTTTTGGGGCAACGCGCCGGGCTCGCCACGCACCGATACGACGCATCGACGACGAGCAAGAACGAAGAAGGATTGGAGAACGGAATGGACACGAGCTTTTCCCGCCGCAGGTTCGTCTGCGGCCTATCGGTCGCCACGGCGACCGCCATCGCTACGCTTGGCTCCGCCAGGCCCGCGCTTGCCGACGAACCCCAGATCGACGAGACAAACGCCGCCTCATGGGCGCCTGAGTCCGTGGACGAGACCGTCGACTGCGATGTGTGCGTGCTCGGCGTGGGGTCCTCGGGCCTGACGGCGTGCGTCCAGGCGGCCCAGAACGGCCTCAAGGTCGTCGGCATCGAGGCCACCGGCGCTACGGGCGGAGGTGCCGTAGGCATCGAGGGCATCTTTGCCGTGGATTCCGGCATGCAGAAGGAGATGGGCATCGAGGTCCACTCCGGCAAGGTCGTCGACGAGGAGCTCTCGTCCTCGCAGTACCGCGCCGCCGGCCCCAACTACCTCGACATGCTGCGCGCCTCGGGCGGCAACATCGACTGGCTCCAGGAGCAGGGCGTCTCGTTCGAGAACGTCAGCGAGTACGGCGAGATCGGCGTCAACTCCGACTTCATGGGCTTCCACTGGTTCGAGGGCGGGCGCGGCAACACCGGCTTCGTCCCCGCGATGAACTCAAAGGCTGAGGAGCTGGGCGTCGACATCCGCCTCAACACCACCGGCGAGGCCCTCATCATGGCCGACGGCAAGGTCGCCGGCATGTACTGCATGGACGCCGACGGCAAGTACATCCAGGTCAACGCCCCCGTCGTCATCCTGGCCGACGGCGGCTTCTCCAACAACCGCGACCTCCTGGCCGAGCGTGGCTTCGACCCCGACCAGATCGAGCTCATCGGCGTGCCGACCTCCCTTGGCAAGGGCCTGCAGATGGCCATCGCCGCAGGCGCCAAGAACACGCTCCCCGAGAGCGCCTTCGCCTGCACCAACACGGTGGGCACGCTCAACCCCATGGGCAACCTCGCCTTCAAGATCTGCTTCGGCGGCGCGTTCCTGTGGATCAACGAGAATGCTGAGCGCTACGTGAGCGAAAACCTGGCCTCCCACAACATGGAAATCCAGTGCCAGCCGGCCCTGAACTGGGAGAACACCTACATGGTCTTCGACCAGGCAATCTTCGACGCCGCCACCGGTGGCGACGCGGAGCTCGCCGACACCTGGGCTGAGCAGGTAGAGCAGAACACGAACGGCGACATCTTCAAGGCCGACACCCTCGAGGAGCTGCCCGAAAAGCTCGGCCTGGACAAAGACGCCTTCATGGCAACCGTCCAGCGCTACAACGACCTGTGCGACGAGGGCGACGACCGCGACTACGGCAAGGACGCCGAGCTCATGGTCAAGATCGAGAACGGCCCGTTCTACCTGTGCCGCTTCCACTACGCCCTGCTCGTGACCATGGGTGGCGTGCTCACGGACCGCAAGTTCCGCGTTCTCAAGGCCGACAAGACCCCCGTCCCCGGCCTGTACGCCGCCGGCGTGACCGGCGCGGCGCTGTGGCGCAACGTCTACACGATCAACGTGGGCGGCGGCTGCAACGCCAACAACATCAACTCCGGCCGCGTCGCCGCAACCGACGCTGCCGAATACCTGCAGGCATAGTCATCTGACGCCCGAGAAGGGAACGACCATGGAAAACACCCTCACCCGCCGCAACTTCGTCGCCGCCACGGCAGCCGCGGCCGGCATGGCAGCCGCATCTGGCACCATCGCAGGCGCGGCACATGCCGACGAGGCAGCCATCGAAAGCGACCTGCCCGACTGGGCCGGCCCCGCCCCCGAGCCCGTAACGGAATTCGACGAGACCGTCGACCTGACGGGCCAGTTCCTCGTCATCGGCGCAGGCATGTCCGGCTACGCCACCGCCACCCGCCTGCTCGAGCTCGGGGCCAAGGTCACGCTCGTCGCCAAGACGGAGTCTTGGACGGGCATCGGCGGATCTGTCTTCGCGTTCAACAGCTCGCTCGCCAAGAGCCTCGGCGTCGAGGTGTCCAGCGACGAGGCCCTGCCCCGCGTGTTCGAGATGATGAGCCACAACGTCGACGAGCGCCTGTGGAACATCTTCTACACCCGCTCGGGCGAGGCCATGGACTGGGCCTGTGACATCTGTGCGGAGGAGGGGCTGACCCCGCTCATCTCCGAGGTTGAGCACGGCTCGCTGGGCGAGTACGTCGGCACCCACAACTTTGCCGGTGGCCCCAGCTGCTCCTTCACCACCGACAAGGACGCCTCGTCGACCAACACGCTGCCCACCACCATCGGCAGCCCCATCATGGACTTCCTGCCCATCCTCGAGAAGCGCTGCGGAGACATGGGCGGCACCATCAGCTACAACACCACCGTCACCCAGCTCATCAAGGACGAAAGTGGCCGTGTGACGGGCGCAGTGGCCGAGAAGGACGGCAAGGTCGTCGGCTACACCAACGCGCGCGCCGTCGTGCTGTGCACGGGCGACTACACTATGGATCAGAAGATGCTCAGCGAGCTGTGCCCCATGGCCGACTCCGAGAGCACCTTCAAGGGCTTCCTCCCCTATGCGACGGGCGACGGCCACAAGCTCGCCCTGTGGGCCGGCGCAGCCATGCAGAGCACCAAGCCCCACGCTCCCATGATCTTCTCGCTGCCCGTCGAGTGCACCATGGGCACGCCGCCCTGCGGCAAGACTGCCGAAGAGATTCGCGCCCTGTACGAGGACGACCCCGAGCTTCTCCAGCGTTATCAGACGGCGAAGGAGTCCATCGTCTGCCTGACCATGAGCAAGAACAACCTCCAGCTCAACGCCAACGGCGAGCGCTTCAACAACGAGCACACCGTCATGGGCTATGAGGGCATCCAGCTTCTGCACCAGCCCGGCGGCAAAGTGTTCAACATCTACACCGAGAACTGGATGGACTACATCCCCGAGCAGGCCGGCTACATCGGCGGCCCCGTCGCCACACGCGACGACTACAAGCTGTTCATGTGCCCCGAGGGCGGCTTCGAGACGCTGGACGAGCTTGCTGAGTTCAACGGTCTGCCCGCCGACGCGGTCAAGTCAAGCGTCGAGCGCTACAACAAGATGTGCGAGCAGGGCTTCGACGAGGACTTCTTGAAGCCCGCCGAGTACCTGTGCCCCATCGACATGAACGGCCCGTTCTACTGCGTGCCCACCTACAGCGCGTTGCTCGTGTGCCTGGGCGGCGTCCAGACCGACACGGACCTGCACGTCCTAGACGGCGAGGGCAACGTCATCGCAGGCCTGTACGCTAACGGCTCTGTCGCCGGCAACTTCGTGGGCAACAACTACACCACGGTGTTCCCGGGCCTGAACTTCGGCCGTAGCATGTGCTTCGGCTACCTGCTGGCGAGTTACCTGAACGACAACGAGTAACGAGTACGCCCTCCAACAATCGGACGCCCTCTGATAGAAACCGAGAATCAGCCTCCCATTGCAGGCGGCTGACCCTCGGTTTTGCTTGTATTACGAAAGAATGAGAGACGCTCAAATTCAGGCAGCCCACACAAGACTGCAGTAGAAAACGCAAGCCCATCGCCGCCGACACAAATAGCTAGGCGGATTGTCAAACTAAGCGAAACATCCCCCGATAGGCCTCGTTGGCCGTCCTGTGCCCAAATACCTTCCTGGGCCTGTCATCGATAAGGCCGTAGGCCCGCTCGACCTCCTCGCCATGGCGCACCTCCAATCCTTTTTCTATGGCCTGCCGCCGACCCCTGCCTGTGGCCTGAGGGCTTCAAATCGCCTTGGCAATGAACGCGTGAATAAAAAACATTTGCCAAACACCCATCGCGGGGTAGAATGAATTGCGACAGAAGAAAAAGACGCCCCGCGTCGACCTCCTCCTGTCATCGCCTTGTACCCCCCGGCAGTACGTACCCCTAACCATTGGGTGTGCCGAACCTGGGGGGTTTTTATGTCTGGCAAACAAACCCTGGAGGCAAAATGCACAAAATGGCGATTCTCGTCGACGGCGGCTTCTATCTCAAACAAGCAAGATGGCTTCGCGGCGAGAAGGCCCCTGCCAACAGGGCAACCGAGCTTTTCGACTACTGCAAGGCGCACCGAGACCATGAGTGCGCTGAGTTGTACCGCATCTTCTATTACGACTGCGACCCCATCGGCAAGAAGGCATATCACCCGCTACTCGACAGGACGATAGACCTCAAGAAGTCCGACGAATACAAATGGAAGACGGAGTTCTTCGAGGAGCTCGCCAAGAAGCGCAAGCTGGCCATCAGAAAGGGCCAGCCACTTGAGGGATCGTGCGAGTACGTCATGAAGGCCCCTGTCGCCAAGGACGTCGCGAGGGGCAAGCGCACTGCAGCGAACCTCACGGAGAACGACTTCGTCCTCGATGTCCAGCAGAAAGGCGTGGACATGAGAATCGGCCTGGACGTCGCGCTCATCACCCTGCAGAAGTTTGCCGACCAGATTGTGCTCATAACGGGCGACAGCGATTTCGTCCCGGCTGCAAAATTCGCCCGCCGCAACGGCGTCGACTTTATTCTCGACCCGATGTGGCACACGATCCGCCCGGAACTCGCAACGCATGTCGATGGAATGTTCACGCCTTGGAAAAAGCCCGATCGCCGTTAGGTGCATCTAAAATCACCTCCAATCGCGGGGTCGCCTTCGGGCGGCTCCGCTTTTTTAATATGAGCAGGACATTGTCAAGAGGCAGAAAGCGACCGGGCCCAATTTTTAGGTTGGACCTGGTCGCTTTTCTATATAGTCAACCCCCGGGCCTCACCGCCGAGTCGCGTGTCTGTCCGACGCCCGTCTTGCAGTTTAATAGGGTCTGCGCGGATTTCTGTGCGCGTTGGCATGGGATCGGCCCCTGGAATCGGCAGGGGGCCTGTCGGATAATCATCTGCGACCAAGCTGGGCGATGAACGGAGGCCCCCGACGGAGCATTCTACGCGCGCACGGTGCGCGAGGGGAGGGGGGCGTGCTCAACCGGTTCTCCTCGCGGGCCACGAACGCGATCCTCGAGGGCCTCGACCCCCGTCATCCAGTCGATGGAGAGGGCGGCCAGGGGCTTCAGGAGCATCGAGTGCTTCAGGACGGCGATCTTCCTCAGGCCTGGGGGCCTGGACTTCTCGACCCAGATTGCTCCGGGCTGTGCTACCCACTAAAAACCGGGAAGAGCCCTAAAAAGGCCGTTTTGCCATGCAGCCGATGTCTGGCTTCGCGCGCCACATCGTCTCGGCACGGGACATACCCGCGCGCCGCGAGCGAGGGTTTTCCGCCGACCGCGCTCGAGGCGGGGTGCCGCTTCGGAGCTAAAGGCCGGGAAAAGCCCATCCACCAGAATGGGGGATATAAGAATTCCACCACTCTGCCCAATTCCTACCCTATACGCCGTGGCTATAACGGGGGCGTCGGAGCCATCGAAAGGTGGCATGGATTGCCTGGTGGCGGCGTCGGGCGACGCGACCTCCGGGCCGTCGGACCATTGGAGGAACGATTATGGAAATGACCCGCAGGAACTTCCTCAGCACCGCGGCAGCGTCCGGGGCGTTCGTCGCCGCCGGGACCGTGGGGACCCCCATGAGCGCGCTCGCGGACGAGGCGGGCGGCTTCGTCGGCCACACCTGGGACATCAAGCCCGAGCCCATCACCGACATCGCCACGGTCGAGGACTACGAGGTCGTCGTCGTCGGTGCAGGAATCGCCGGTGTGAACGCCTTCGAGGCCGCCTGCGAGGCGGGCGCGAAGACCGTCCTCATCGAACAGGCGGAAAAGGTCACGGGCCACGGCGCATACAACGGCTGCATGAACTGCACCCTCCAGAAGGAGGCCGGCCTCAGCTTCAACCCCGACGAGGCCATCAAGCTCATGATGCGCTTCGGCCAGCAGATCGTGAACCGCGAGCTCCTCGAGGTCTGGGCCTACCGCTCGGGCGAGGTCATGGATCACATCATCGAGCTCGTTGCCCCCAAGGGCCTCGAGGCCGCCATCGCCGTCGGGCAGACCGCAAAGGGCGACTGGGACACCAACCCCGAGCCCTGGCGCGAGTTCAGGACCTCCCTGTTTTTCAACGCCACCGACGCCCTCGGCGACGCCGACGAGAACGGCAACTACCCCGAGTACTTCCTGGGCTGCGCCCTGGTCGAAATCGGCCAGGAGTTCGGCGGCCAGGTCGTCTTCAACACCCATGCCGAGCAGCTCGTGGGCGACGCCAAGAGCGGCATCACCGGCGTCGTCTGCAGGGCCGAGGACGGCTCCTTTATCCAGTACAACGCCTCCAAGGGCGTCATCCTGGCCACAGGCGACATCGCGGGCAACCCCGAGATGGTCGACGTCTGGGCACCCATCATCAAACGCGCCGAGTACAACTTCTACTTCCCCAAGGGCGGCAACCACGGCGACGGCATTCTCATGGGCAAGTGGGCCGGCGCGGCCCTCTCCATGTCCCCCGCCGCCCCCATGGTGCACCCCTACTCCCTCGAGCGCTGGCTGACCCCGCTCGACATGTGCTGGCTCGCCGTAAACAAGTACGGCAAGCGCTACGGCTGCGAGGTCCCCTACGAGCCCTTCATCACCAACGGCGTCATGACTCAGCCCCAGGGCCGCGGCTACTACATCTTCGACGCCAACTACGAGAAGTACGTCGTCCAGCAGCATGAGGACTCCTACGAGCTCATTCTCGCCGACGTCCAGAGCAAGATCGACTTCGCCATCGAGAGCGGGCAGATGTTCAGGGGCAACACCCTCGAGGAGCTCGCCGAGGCGCTCGGCATCGACGCCGCGGAGTTCGCGAAGACCGTCGAGCGCTACAACGGCTACTACGACGCTGGCGTCGACCTCGAGTACGACACCCCCGCCCGCTTCCTCTCTCGAATCGACACACCCCCCTTCTATGCCGGACAGGTTCCGACGAACATGCTGTGCTGCCCCTTTGGCCTGCACGTCGACCGCAATTCCCAGGTCCTCACCGACCAGGACGAGCCCATCGCCGGCCTGTTCGCCATCGGCAACGTCCAGGGCGACTTCTACGCCTTCGACTATCCCGTCACCACCCCCGGCATCAGCCACGGCCGCTGCCTGACCTTCGGCCAGCTCGTCGGCAGGGCGGTCGCCCAGGGTACCACCATCAACGGCTAGGTTTTTCCCGCCTCGGGGCGCCCCCGCCGACGGCAAGGTGGGGGCGCCCCCCTCTCGTCTCACGTTCTGCTACCATCTTCGCAATGGCGGCGCCGAGGTTGGCTGGAGGTCGGAATGGGTACGGGGTGGAAAGGATTGTCCAGGGGCGCGTCCCTTTCGAAGCGTCTGTTTGCCCTCTCCATCGCGGGGTACTCCCTGTTCATCGCGGCAAACACATTCAACCTGCGCGAGCCCAGCACCCTCTTCGGAGCTTTCGGCTCGCTTTCCCAGATCGCCCTGCGAGACCTGACGTACCTCCCCTTCGCGCTAGGGTCGGTCGGGGTGGGGCTCATCGTCCTCAAGCGCGGGGACTCGTCCGCCGGCAGGGGCCTTCTGCCGATCTCGGTCGCCCTCGCCGCCGCGGGGATGCTCCTCTACTGCCTCGCCCTCCTGGGCGTCGCCTCGGGGTTCGCCGTGCCCCTTTCGATGGTGTCGCTGGGGCTCTACGGCGCGACGATGTTCGGCTGCTGGATCCGCGTCGTCATGTACATGACGCGCGGGCAGGTCTGGCTCTTCGTCATCGCCACCTCGGTAATTGCCGCGCTTCTTCACTTCGTCGTGATTCAGGCGGGTTCCCTGGTGCCCGCGCCCGTCCTTTTCGCGTCGCTCTCTGCAGGGTCGCTCGCTGTCCTGGCCCTCCCCGCTTTCCGGGGCCTGGGCGGCACCGAGAGGGTGAATCCCTGCGGGCCGGAGCGCTCGAGCGCTTTGAAGGCCCTCGGGAGGAACGCCGCGGTCGTCGTCGCCCTGGGCGCCCTAGGCTTCGTCTCGTCGTCGTCGCGCACGACGTTCCCGCCTGAGATGCTCGCCGACGCGGCGACAGGCGGTATGTGGGCCGTCTTCTTCGCCGGGGCACTCCTCTTCGTGCTCATCTTCGCTATGAACAGGGACGTCGACATCAGGCTCACCCTCCTCCTCTGCGTGCCGGTCCTCGCGGCGGGCTGCGTCGTCATGCCGTTTGCCGGCGTGCAGCTCCAGCTTGTGTTTCTCGTGCTCTCCACGACGTTCTTCACCGTTGGCCTGCTCATGCTGCAGGTGCTGTGCCTGGCATACGGGGGAGGGGAGGCCAGGGTGTCCGTCGGGGCGTACTGTCTGCTGTCGGGGTGCGTGTATGCGGTCACCATGCTCGGGTACCAGCTTCCCCTCGACGTCATTGCGGGGGAGCTGGGCACTAAGCCCGAAATCGTCTCGTCGCTCGTCTGCCTCGCAGTCTTGGTTGTGGGCCTTTCTGCGGACGCGCTCGTCAGCCCCCTGCGCGAGGCCCTGCCCGACTCGGAGTCCGACCCAGTCGGGGCGGCGGTCGGCAGGATCGCATCCGATTATGCCCTGACGGCCAAGGAGGCAGACGTGCTCCTCCTCATGGCGAGCGGGCGCGATATCCCCTCCATCGCCAGGCAGCTCGTGGTGTCCCAGAGCACGGTGCGCACGCACAGCAAGCACATCTTCAAGAAGATGGGCGTCCACTCCCGCCAGGGGTGCATCGACGTGGTCATGAGGGAGCGGGCGTGAGAGCCGAGGGGCCCTCGATGCATTGAGGGGCGTAGGATGCGGGCGGCAGAGTGTCTCGTCCGCGTGGAAGGCCTCGAATCAGAACCCCCTCTCCATTGTCCATGAAAAATGAAAGTCTCTGTTAGACCACCGTTGACATAAGTGTCCGCCCCTGCCCGTAGAATGCCCCCGCCAAGTCGGAACAGGACGGGGGACGGAATGCTCAAGGAGATGCTCGACGGGATAGGCTCGCTCACGCTGGCGGAGAAGACTGACCTGGAGGAGGCGGCCAGGAAAACAATGGACAAGCCTTCACTCTCGCCCGGGGCCCCATTCGAATCCGCCGCTACAAACTAAAACCAAACGAAAACATGAAGGGGGTCGGCCGAACGCCAGCGCGGCACCTCGGCCGACCCCCTTCTGGCAGTACGCGGCTTCAGCAGATTTAAGCGCCAAACGTCCCGGCGCCCTCCACCTTGTCTACGAGCTCCTGGCGAGAATGTATGTTGAGTTTGCAGTAGATGCGTTTCATGTGCCCACGCGTTGTATTGTCAGAGATGCACAGCTTGCGCGAGATGGCAGACATCGTGTTCCCTTTGAGCAGGAGGTCGAAGACCTCGCCTTCGCGTGCTGTTAAACCGTAGCGTTGCGCCGCAAGACCTGCGGGGTTCTCATCTGTCGTACCAGCATAATCAACAAGTTCTGACGCATCATCTCGGCTATGTCGAGACGATGCGTCAGGCGGATTGATAAGCAGCGTGTCATCCACAGGCTCAGCAAGCGTGCGACCGCCGTGGCCACGCGAAGTAGCAAGCATCACAACAAACAGCGCAATAATGAAAACGGCCGCCGGTTTGAGCAGCCCTATCCCATCCTGAGAGACGAATTGGGCAAACGCTGAGCCCACCGCGTCACCCAACAGGATGGCAATTTGGGACGGCAACACAACAGCAAGAAAGACAAGGCTTGGGGAAAACTGTGTGCGCGCTGCATACGAAGCGGCAATAATAGACGAGAGTAGCGTCATGAGATGGGCGCCAAACGCCAAGGAGACGCCCAAGACGTAGCCTCCCTGCAAGCCAAACAGGGCAGGGGCAAACAGCGCGGCGCCAAGAAGCGGCAGAACAATCCTGTACACATTCGGTGCACCAAAATCGCAATTCGTACGAAAGGTGAGCGCCAATACAAGCAACGAGGCCAAGCCAAAACCGCCCGTAATGGTGAAAACCGGAGCATCGCCCTGCGTTATTGCAAAATGCTTGCTGAACGACCAAGCCAGGCAGGTAATACCCGCACACAGAACAGGTCGCCACAAATCCGAGAAAACAAGACCCGCGAATGCAAGCTCGAGGGGCCTCTGCGCGTAAGGCTCCATATCACGCGTGCAACGCAAAAGGCAAGCCATGGACGCATATGGACCGACGGCGATAAGGTAGAGCGCCGCAACATCAGTAGGAAGCAGACAGAGCGCAAGACTTATGAGCGAGCCGATGGCACAAGCGATTGGCAGATAGATGGATGCCATCGTCTGGCCCTCATTGGCATAAACCCTCTGCCACAGAAGGAACTGCGTGGCATTAGCCACCCCGAGCAACATTCCTGCAAACTGAGATGACGCCATGGACGCCCCCTCTGGCAGCAGGCAGGCAATTCCGGACAGCGTCATGAGAAAACCTGACACAAGCACAGGAGCATCACCGGAAAGTACACGCTCTCTTCGCACTGCGCGAACGCCAATAAGCACAAGCGCAATGACAAGAGCGAGCTGCTGCGCCCCCGCGGGGCTCATCGAACTCGCCACAGGGTCAACGCCCCGCAGGACGATATAGAGCGTGCACGACCAAAAGAAGGCATACCCCAAACCGCACATCCGCATGGCCCGCATCTGAGAAATCATTGCATCCAATCCTCGCACGTTATTTGTCTGACCCATCGCAGTATACGACCGGCACCCTTTGCTCGGCCAGACATGTTCTATGTCCCTTGACATCGTTTTACCAGTTAAATAGCACCACATGGAAGATGCCTAGGAACGCACTGAATCTTTTTCTAGCATGAAATTCGAATCGGGGCACCCCTTGCAAGCACCTCCCACCGCACAGGATGCCCCATGTCAAAGCACGCAAAGAAAAGGGGTTGTATCCATGGCAGAGCACGTTCAGAGCACACCCACTATTCAAAACGACAGCATGACCCGTCGGGGGTTTGTCGCAGCCGCAAGCGCCGCGGCGGCAGTTTCTGCGCTTGGCGCCAATGCGGCGCTCGCAGACAGCGGAACCGCAAAGAAAACACCTCTCACACCCGGCACATACACCGGCGAGGCCAAAGGCTTTGGCGGTTACGTGGTCATGCAAGTCACCGTGTCGGAAGACTCTATTACGGACATCCAATTCGTTGAAAACCGTCGCCAGGAATCCGTCCTTGTTCCCTCCGAGGACGAGGATCCGAACGCTCACTACGCCTGGATGGTTCGCGAGGAAAGCCCTCAGGTTCTTAACTCCGCCCTTGACCGCCTACCCCAGCGCATCCTCGACACCCAGAGTGTCGGCGTAGATGCGGTGTGCGGCGCCACGTTCTCGAGTTTCGCCATCAAGAACGCCGTAGCAAACTGCATCGAGCAGGCGGGTGGGAACATTGACGAGTGGAGCGAGGCCCCGGAGTTAAATGAAGGAGAAAGCGACCTGGGTGAGTTCGACGTCATCGTCGTCGGCGGCGGCTCTTCAGGCGTTGCAGCGGCAGCGAGGGCGGCGGACATGGGGGCAAAGGTCATCCTGTTCGAAAAGTCGGGTCGCGTGGGTGGCTCCGGAGCTCTTTCGACGGGCCCTTGCTCTATCGGTGCAAAGATTCAAACTGAGGCCGGCCTCGAGGGTGACGCCCTGGCTTACGCCAAGTCAATGATGAAAGACAACCATTGGTCCGTAGACGGGAACCTGATGCTCGACTTCTTCCGCCGCAGCGGGCAAACCGTAGATTGGATGATTGAGAAGGGCGGCTTTGATTTCGCCCCCCTTGACTACCGCATGCTCGACCCCGACTTCGGTCAGAATCTTGTAGCTTACACAACGGACGCCACCTCCGGAACCGAAGTGACTGCCGCCTGGACGCGCCTGGCAGGTCTTGCGGACACCGTTGAATACGAGGCCAACGTCGACGAGGTAATCCAGGACGAGTCCGGAGCCGTCTGCGGTGTGAAGGCAACCCTGTGGGACGGCAGCCGCGTGAGCGCTCAGGCCAAGGCTGTCGTCTTCGCCTGCGGCGGCTTCGGAGGCAGCCGCGAGATGCAGGTCAAGTACAACAAGTTCTATTACCCGCTGTTCGGCCTGACGCAAAACCAAGGCACCACGCTGGACCTGCTCCTTCCGATTGGCGCCCAAGAAGAGCACCCCACGGGTGAGGAAGTACACTACACCGACGTCGTGGGCGAGCTGCCAGCAGAGGAGTTCGACGAGTTCGAGCGCAACGCATTCTACTCTCTGCAGATGTGCCCCACGTTCATGCGCGTCAACATCACGGGCCAGCGCTTCCATGACGAGAACGAGCGCTCCTACTCCCTCATCGGCCACTGCGCTAATGAGACCCACCAAGGCGACCACACCTACCTCATTCTGAGCCAGAAGCAGGTGGAGGCGCTCAAGGAGCAGGGAATCGCGGGAACAGGCTACACATACGCCAACGGCGGCATCTGCTTCATCCACTACATGATTCCCTGCGACCACGCCCTGCCCAACCTCGAGGCCATGCTCGCCGCAGCCGAGGAGGCCGGCTTCGCCTACAGTGGCAGCACGGCGGAGGAGCTCGCCGAGAAGGCCGGATTCACGCCCGACATCTTCAGCGAGAGCTTGGCGCAGTATGAGGGCGCCTGTGATTCCGGCGTGGACGACTTGTTCGGCAAAGACGCCGCCTTCCTGTTCCCGATGGGCGACGAGGGCCCGTACTACGCCGTGCAGTGCGACGTTCGCCCCTACTGCTCTATGGGCGGCGTTAAGGTGGACGCCCACATGCGCGTCCTCGATACCGACAACCAGGTCATCAAGGGTGCCTATGCCGCCGGCACGGACTCGCTCGGCGCAATCATGGACGGCGTATTCTACGCCGACCACTTCGGCATCGCCCTGGGCTGGGCCATCAACTCGGGCTACGCCGCCGGCGAGTACGCCGTGAAGGACGCCGAGTAGCGTTTTTCCGCTGGCGACCTCAGAACACATGGGGCCGCCAGCTCCCACACCTTCCCGAAGAGAGGATGCATCCATGAACACCGCACTCACCAGGAGAATGTTCATCACCAATGCCGCCGCAGCCATGGCAGCTGGCATTGCTTGCAACACGCTCGCGACCACTCCGGCAAAGGCAGCCTCCACGGACATCTATGCCGACATGCCTTATGGCAAAACCTCCTATGATGTTACCGAAACACAGGAGTATGACATCATCATCGTAGGCACAGGTCCCTCAGGCATGTGCGCTGCTATGGAGGCCGCCGACCAGGGAGCAAAGGTCGCCGTCGTGGAAAAGCAGGACCACATCGGCGGCATGGCTTTCGGGACCGAAGGCGCGTTCGGCCTGAACTCAGGCATGCAGAAGGACGCAGGCGTCACGTGCCCGACCGTGGGAGAGTGCGTGACGGAAGAGCTCGTATACACGAACTACCGCGCGGACGCCGACTTCTGGCACGACACGTTCGAGCACTCCGGTGAGAACATCGACTGGCTGGGCGAGCACGGTGTCGAGTTTGACCGCGTGGCAAACTATAACGGAAAGAGCACGTTCGAGTGTTTCCATTGGTGGCCAGGGGGAAGCGGCACCAACATGGCGCCTGCCGTTGAGGCATATCTGGCAACGAAGGACAACGTTACGGTGCTCCTCGAGACCGAGTGCATCGATCTCATCGCAGAGGGTGGTGCGGTGACAGGCATCTACGCCAAGCAGGGTGACGCCACCGTGGCCATCAAAGCCCCCGCAACCCTTATGTGCACCGGCGGCTTCGGTGAAAACCACGAGCGCTTCCAACAGTGCACGGGCATCGACATGACCAATGGGACGAGCTTCGGCTTCCCCGGCTCCACGGGCGAGGCTCACGACATGATGATCTGCCACGGCGCAGGCCCCGCCACGACGTGCGGGCTGCTCAACATGTGGGTTGCCGGGTTCCCCTGGAACACGCACCCCGACATCATGCTCGCCACCGGCTATTCCTCGCTTACCCAAATCAACCAAGACGGCAAGCGCTTCATAGCCGAGGACCTCTTCGCCAAGAAATTCTGCGCCCTGTACATCAACGCGCTGCGCTCCCAGCCCATGAGCTACACGTTCTTCGACCAGGAGACAATCGAGGACTTCGAGAATAACGGCCTCAAGGATGACTTCGTCGACCGCTTCAAGGGCGACCCCTGCCCCGACTTGCGCGCCCAGCTTGAAGAGGCCTGCACCAACGGCCAGACGATTGCCTTCCGCGGCGAAACCCTGGAAGAGCTGGCCCAGAACATGGGATGCGACCCAGACGTTCTCAAGGAAACGGCCGACCGATACAACCACTTCAAGGAAATCGGCTGCGACGAGGACTTCGGTTGCGATCCGGAATACATCCGAGGCATCGGCACCGGTCCCTACTATGCCGTCCACAATGACGTCATCGTCATCACCACGATTGGCGGCATAGACATCAACAGAAAGAACCAGGTTGTTACTGCCGACAAACAGCCCATCGCCGGCCTGTATTCCTGCGGCGTCGAATCGTGCACACTCTACCGCGAGACGTACAACTATCAGCTGTCCGGCGGCATGAACGCCTACAACTTCTTCTCAGGGCGCAACGCTGTCAAGTGTGCTCTTGGCCTAAGCTGGTAGCAAAACTACGTAGGAGGATAGAACCATGCGGCGGCGGGGCCGTACTCCGCCGCCGTTCTTTATATGAGCGAGACATTGTCAAGCGGCAGAAGACGACCAAGCCCAATTTTTAGGTTAGACCTGTCGCTTTATATATGGTCAACCCCGGGCCTCGCCCCGCCGGGTCGTTCGTCAGCCCGACGCTCGTCCCACAGTTTAATAACTCCGTGGCGGCCGGGCGCCCCAAGGAATCTTTCCGGCTAGCTTCATATACAAACAATCCCGCTGTGGAATTCTTTCACGCGTTCCGAGCCACCCATAGCGCGCCCGAGAGAACCGGCTTTATAGCACGTCGGTACTCGCCTCCCCCGCCAGGACGGCCATCGTCTCCTCCACGACGTCGAGAAGAGCCTGCTGGGACTTGACCCCGAGCTTTTTGTAGATGTGGGAAATGTGGGTCCGCGCCGTGCCATCCGAGATGCTGAGCGCCTTTTGAATGTAGGCGGACGTCCTACCGCGCGCAGTCAGGCCAAAGTCGTCCTGCACCTTGGCGCAGGCCAGGGCGAAGTAGTCCCGCTCGACAGGCGCCGCGACGGGCCCCTCCTGCCGGCGTTCGCGGTTGCGGGCCGCGAGCTGCACGACGGTGAGCGCCATGAGGGCGGCCAGGGCGCACACGGTCGTCGCC
>CABQHM010000017.1 GCA_902464015.1 uncultured Coriobacteriales bacterium | reverse complement strand
GAGATCGTCTCCTATCTTGGGGCGGGGTTAAACGCGCTGGTTTTTTACCAAACACGAAGAGCGAGTGTCGTGGCGCCCGTTCTCAGTAGGCCAGTGACCGATGGGCTGCCAGAGCCGCCTTGGTGAGCCCACAGAGCATGCCGTAGGGCATCACCTTGAAGGCAGCGCAGGCAAGCTTCATGTCGGGCGAAGTGACGACGCTGCCGCGGCCCATCTGCACGGCGTGGATGGCCTTGCGCACCACGTCGGCAACGTCTTCCGTGCCAAAGAAGAAGCCCATGCCCTTGGCCTCGTCGGAGCCTGCGCCGTCCCAGAAGCCCGTGCGTATCGCCTTGGGGCACACTGCGCAGGCGTTGATGCCCGTGCCGCGCAGGTCCTCGTTGAGACCGTGCGTGAGATCGAGCACGAAGCGCTTCGTCGCTGCATACAGAGCCATGCCGGGCAGGGGCAAAAACGCCGCGATGGATGCCATGTTCACGATGCGTGAGCCGGACGTCATGTAGGGGAGCGTCACCGAGGTGATGTCGGCAAGGGCCAGGCAGTTGAGCTCGACCATGCGGCGCACGGCCGAGCTGTCCATATCCTGGTAGCCCCCAAACCATCCCGATCCCGCGCTGTTGACGAGCCAGGCGACGTTCACGCCCTGTGCCGCCTGCTCCAGCTCCAACGCCATTTCCAGCTGGCGCGGGGCGCTGGTGTCGGTCAGGTCGAGCGCAAAGGCACGGACGGGCGTCTGGGCCGTCTCAGACAGCTGAGAGAGGCCTTCGGCACTGCGTGCAACCGCCCAGATCTCGTCGATAGAGCCATACAGCATCTCGTCGAGCTGCCGTACAAACTCGTGGCCCACGCCCGAGGTGGCCCCCGTCACAATCGCGACGTTCTTCATGCGGCGTCTCCTACTTGCCCAGGGCGCGCTTGATGGCAATCCTCGTTCCGGCTTCCTCAAAGGCGTGCGCCAGCCTCCACAGGGTGTCGGCGTCGGTGTCGATCATGTGCAGGTGCAGTGCACGACGTCCCTTGGCCGAGAGCGTCTCCAGGTCGCCCTTGCTCTGCGCGACCTCGAGCTGGCCCAGGCTGTACTGGGTGTTGGGAACCTGCAGGTCGTTGACCTCGTTGCCCGAGAGAATGAGGAAGAGACCGGTGTTCTCGCCGCCCTTCTGGAGCTGGCCGGTCGAGTGAAGGTAGCGAGGACCGATCTCAAGCGAGCAGGGCACCCTCAGATGGCGTGCGAGCGTGTGGCGGATGACTTCCATGGGGCCGCGGCGCTCGCCCGTGAAGGGAAGAAACGCGTTGACCGAGATCCAGCAGCCAGGCTCAACCAGGCTCATGAAGGCGTCGATCACCGAGTCCACAGAGCGCATCTGCGTGGGGTCGACGATGCCCGTCTGCGAGGCGAACTCGTCGGAGTACTCGGCGCACACCCAAGGCTCGGCCAGGCGATGCGTGCGGTCAGGCAAATGACCTGCGAGAATTGCTTTTGTGTTGGTCTTGGCGGCCTGCACGTCGGGCTGGTTGAAAGGCGGGACCTCCATGAGCCAGCCCATGAACGCGGTGGCGTACTCCCACAGCACGAAGTGGCGCCCGATGTCCATGGGGTCCTCGAGCATGTAGGAGCGCTGCGGCACGTTGGGCGAGAGCATAGAAGCCTCGCGGTCGAACGTGGAGTCGGCGTTGGTGTGGTACACCACCACGGGGTGCATGGGCTGATGGTGGTTGAGCAGGTTGACGTCGATCTCGATGTGAGGCACGACGCCCTTGCCGTCCTTGCCGAGGCTCTCTGCGATGAGCTGCTCCATCCACAGGCCGAAGACGCGCCCCGGCTGGGGCGAGATGTAGGTGAAGCAGTTGGCCGAGGCGGGGGAGAGGTTCGTGATGAGGAAGCTCGCGAGCTGCACGGCGGGGTTGTTCAGGCTGTCCTGGGAGCACATGCGCTCCATCTCGGCGGCGCGAGCCACCATGTCGCGCACGTCCAGGCCGCACAAGGCCGCCGGTACCAGGCCGAAGACCGACAGTGCCGAGAAACGCCCACCAACGGTGGGCTCGCCGAGGAACACGCCGCGGAAGGAGCGCTCGCGGGCAAGCTTCTCCAGGTCGCTGCCCGGGTCGGTGATGGCCACGAAGTGCTTGCCGGCCTCCTGCTCACCGAGCTCGCGGACAACATCCTCCCAGATGACGTGATACAGCGAGAGCGTCTCGAGCGTGCCGCCCGACTTGCTTGACACGATGAAGATGGCATGCGCGTAGTCCACACCGTGCAGGATCTGCCTCACGTACACGGGCGACAGGGAGTCGAGCGTGGAGAAGCGTACGTGGGGGTGCAGGGCAGCGCAGAGCTTTGTGATGGTCATGGGTGCCTGGGAGCTGCCGCCCTCGCCGAGAAGGCCCACGTAGTTGATGTCGTCGTCGGCCACGCCGCGGGCGAACTCCTCGATCTGCTCAATCGGGGTGGGGGGGTTGCTTGTCAGGTCGGTCCAACCCATGAAGTTGCGCGCACTGTCCAGGGCAACATCGCTGAAGTCATACAGGGTGCTGTCCTTGATGTGCATGCGGGAGGGCACATGCTCTGCCACGAGTTTCTCGGCAGGGCACGGCGCTTGTGTGATGTTTTTGCGAGTCACGGCAGACTCTCCAATCAAGGTCGTCGAACATGGCCTCGGTGTATACGGGCCAGACGTGAGTGAAATGCTAGCAGATGCGGGGGAGCTGCTCTCCCACAAGCATGTCGAGAATGCGTGTGGAGCCGAACGCGGTCTTCAGGCGAACGGTGTGACCGCCCTCGCAGGCGGGCTCGCAGACCTCGCCGATGATCGCGGCGTTCTCGCCATAGCGGCTTGCACGCATGGCGGCAAGTGCGGCGTCGGCCTCGTCGGCGGGCACAACGGCCACCATCTTGCCCTCGTTGGCTACCTGGAACACGTCGTAGCCGAGCATCTCGCAGGCGCCGCGCACCTCGTCGCGCACAGGCACGTCGTCCTCGGCCACCACGATGTCCACGCCGCTGGCCTCGGCGAACTCGTTGAGCGTGGAGGCCAGGCCGCCGCGCGTGGGATCGCGGAAGGCGCGCGTGTGAGGCGCCGCCTCAAGCACGGCGGCGATGAGGTGGTTGAGCGGCGCCGCGTCGGTGGTGAGGGTGGTGGAGAAGGCAAGGCCCTCGCGCTGCGAGATGATGCAGATGCCGTGGTCGCCCAGGGTGCCGGAGACGAGCACCTTGTCGCCGGGCTTGCAGTTGCGTCCCGACAGGTTGACGCCGGCCGGTACGAGGCCCACGCCTGCGGTGTTGATGAACACGCCGTCGGCATGGCCGCGCTCGACGACCTTCGTGTCGCCGGTCACGATGGACACGCCCGCCTCGGCGGCCGTCTGCGCCATCGTGCGCACAATCTGGCGCAGATTGTCCATGGGATAGCCCTCTTCGAGCACGAAGCCGCAGGAGAGGTACTTCACCTGGGCGCCCGAGGTGGCCACGTCGTTGACCGTGCCGCACACGGCAAGGCGGCCGATGTCTCCGCCGGGGAAGAACTGGGGCGTCACCACGAACGAGTCGGTGCTCATGGCGATGCGCTCGCCTCCCAGGGGCACGACGCCCGCGTCGTCGCCGGGAAGGGCGGCCTCGTCGGAGAACTCGTCAAGGAACAGGTCGTCGATGAGACGCTTCATCATCGCGCCGCCCGAACCATGACCCAGACGTACCTCGGTGTCTTTCTGCATGTCGCTTGGATGCCTTTCTCGTAAGGTGCGGCCGCGGTCTGGCCCGGCCGATTAGTTGTGTTCGCGGTACCTGTAGTACGCGGCGCACGAGCCCTCGCTGGAGACCATGCACGGGCCCGTGGGCTGCTCAGGGTTGCAGGCGCGGCCGAACAGGGGGCACTGGTCGGGCGTGATGATGCCGCGCAGCACGTCGCCGCAGCGGCAGCCGCGCGTCTCGCGGGTGGGCTCCACCTCGGGGGAGAAGGCCCTCATCGCGTCGTGCGCCGCATAGGCGCCCTTGAGGCGCAGACCGCTCATGGGGATGGGGCCCAGGCCGCGCCACACGGCGTCGCAGGGTTCGAAGACGTCCTCGATGACCCTCTGGGCCGCAAGGTTGCCGCAGTTGTCGACGCCGCGCCCGTAGGCGTTCTCGATGCGCGGGGTGCCCTCGGCCACCATGGCCACCAGGCGCGCCACGCCCGAGAGGATGTCCACCGGCTCGAAGCCCGTGACCACGCCGGGCGTCTTGAAGTCGCGCGCAAGGAACTCGTAGGGCGCCAGACCGGTCACGGTGGAGACGTGGCCGGGCAGGATGAAGCCGTCCACGCGCGTGTCGGGGTCGTTGGCGATGGCGGCCAGCGCCGGCGCCGTGGACTTGTGCGCGCAGTAGAGGTAGAAGTTGGACAGGCCCTCCTCACAGGCCATCTGCACGGCCGAGCCCACCACGGGCGTCGTCGTCTCAAAGCCCACGCCGATGAAGATGACGGGGCGCGTGGGGTTCTTGCGTGCGATGTCGAGCGCGTCGAGGGGGCCGTACACCACGCGCACGTCGGCACCCTGGGCCTTCTCGGCTCCCAGCGTGGTGGTGCTGCCGGGTACGCGGATCATGTCGCCGAACGTAGCCACTATGGCGTCGGGCACGCGGGTCATGGCGATGGCGCAGTCGATGTCGTGGTTGGACGTCACGCACACCGGGCACCCCGGGCCAGAGAGGAGCTTGAGCCCCTCGGGCATGGCGCTGCGCAGGCCGTAGCGCCCGATGCTCACCGTGTGGGTGCCGCAGACCTCCATGAGGTTGATGGTGCGGCCCTTGCAAATCTTGCCGATGAGCTCGATGAGCTCGTGGGCGAGTTTGGGGTCGCGGAACTGCTTGAGGTCCATGCTCGCCTCCTAGGCGCACGTGGCGCAGGGGTCCTGCGCCTCACCGGCGGGCACCTCGTCGCCGAGAAGGTCGGGCATCTCCTCGAGAAGGGCGAGCGTCTCGCGGGCGTCCTGCTCCTCGATGCGCTGGATGGCGAACCCTGCATGCACGAGCACGAAGTCGCCCACCTTTGCGTCGGGCACGAGGCGCACCGAGCAGGGCCTCGTCACGCCCATGACGCTGACCTGGGCCATGCCGTTGTCGTCCAGAGAGGTGATTTGAGAGGGAACTGCCAGGCACATGGTGCTACTCCTGTTCGTTTGCTTGGTTGAGAATGGCGGATGCCATGCGGGCACGGGCCACGGCGGCTTGCCCGTAGGAGATGCCGCCGTCGTTGAGGGGCAGGCCGGTGGGCAGGTACACCTTGAGGCGTGCCGCCTCCAGGGAGCGCTTCACCAGCTCGCACACGATGCGGTTGGAGAAGACGCCGCCGCCCAGCGCCGCCTTGGCAAGGCCTGCGGCATGGGCAACGCCGGCGGCGACGTCGGCCACGCTTGCGGCAAAGCCCTCGTGGAAACGCCTGGCCAGAACCTGCACGTCAACGCCTGCCTCCAGGTCTTCCAGAAGGTTGGCGAGCATTGCGCCGGGGTCGAGCACGAGCGACTCGTCCTGCTCGCCGTGACCGTCGGCCTCGTTGGCGTGGCGGATGGTGAGCCTGTAGCGCGCGACCTCGTCGGGCGTGCAGGCCGGGGCGTGCGAGGCCGCCGCCTCAAGCAGGCATGCCGGCTCGCCGTCGTAGCCCGCCACGTCCACAAGGCCCAGGATGGCGGCGATCGCGTCGAACAGCCTGCCTGCCGAGCTCGTTAGGGGGCAGTTGAGGTCGCGGGCGATCATCTGAAGCACGACCGGTCCCTCGATGCCCATCTTGTTGGCCAGGTTGTGGGCGCAGACGCTGTCGCCAAGACCTGCCTGGGCAAGCAGCGCGTAGGCGTTGCGCAGGGGCTTGCGCACGGCGGCGGCGCCTCCGGGCAGGGGCCAGTAGGCGATGTGGGCAGCGCGGGTGAAGTCGACCTGGTCGCACACCATGACCTCGCCGCCCCAGATGCGCCCGTCGGGGCCGTAGCCGGTGCCGTCGAGGGCGACGCCCACCACATGGTCCCACACGCCTGCCTGCGCCAGCGTCGAGGCGATGTGGGCATGGTGGTGCTGCACCTCGCACAGGGGCAGGCCCTCCTTGTCGGCCACCTCGCGCGCCCATTTGCTCGAGAGGTACTCGGGATGCATGTCGCAGGCCAGGACCTTGGGAGCAAGGCCGAAAAGCCCCTCGTACTTGCTGAGCGTGCGGCGCCAGGCGTCGAACGAGTCGGCGTTCTCCAAATCGCCCAGGTGCTGGCTGACGAAGGCCTCCTCGCCGCGCGTGAGGCAGAATGTCGCCTTCTGCTCGGGGCCGCAGGCAAGCACGCAGGGCAGGCTCGCGCCGCTCGGGTCGATGCCGGGTGGGTTGGGGAGCTTCACGGGCGTGGGGGCGATGCCGCGGGCGCGGCGCACGACCTGCGTGCGGCCGCCCTCCACGCGCACGACTGAGTCGTCGTAGCGAGCCAAGATGGGGCGGTTGTTGCCCAGCCAGGCGTCGGCCACGTCGATGAGGCGCGACACGGCCACCTGGTCGTCGCAGATGATGGGCTCGTCGGCGAGGTTGCCGCTCGTCATCACCAGGGGCGCCCCCACGGCGCGCAGCAGCAGGTGCTGCAGGGGCGTGTAGGGAAGCATGGCGCCCAGCTCGGGCAGGTCGCCCGCCACGCTCGGCGCAATCGCCAGATTCTCCGGCACGCCCGCCGCATCCTTGCGGCGCAGCAGCACGATGGGGGTGCGGGGGCTTGTGAGCTGGGCGCGTTCGGCGTCGCTCACCTCGCACACTTGGCGCAGGGCGTTGAGGTCGGCAAACATCACGGCGAGCGGCTTGGTGGGGCGGTGCTTGCGCTCGCGCAGCTGTCGCACGGCTGCCTCGTTGCGTGCGTCGCAGGCAAGGTGGAAGCCACCCAGGCCCTTCACGGCCACGATGCCGCCGTCTTGGAGCATCTGCGCCGCTCGGGCGATGATGTCGTCCGACGATGCGAGGTCACCTCCGCGCAGCACGCACCCCGGCTCTTCGGCGGTGCGCCAGGTGAGCTGCGGTCCGCAGGCGAAGCACGCGTCGGGCTGGGCATGGAAGCGCCTGTCGGCCGGGTCGGCGTACTCATGGGCGCACGCCGGGCACATCGCAAACCTCGCCATGGACGTGCGAGGGCGGTCGTAGGGGAGCTCGTCGATGATGGTGAAGCGTGGCCCGCAGTTGGTGCAGTTGATAAACGGGTAGTGGTACCTGCGGTTTTCTGGATCAAAAAGCTCACGCAGGCAGTCGGGGCACGTGGCTATGTCAGGGCTCACGAGCGTCGTGAGGTCTTCCTGGGCCGAGCTTTCCACAATGCGGAAGTCGCTGCCGGGCACTCCGCCTGCCATCCGCAGCTCCTCGTGGGAGCCGGCGGGCGCGATATGGCCGTCGTCGAGGGAGTCGACGTGCACGGTGTCCACGCGTGCGGCTGCCGGGTGCTGGGTGGAGAGGGTGAGCACAAAGCGGTCGAGCGCCGCGGGGTCGCCCTTTGCCTCGATGTGCACGCCGTCGCTGGAGTTCTTCACCCAACCGGCGAGTCCCAGCGAGGTGGCGAGCTTCCACACGAAGGGGCGATAGCCCACGCCCTGCACGATGCCGCTCACATGTACGTGTATCCGCGCCACGTCAGCCCCCGATCCTCGACAGGGTCGCCACCACGGTCAGCTTGCAGTGCGAGACCCCCTTGATGCCGGCGAGGCAGTCGGAGAGCTCCTTCACCTTGTAGCCCAGGCCGCGCACGGCGATGGTTTCCATGCAACCGCCCTGCTCAAGGTGGACATGCGTGGAGGAGACGACCTCGTCGGGGTAGTTGGACTCCACGCTGGCAATCTTGGACATGAGCTCGGGGACGCGCAGGTCGTACACGAGCGTGATGGAGCCCACGACCGGCGCCGCCGGGTCCTCGAGCTCCTCGTTGACCAAGGCATCGCGTATGAGGTTGCGGATTGCCTCGGAACGGTTCACCAAAAGGCCGCGCTGGGCGGTGTAACGGTCGAACTCGTCGAGGAGCAGCGCTGGCATGGCGACGCTGAAGCGCACGAGGTCGCTAGACATGTCTTGATCCTCCGTTGATAGCTCATCGCGGGCAGAGAGTGAAAAAGCCGCGTAATCGTAGCACTATCCTTTGTAGGCGAGGTGGGGTTCTCGATGCCCGAGCCTCCCGTACAAAAAAGTCTTCATGCCACTCACCGTGAATTTTTGTGGGGTACTTGTGCATGGGGAGAATCATGCTACCCTACCCGCCGTTGACGGCTGCGATGTATGGAGGCGCCGCAGCCGGGAATACGGGCTACCGTGTTCAGAAAGTATTTGCGGGCCCTGTGCCCGTTGAGAGAGGAGAGACTCATGCCTTACCCCATTATTGACACTGACGAGTGCATCGGCTGCGGCGCCTGCGTTGACGTGTGCGTCACGGGCGCCATCGAGATCGACGACGGCTTCTGCACCGTCGTTGACGAGTCCGAGTGCAAGGGCTGCGGCGAGTGCCAGGAGGAGTGTCCTGTCAACGCCATCACCGAGATTTGCGACGACGACGACTAGTAGTGTGATGCGGAACCTG
This sequence comes from uncultured Coriobacteriales bacterium, assembly GCA_902464015.1. Taxonomy (GTDB): domain Bacteria; phylum Actinomycetota; class Coriobacteriia; order Coriobacteriales; family UMGS124; genus UMGS124. The sequence goes on along the minus strand of CABQHM010000017.1, from coordinate 49,950 downwards.
ATGCGCATCGTGTGAGGGCCGTGTTTTGGTGAGAGGAACCTGGTCTGCTAGAGTTGGCGGGCTAAAAGAGGAGAGGAAAACTCATGCATCCTGTTATCACTGCTTCTGATTGCATCGGCTGCGGCGCTTGCATCGACGCATGCCCCGCTGGCGTCATCGAGCTCCAGGACAACGTTTGCACCGTCGTCAACGAGGGCGACTGCATCGGCTGCGCCAACTGCCAGGACGAGTGCCCGGTCGGCGCCATCACCGAGATCGCCGAGTAACTTCGACTTTCTAGGACATCTGCACCACCCAAAGGCCGCCCGGGCAACCGAGCGGCCTTTTTTGTGCCTCGCGCGTGCGAAACGCAGCAGGCCAGGTTCCGCCCATACAAACGCGGGTTCTCGTCCGCAAGGCGCACAGGTGCGATGCGTACTAGATGTACACCACAGGTGCGCACCGCGCGTGAGCACCTGTGGAACGCAGCGGACGAGGTTCCGCATCCTTACAAAGGGGAGGGGAGAGGGGGGAGCTGGCGAAGTCGACGCCACATCTCTTTCTTCCCATCTTGGCTGGCCAAGGCCGCCTCGAAGCCTCCCATTGCCAAGACGCGCCGGCCGAACACGCGCTCGACCTTGCCTGCCGGCAGCGGCTCGGGCAACCCCCAGGCAAGGGCCAGGTTGCGGGCGGCGGGGGAATCGAGCGCCACGACGCACTCTGGGTCGAACACTTCCACCGCCACGGCCAGGTCGGCCGGGTCGGCCTGGGGAAAGCCGTCCTGTCCTAAAAACGTTGCAAGGCCGGCCCAGTCACTCTCTTTCCAGCCCAGTCGCGCAAGCCCCGCCCGCAGGGCCTCGCCGTCGGCACCGGACAGCAAGTCGCTGCCGTTCGTCTCGGCCGGGCCGGGCCTTCCCTTCACGAGCAGCACGCGGCAAAAAGCGTTGCCCGATGTGATAAAACCTTCCTCGGCGAGGCTCTCAAGTTCGTCATTTGTGCGCTCCATGTAGATGGCCTCCACATCGGATTCGGTCAGTCTTGTGCCCTGTGCCTGCGCTTTTGTTCCATTGCCCATGGTTTGACACCCTTTCAGAATCATAATCAAAAAATGTTATATGAAGAGACTTAGATTTTGTATGCCTCCGCAGTAAACGGGATATAATGCCTTTCGATCAAGGAAGGGTAACCCCACCGGAGAAGCGGTGGAAGAGGCCCGCCATCTACTGAAGAGAGGTTACATCATGAGCAAGGTTATCGGTATCGACCTCGGCACCACCAACTCCTGCGTCGCTGTTCTTGAGGGCGGTCAGCCCACCGTCATCGTCAACGCTGAGGGCGATCGCACCACGCCCTCTGTCGTGAGCTTCCGCGCCAATGGCGACCGCGTCGTCGGCAAGCCTGCCAAGAACGCCGCTGTCACCGAGCCCAAGAACACCGTCGCGTCCATCAAGCGTTTCATGGGCCGCGCCTACAACGAGGTCGGCAGCGAGCTGAAGGGCATCGCCTACGACGTCACCTCCGGCCAGGGCGGCCGTTGCGTCGTGAAGATTGACGGCAACGAGTACACCCCCGAGCAGGTCAGCGCCATGACCCTGGGCAAGCTGAAGGCTGACGCCGAGAAGTACCTCGGTGAGCCTGTCAGCCAGGCCGTCATCACCGTCCCCGCCTACTTCAACGACGCTCAGCGTCAGGCTACCAAGGACGCCGGCAAGATTGCTGGCCTTGATGTTCTGCGTATTGTCAACGAGCCTACGGCCGCTGCTCTTGCCTACGGCTTCGACAAGGAGGACGCCGACGAGAAGGTCCTCGTCTTCGACCTGGGCGGCGGCACCTTCGATGTCTCGCTGCTTGAGATCGCCGACGGCGTCTTCCAGGTTCTTGCCACCAACGGCGACAACCACCTGGGCGGCGACGACTGGGATCAGCGCGTCATCGACTGGATGGCCGACAAGTTCAAGGCTGAGAACGGCATCGACCTGCGTCAGGACCCGATGAGCCTGCAGCGTCTGAAGGAGGCTGCCGAGAACGCCAAGAAGGAGCTCTCCAGCGCTCAGCAGACCACCATCAACCTGCCCTTCATCACCGCCGTCAACGGCGTGCCGAAGCACCTCAACTACACGCTGACCCGCGCTGAGTTCGAGCGCTCCACGCACGACCTGCTCGAGCGCTGCAAGGCTCCCGTCCAGCAGGTTCTGCGCGACGCCGGCCTGCAGATCTCCGAGATTGACCAGGTCATTCTTGTCGGTGGTTCTACGCGTATGCCCGCCGTGCAGGAGCTCGTCAAGAAGATGACGGGCAAGCAGCCCAACATGAGCGTCAACCCCGACGAGGTCGTGGCCGTGGGCGCCGCCATTCAGGGTGGCATTCTGAACAACGACCTCGACGCCGATCACGGCGGAATCCTGTTGCTCGACGTTACGCCCCTGTCCCTGGGCGTCGAGACCATGGGCGGCGTCATGACCAAGATGATCGACCGCAACACCACGATCCCGACCTCCAAGACCGAGATTTACTCCACGGCTGCCGACAACCAGACCTCCGTTGAGATCAACGTCCTGCAGGGCGAGCGCGAGATGGCTCGCGACAACAAGTCGCTCGGTCGCTTCCAGCTCTCCGGCATTCCCGCTGCCCGTCGTGGCGTGCCTCAGATCGAGGTTACCTTCGACATCGACGCCAACGGTATCGTCAAGGTTTCCGCTAAGGACCTGGGTACCGGCAAGCAGCAGCAGATTACTATCTCCGGCTCCACGGCCCTTTCCGACGACGAGGTCAAGCGCATGGTGAAGGATGCCGAGGCTCACGCTGAGGAGGACAAGCGCCAGAAGGACGAGGTCGAGACCCGTAACCAGACCGACTCGCTGGTCTACGCCACTGAGCAGACCATCGCCGAGCTGGGTGACAAGGTTCCTGCCGACACGAAGTCCGAGGTCGAGGCTGCTATCGCCAAGGCCAAGGAGGCTCTGAACGGCACCGACGTCGACGCTATCCGCACTGCTGGCGAGGAGCTGCGCACCGCTTCCTACAAGCTTGCTGAGGTCGCTTACGGCGACGCTCAGGGTGCTGCCACCGCTGGCCAGGCCGGCGCTGCGGGCGCTTCTACCGCCAACGACGACGTGGTCGACGCCGACTACGAGGTCGTCGACGATGACAAGCAGGGCAAGTAATGATGCCCGCCGACGGAAACAAGCCCGAGACTCAGGGTGCCGACGAGGCGCTCCCCGTTGAGGAGATGCCCGTTGAGGCCCAGGTCATCGAGGCTGAGGAGCAAGACGGTCAGCAGGTAGACGAGCAGGCCGTTGCCGACGCGGTCGACGAGGTTTTCTCGATGGCAGACATCGAGAAGGCGCGCGCCGACGCCGCTGCCGCCAACGACAAGTTCCTGCGTCTGCAGGCCGAGTGGGACAACTTCCGCAAGCGCACCGCACGTGAGCGCGAGGAAGAGAAGGCCCGTGCCACGGAGGACCTCGTCATGAAGCTCCTTCCTGTGGTCGACGACATGGAGCGCTCTCTTGACCACGCCGCCCAGTCCAACCCGGAAGGCGCGTACGGCGAGTTCGTGAGCGGCGTTCGTGCCGTGTACGACAAGCTTATCGACGTCCTGCATCGCTCGGGCGTTGAGGCTATCGACCCAGCCGGCCAGCCGTTCGACATGAACGACCACCAGGCCATCGCCCAAGTGCCCGACCCCACGGTACCCGACAACACCGTGAAGGACGTGTACCAGAAGGGGTATCGCATGGGCGGACGCGTCATCCGCACCGCGATGGTCACGGTTGCCAAGGGCGGCCCGGCCCAACCTGCGGCTACCGAGGAGTAGCGCAAGGCCGCAGGGCGTTGCGCTTCCAAGGAGACGCACCAACGTAAACGAGCAAAGGCCGCGCCGGAGAGTTCTTCCGACGCGGCCTTTGTCAAGCTCAAGAGGCATTCCCAAAGGCGCCCTGATGCCTGCACGCGGCCGCGCATCAGGCTCCGCCTTAACCGACGCGGGTTCTGATGCGCAAGGCGCGCGATGCCGACGTGCGCGGTGCGGGCCTTTGGCCTACGGCGGTACTCTAGGTCCCGCGGAACGCGGCGCATCAGGTTCCGCCTTAACCGACGCGGGTTCTGATGCGCAAGGCGCGCGGGGCCGACGTGTACTGGAGTACTCTAGGTCCCGCGCACGGAGCTGGTCTTGCGACGAGTCCCGTGGAGAACGCGGCGCATCAGGTTCCGCTTCATACTTTTGGAAGGAGGGTGTTCATCATGGCATCGACTCAGAAGACCTTATACGAAGTCCTGGGTGTCGACGAAAAGGCATCCGACGACGAAATCAAGAAGGCGTTCCGCAAGCTTGCCGTGAAGCTTCACCCTGACGCAGGCGGTGACGAAGAGGAGTTCAAGCAGGTCAGCCAGGCCTACGAAGTTCTCTCCGACCCCAAGAAGCGTGCAGAGTACGACAAGGCGCTCAAGTACGGCGCATTCATGGGCGGCAACCCCGGCGCCGGCGGTGGCAGCTACAGCTACACGGGTGGGGCAGGCATGGACTGGCAGTCCATCATCGACTCCATCCTGCACGGTGAGGGCGCCTTTGGCACCGAGTGGGATCCGCAGACCACCGGTTTCGGTGGGTTCAACGGTTGGGGTCAGCCCCGTCCGCAGCGCGGCAGCGACCTGACCATGAGCGTGGAGGTCTCGTTCAAGGAGGCCTTGGAGGGCGTCTCGCGCAAGGTGAGCTACCGCATCCCCTCCACGGGTACGACCGAGACGCTCACTGTCAAGATTCCCGCAGGTGCCGTTGACGGCGGCAAGCTGCGTTACCGTGAACGCGGCGAGTATGGCTCGCAGGGCGGAGCCCGCGGCGACCTCGTGGTGACCACGCGCGTGGCGGCGCACCCCTTCTACACCCGCGACGGGGCCGACATCCATATGGACCTGCCTGTGAGTGTGTACGAGGCGTGCCTGGGTGCGGAGGTCGTTGTGCCTGCCCCTAACGGCAAGGACCTCAAGCTCAAGATTCCCGCCGGCACCCAGTCTGGCAAGGTTTTCAGGTTCAAGGGCATGGGCGCCCCCGACGTGAAGCACAAGGGCTCGACCGGCTCCTTCTACGTGAAGATTGCCATCGCTGTGCCCCGCGACCTGACCGATGAGGAGCGCGAGGCACTCGAGCGCCTGCGCGACCATGACAAGCGTGACCCTCGCGGCGCGCTCAAGGATAAGAGGTAATCCAAGATGCCCTCGAGAAACGACGACGAGAGAAACCGCCCGCTGTACATGATCTCGGTTGCCGCCGAGCTCACCGGCATGCATCCCCAGACCCTGCGCATCTACGAGAGCAAGGGTCTGGTGAATCCGCGCCGCAGCTCGGGCAACACGCGCCTGTACTCACAGGCCGATATCGAGCGGCTCGACCTCATTGGTCGTCTGACCGACGAGGGCATCAACCTTGCTGGCGTTGTGCGCATCCTGGACATGAAGACCCAGATGGATGAGCGCGACGCCGAGATAGAGCAGCTGCGCGCCGAGATCAAGGAACTGCGCGAACAGGTCCACGAGTATCGGATGCGCGAGACCATCACCGCCCTCATGCCGTATGCCGAGGGCGGTAAGAGCCCGCTGGCGCTGCTGGCGGGAGTTTCCGATCTTGAGAAGAAGGATATGGGCACCGAGAAGGATGGGTGACACATATGAGGATTGACAAATTCGCAATGACCGCCCAGGCCGCTTTGCAGGAAGCCGTGGGCGTTGCCTCCGACATGGAGGCTTCAGAAGTTACAAGCCTTCACCTATTAAAGGCCCTGCTTGAGAGTTCTGAGCGCAACCTCGATGCCATCATCGAGCGCGTGGGCGCAGACCCCGCCCAGCTCAAGGCTGTCGTTGACGAGAAGCTGGCAAGTCAGCCTCGCGTGAGTGGCGGCTCCCAGGCCGGCATGAGCCAGGGGCTCATGCGCGTGCTCGATGCTTCGCAGAAGCTCGCCTCGAAGATGGGCGACTCGTTTGCCACCACCGAGCACCTGCTTATCGCGCTTGCAGGCGACAAGGGTGACGCCGGTCGCATCCTGAACGACGCCGGTGTGACGGCCAAGCGCGTGCAGGACGCCTACGAGCAGCTCCGCGGCGATTCGCGCGTGACCGATGCCGAGAGCAAGCCCCAGTTTGAGGCACTCAAGCAGTATGGTCGCAACCTGACCGACCTGGCCCGCGAGGGCAAGCTCGACCCGGTCATCGGCCGTGTCGAGGAGATTCGTCACACGGTGCAGGTGCTTTCGCGCCGCACGAAGAACAACCCCGTGCTCATCGGCGAGCCTGGTACCGGCAAGACGGCTATCGTCGAGGGCCTCGCGCAGCGCATCGTTGCTGGCGACGTGCCTTCGACCCTGCGTGACCGCGAGCTCATCGAGCTTGACATGAGCGCCATGGTGGCAGGCGCCAAATACCGTGGCGAGTTCGAGGACCGTCTGAAGGCCGTGCTTAAGGAGGTCGCGGCGGCCGGCGGCAACGTCATTCTGTTCATCGATGAGCTGCACACCATCGTGGGCGCCGGCGCCTCGGGCGGCTCCATGGATGCCTCCAACATCTTGAAGCCCGCTCTTGCCCGTGGCGAGCTGCATGCCATCGGCGCCACGACGCTTGACGAGTATCGCAAGTACATCGAGAAGGATGCCGCTCTTGCCAGGCGTTTCCAGCCTGTCATGGTCGACCAGCCCACGGTGGAGGACACCATCTCCATCCTGCGTGGCATTAAGGAGAAGTACGAGATCCACCACGGCGTGCGCATCACCGACTCGGCGCTTGTGGCCGCAGCCCAGCTCTCCGACCGCTACATCACCGACCGTTTCCTGCCCGACAAGGCAATCGACCTGGTCGATGAGGCCGGCAGCCGCCTGAGGATGGAGCTTGACTCCATGCCCAGCGACATTGACGCTCAGGAGCGCCAGCTCACTCAGATGCAGATCGAGGAGCAGGCGCTCATGAAGGAGGACGACGAGGCCAGCGCCGAGCGCCTGCAGACCCTGCGCCACGAGATTGCCGACGCTCGCGAGAAGCTCGACGCCGCCAAGGCAGCCTGGCAGAACGAGAAGGGTATCATCGACCTGGTGCAACAGCTCAAGAGCCAGATTGATGAGGCCCGCATCGAGGAGGAGCGCGCCACGCGTTCCGGCGACCTCATGCGTGCCTCCGAGCTGCGCTACTCCACAATCCCGAAGCTTGAGGCCGACTACCGCGACGCCGAGCAGCGCCTGCGTGCCAAGCAGGAAGCCGGTGCCAATCTCAAGGAAGAGGTCACTGCGGACGAGATCGCCGCTGTGGTGAGCGCCTGGACGGGCGTGCCCGTGTCGAAGATGATGCAGGGCGACATGGAGAAGCTCCGTCACCTCGAGGAGCACCTCAAGGAGCGCGTCATCGGTCAGGACGAGGCCGTCCACGCCGTGGCGAGCGCCGTGCGTCGTTCTCGTGCGGGCTTGTCTGACCCCGACCGTCCCCTGGGCAGCTTCCTGTTCATGGGTCCCACCGGCGTCGGCAAGACCGAGCTGGCAAAGGCGCTGGCAGAGGCCTTGTTCGATGATGAGCGCGCCATGGTGCGTATCGACATGAGCGAGTACATGGAGAAGTTCAGCGTGCAGCGCCTCATCGGTGCCCCTCCGGGATACGTGGGTTACGACGAGGGCGGTCAGCTTACCGAGGCCGTGCGCCGTCACCCCTACACCGTGGTTCTGCTCGACGAGCTTGAGAAGGCGCATCCCGACGTCTTCAACGTGTTGCTCCAGGTGCTCGACGACGGCAGGCTTACCGACGGCCAGGGCCGCGTGGTGAGCTTCAAGAACGCCATCATCATCATGACGAGCAACCTGGGTTCGCAGTTCATTCTGGAGACCACGGGCAAAGACGAGCTGCAGCAGAAGATGCAAGAGGTGCTCAAGCAGGCCTTCCGCCCGGAGTTCGTCAACCGTATCGACGATGTGGTGTACTTCAACTCGCTGGGCTACGCCGACATCGAGCGCATTGTCGACCTGCAGCTTGACGACGTGCGCGAACGCCTTGCTCGCGAGCGTCTCAGCATGACCGTGACGCCCAGCGCCATGGACGCCCTTAGCCTGGGCGGCCTTGACCCTGCGTTCGGTGCCCGTCCGCTGCGTCGTCTCATCCAGAACAAGGTGGTCGACGGCATCGCGAACCTCATCATCGACGGCAAGCTCTCTGAGAACGACGTGGTGCGTGTCGACGTCGACAACGACGGCAACATCGTGGTTGCAAAGGATGAGGAGGCTTCGGCCAAGGCACGTGCGCAGAGGGCGACGAGCCCCGAAGACGTCCCCGTCGAGCCCGACTCGGTCGAGTAAAGCGACGTAGAACCTCAGGCGCTGCGTTCCACGGAGCCTCATGTACTCCAGTACACATCGGCTCCGTGCGCCTTGCGCCTGAGAACCTGCGTTTTAGAGGATGCAGAACCTGGCCTGCTGCGTTCTCCACGGGACTTGTCGCGAAGAACGCTCCATGCGCGATGCCTAGAGTACTCCAGTAGGCCAAAGGCCCGCACCGTGCACGTCGGCATCGCGCGCCTTGCAGGCCAGAACCTGCGTTTTAGAGGATACAGAACCTGCGCTTTTAAGTGCGGTGTTTGAGAGATAGATTGCGGGGCGCTGCTTGGGAGTGTGCGGGCGGCGCCCCGCTTTGGTATGGTGCATGGGTATGACTTTGACGTACGGAAAGGGGCCCCATGGCCGAGACTGATGAAACAGCGGTGCGCCCAGACGACGGCCGCACGCCTGACGAGCGAGCGCGCTCTTTGGAGCCCATGCTGACCGATTCCGATGCACGCGTGCGCAAGAGTGCCGTCGTGGCCCTGGGGCGCATCAAGAGCTCGGTCGCGACCGAGCTGCTCTGCCGCGCGTTGGAAGATGCTGAGGAGGGTGTGCGTGCCCTTGCCTGCCAGGCGCTTGCGCGCGAGGCCGACGCTGCGTGTGTGGGCGCGCTTTTGTCCCACCGCCATGACGAGTGCGCTGGTGTGCGTGCAGGTGTGCTGTGGGGCCTTGCCAACGTGGTGGCCCATGCGGGACTGACCGATGTGCAGCGCGCCGAGCTCTTTACACCCATCGCCGTCATGGCGTTCGATCCTGACGATGGCGTGCGTGCCGATGCCGCCGCCGTGCTGGGCACGCTGCGCGACATCCGTGCGACCGATGCCCTCACCGTGCTTCTTGAAGACGATGTTGTCCGTGTGCGCGCAAACGCCTGCGCCGCTTTGGCTGCCACCGACGACGAGGCTGGCGAGAAGCTGCTGCTTGAGCGCCTGTCTCAGGCAGGGGAGGACACACTCGTGAAAGTGTCGGCGCTCGACGCTCTTGCCCGCCGCTGCGAGCGTAACGAGGGTGTGGGGGAGCGCGTGCTGTCTGCCCTGCTAGTTTGTTCTACCGACTCTGACTTGGATGTTTCTTCCACAGCGGTGTGGGCCCTCGGCTTTGCTTGCGGGGCGCAGAGCGCTTCGCGTGACCAGGTGCAGGCGGTGCTCGAGGGCGCCCTTGCCGGCGAGGCCGAGTGGGGGGCTCGCTATGCGGTGGAGAGCCTTGCACGCATCCATGACGACAGGGCCCATGCGGCCCTTTTAGCTTTCGACGCCTCTGCCTGCGCGTTTCCCGATGTCTTGGCCCCCCTCGTGACGCAGGCGCTTGCCACGTTCGAGTAGAAGGGCATTCAGCGCGGTCCTGCACGCACGTGCCGCTATCGAGCTGAATGTGCGGTGTGGTCCCCTGTGCGGATTCATACTCGGGTTGCGTTGACCTTCAGTTTTGCATGTGCGCTTCTTTTGCGCCGTCTGACGGGTACAATGTCAGGCGGCGTTTTTGATAACCGTCAAGTGTGCATGAGACCAAAGGGAGTATGGATATGGCAAAGCCCGAACCTTCGATGGATGCCTGGCTCAAAGAGGCCAAGGCCGACCCCAAGGCTGCCCAGTGCGGCATGTTCCTTACGCACAACGGCGTGGTGCGCATCACGCCCAAGCAGCAGGTGCGCGAGGGTGTTGAGGGCCTGGGCGAGGTCGCCCAGGTTGAGTTCTCCTACGATGCCGAGGGCGTGGCCGCCGCTGAGAAGGAGGCCCTCACCTGGCCTGGCGTCTACTATGTGCGCACGTGGCTCAACGAGGGCGCCCTCAACGTGGGTGACTCCATCATGTACGTCATGATCGGCGCCGACATCCGCCCGCGCTGCATCGACGCACTCAACAAGCTGGTGGGGAAGATTAAGAACGACCTCGTCGTAGAAAAAGAGATCTACGCGTAAGTGATGCAGAACCTCGTCCGCTGTGCTCCTTAATAAAGCCCTTCTTACAGGACAGACGTGCGTGGAAGGAGGGTTTCCGAAGCCTGCCCCCCGCTGCCCTCGGTACGAGGACTTGGGCAGGCGTAGGATACCCTCCTTCCCTCAAGCGCTCGTTAATCCTGTTCTTTTTCCTGGCAGGCGGGGCAGTAGCCGTCAAACTGCAGGGTATGGCTCACCACGCGGTAGCCGCTGGCGGCGCTGGCGGTCTCCTCGATGCCTGCGAGTATGGGAATCATGACGTCGTCGACTTTGCCGCACCCCAGGCACCGCACGTGATAGTGGAAGAATGCGGTGTGATCGAAGTGGTCGGCGCCGTTGTTGATTTTCACACGGCTGATGGCGCCCTCGTCGGAGAGCATGTTGAGCGTGCGATACACCGTTGCTTTGCTGATGCTGGGGTGTTCCTCGTGCACGGCGGCGTACACCTCGTCGACGGTGGGGTGGTTCGCCAAGTGTCGCAGCTCGGCCTCGATGACGCTGCGCTGTACAGTGTTTCTTGCTGGCATACGTCCTCCCGGAAAGCCGCTTGAGATAATTAGTAATTAATCTCAATAAGGATACAACATCAAAGTAGTATTTTCAAGATTTCGCGCCTTGAAAGCTGTGCCATTTGCTGGCGGCAGACAGAGACGGCTCGTTAGCCCATCACAAGCACGAGCACGGGGATGGTCACAAGCGACAGCAGCGTGGTCCAGAAGGTGCCGCGCAGTACGGTGGGGGTGTCGGCGTCGTATTTCTGACACAGCATCGTGCCCACGTTTGCCACGGGCATGGCCGTGGTGACCACGAGGATGCCCAAGATGAGCGGGTCGTCCACAATGAGGCTGAGCACAACCCAGTTGAGCAGGGGCATGAGCACGAGCCTGGCCGCGCAGCTGGCCCACAGACGCGCGTCTCCCACAAGCTCGCGCGGGGCAAGGTTGCCCAGCTGCGATCCCACGACGAGCAGGGCGGCCGGCGTGGTCATGGCGCCGAGCGTGTCGAGCGCCGAGCCGATCACGGGCACGTTGTGGATGCCCAGAAGCGCCAGCACGATGGCCACGCAGCATGACAGGATAGTGGGCGTGCAAAAGGTGCGCCACGTGACTTTCTCCATGCCCTGGCCCTGTGCGTCGCTGGCGATGAACCAGGCGCCCACCGTGAAGCACAGGAAGTTAAAGGGCAGGTTGAAGATGGCGGCGTAGATGAGCGCGTCGCTGCCCCAGATTGCCGAGATGACAGGGAAGCCTAGGAACCCGACGTTTCCGAACACCATCATGAAGCGCAGGACACCGCGCTTGCCGATGGGTGCGCGCATAAGGGCGGTGACAACCAGGGCGACCACAATCATGAGTGCATAAGCCACGCATGAGTAGAGGAAGGCCGCCACGATGTCCGTGCGGCCGGGCAGCTGGGTGGAGTTGAGCACCGACCCCACGATCATGGCGGGAAGCGTGACCGACAGCACCAGGTTGGAGAGGCCTTTGTCAAAAGCTGCCGTTGTGAGGTGCGCTTTCTTGCAGCCGTATCCTGTGCCGATGATGAGGAAGAGCACGACCATCTGAGTGAAGATGCCGAGGGTGTCCGTGTTCACGCGGGAGCCTTTCGATGTTGTGGTGGGCGCCTAAGTGTAAGAAAGCTTCACAGTGCATGCACTTTGGCGGGCAAAAGGATGCAAAAAGCCATGTGAACGGCACAAATAGAGTATTGGAGCGTTAAAAATGCATTAACGGTGATGTCAGCGGCGGTCTTTTCTCATAAACTTGCATCCAGACAGCGCACAACAATGAGCAAGGTCATATGGTTTCATGTGCTGCCGTACGAGTCCGTCTATTCTCGTTGGCATTCCAAACATTATGAAAAGGAGCGCTCAAGATGAAGAAGGTTTCCAGGAAAGAGTTCCTCGCCCTGGCCGGTGTCGCCGGCATGTCGCTCGTCCTTGCCGGTTGCGGTGAGACCGCCGAGCCCGCCAAGACCGAGGAGAAGACCGACGACGCCGCCAAGACCGAGGCTGCCGACACTGACATCAAGGCCTCTGGCGACAAGACCGCCGACCTGCGCTTCATCACCGGTGGCGAGTCGGGCACCTACTATGCCTTCGGCTCCGTCATCTCCCAGCATGCCACCAACAACACCGACATCAAGGTGACGGCCCTCGTGGGCAACGGCTCGCAGGCCAACGTCATCGCCATCGAGGACGGCGACGCCGAGCTCGCCTTCTGCCAGTCCGACGTTATGGCTTACGCCTACGCCGGCACGAATCTCTTCGCCAAGGATGGCGCCGTCGACTGCTTCTCCACGGTTGCCGCCCTTTACCAGGAGACCGTCCAGATCGTCACCTGCGACCCCGAGATTAAGACCGTCGCCGACCTCAAGGGCAAGAACGTCTCCATCGGTTCCGCCGGCTCGGGCGTGTACTTCAACGCCATCGACGTCCTGGGCGCCTACGGCCTCACCGAGGACGACATCACGCCCACCTACCAGTCGTTCGGTGACTCCGCCGACGCCCTCAAGGACGGCAAGATCGATGCCGCCTTCATCGTCGCCGGTGCTCCCACCACGGCCATCACCGACCTCTCCACGTCCAAGACCGCTTATCTCGTCTCCCTGGACGAGGAGCACGTCTCCGGCCTGCTCGAGACCTCTGAGTACTACCAGGCTGCCACCATCCCGGCTGGCACCTATGCGGGCGTCGATGAGGACGTCACCACTGTCGCTGTGAGCGCAGTCATTATCGCCGCCGACACGGTTTCCGAGGATGCCATTTACACGCTGTGCGCCGACATCTTCGACAACGCTGCCGACCTCACCGACAGCCATGCCAAGTACGCCGAGCTCAGCGTTGAGAACGGCGCCTCCATCACGTCCGTGCCGTATCACCCTGGCGCAGCAAAGTACTTCAAGGAGAAGGGCTTCGAGGTAGAGACGAAGTAATTCGCCTTCTCCCAATTCTCCTTGCGTTACAATCGGAAGTCGCTGCGGTCGCCTCTGACTGCGGCGACTTCCCTTGCGTTTTATGACCTATCCGTTTTCACGCTCTTGGAGGTGTAAACAAGTGGCAGATTCCAGCCAGACCGCCCTTCCTGCCGAGGAAATGCAGACTGATGTCGACGCGGTGATGAAGAAGTACGACCGTGAGTCGAATACACGCGTGTGGCAGGGCATCCCCAAGACCATTGTCGGCTGCATCATGGCGGCATTCTCGGTGTACTGCCTGTACATGACGCTCTTCAGCACCGTGTTGCCTGAGACGCGCCTGTCGTTGTTCCTGGGTTGCATCATCATCATCGGCTTTTTGATTTACCCGGCTGACAAGCACCACGTCAAGCCCAACCGCATCCCGTGGTACGACATCGTTCTCATGGTGCTGGGCGCAGGCTCGTTCTTCTACTTTGCGTTCAACGCCTACGACATCATTATGATGAACAACCGCATCGACCTGCCGCTCATCGTGATGGGCGTCGTGGGCATCCTTGTGCTGTTCGAGCTGTGCCGTCGTTGCGTGGGTATCCCGATTCTCATCGTGGTTGCCGCCCTGCTCATCTACGTCGTGGTTTGGCGCAGCGGCTACAACTCCGACCCGTTCAAGATGTTCCAGTACATCATCTCCCGCCTGTTCTACAGCGTGAACGGCGTCATCGGCACACCCATCAACGTGTGCTACACCTACATCGTGCTTTTCATTATTTTCGGCGCGTTCCTGGAGCGTACGGGCATCGCCAACTTCTTCATCTCCCTGGCAAACCGCCTGGCCGGCTGGTCGAGCGGCGGCCCTGCAAAGGTGGCCGTCATCTCGAGCGCCCTGTGTGGCATGGTGAGCGGCTCCTCGGTGGGCAACACCGTCACCACGGGCTCCGTCACCATCCCCATGATGAAGAAGACCGGCTTCAAGCCTGAGTTCGCCGGCGCCGTTGAGGCAGCATCTTCCACCGGTGGCCAGATCATGCCCCCCATCATGGGCGCGGCGGCGTTCCTCATGGCCGAGTACATGGGCATTCCCTACATCGACGTGGCTGCCAAGGCCATCCTGCCCGCCGTGCTGTACTTCGCCGGCATCTTCATCACCGTGCACCTCGAGGCCAAGAAGCTCGGGCTCAAGGGCCTTTCGCGCGAGGACCTGCCCACGTGGCGCTATCTGGGCAAGAACTGCTACCTGCTGCTGCCGCTTGTGCTGCTCGTGTGGCTCGTCGCGTCGGGTGCCCGCACCATGGCTTGGTCTGCCGCCATCTCCATCTTCGCCGCTTTCCTCATCGGGTATGTCAATTTCTTCCTGAACAACCTGCATGAGCGCGAAGAGGGCCAGACGATTTGCCAGGTGTTTGCCGAGACCACGATGTTTGCCTTGAAGCAGGCCTTTGAGGCCTTCCAGGCCGGTGCCAAGAGCGCCGTGTCAGTGGGCGTTGCCTGCGCCATGGCCGGCCTTATCGCTGGCTGCATCACGCTGACCGGTCTTGCCTCCGTGCTCATCAACGGCATCGTCGCCATCGCCGGCGACGCCACCATCCTGGGTCTGCTGCTCACCATGGTGTGCTGCATCGTTCTGGGCATGGGTGTTCCCACCACGGCCAACTATTGCATCATGGCCTCCACGTGCGCGCCCATCCTCATTCAGCTGGGCATCCCCGTGATTGCCGCGCACTTCTTCGTCTTCTACTTCGGCATCGTGGCCGACATCACGCCGCCTGTGGCTTTGGCCGCCTACGCCGGCAGCGCAATCGCCAAGTCCAAGCCGATGAAGACCGCCGTCAACGCCACGAAGCTTGCCATTGCGGCCTTCATCGTGCCCTACATCTTTGCTTTCAACCCGATTATGCTCTTCGAGGGCGATGCATCGGTGTTTGAGATGGCGCTCGTGTGCGTCACGGCCCTGCTCGGCCTCTTCTGCATCGCGGCGGCCCTCAACGGCCACCTCTTCAAGAAGATTAACCCCGTGCTGCGTATCGCCCTTGTTGTGGGTGGCTTGTGCGCCATGATTCCCGGTATTGCAAGCGACGTCGTCGGTATCGTCGTTGCCGTGGCTGTCGTTGCCTTCCAGTATCTCACGGCAAAGAAGAAGGAAGCTTTGCCTGCAGCATAGGTACGTTTGCAACAAGCTGGACGTTTGACTGAGAAGGGCCCGAGGAGAGAATCCCCGGGCCCTTTTGCGTGCGGGGTGCGAAGTCGCTGTGGTGCTTGGTTTCTACCAGGTGACGCGTCGTATTTGCGCCTTGAGAAGGACGTGCGGGGTCGTATCATGGTGTCCGTCACTGATTGAGCACCTGGAAGGAGACCTCGCATGGCAAAGATTCAGATGACCACGCCGCTTGTTGAGATGGACGGCGACGAGATGACTCGCATCATCTGGCAGCTGATCAAAGATGAGCTCATCTGCCCCTTCGTCGACCTCAAGAGCGAGTACTACGACCTGGGCCTCAAGCATCGCGATGAGACCGACGACCAGGTGACGGTGGACTCCGCGCTTGCCACGAAGCGCCTGGGTGTGGCCGTGAAGTGCGCCACCATCACGCCCAATGCCGCGCGCGTGGAGGAGTACGGCCTCAAGCAGATGTGGAAGAGCCCCAACGGCACCATCCGCGCCATGCTTGACGGCACCGTCTTCCGCACGCCCATCGTGGTCAAGGGCATCGAGCCCTGCGTGCGCAACTGGACTAAGCCCATCACGCTTGCCCGTCATGCCTACGGCGACGTCTATCGCAATGCCGAGATGCGCATTCCCGGCCCTGGCAAGGTGGAGCTCGTCTACACGGCTGAAGACGGCACTGAGACGCGCGAGCTGGTGCACGACTTCAAGGAGCCGGGCGTGGTGCAGGGCATGCACAACCTCGATGGTTCCATTGAGAGCTTCGCCCACTGCTGCTTCGAGTACGCGCTTGCCATCAAGCAGGACGTCTGGTTCGCCACGAAAGACACCATTTCCAAGAAGTATGACCACCGCTTCAAGGATATCTTCCAGGAGATCTTTGACGCCGAGTACAAGGCTCGTTTTGACGAAGCGGGCATCACGTACTTCTACACCCTCATCGACGACGCCGTGGCGCGCGTCATGAAGGCCGAAGGCGGCTTCATCTGGGCCTGCAAGAACTACGACGGCGACGTTATGAGCGACATGGTGTCGAGTGCCTTTGGCTCGCTTGCTATGATGACCTCGGTGCTCGTGAGCCCCGATGGCACCTTCGAGTACGAGGCTGCCCACGGTACGGTGCAGCGCCACTACTACAAGCACCTTGCCGGCCAGGAGACCTCGACCAACTCGGTAGCCACCATCTTTGCCTGGTCGGGTGCCTTGCGCAAGCGCGGCGAGCTCGACGGGCTGCCTGAGCTCGTGGATTTTGCGAACCGCCTGGAGAAGGCCACAATCGACACCATCGAGGCTGGCGAGATGACGGGCGACCTCGCACGCATCACGACGCTGGAGAACCCCACGACGCTCAATACGCGCGACTTCATCGGGGCGATTGCGGGGAGGTTGAGGGGCTAGAAGCCCTTCTGCTGGGGAGTCTCTCGGGGCCTCCTGAATGGTCCAATGCTCAGACAGTTTCGCCGCAGAGAACGCGGCTGCAAAACTGCGCTTGGACCATTCAGGAGGTCTCTTGCATGCGTGGGGGCTTCTAGGCCCGCAGGGGCCGCGAATCGCGTTGGGGGCTTTAAGGGCGTTGGGCTCGGGGGCGCATGAAAAAAGGCTGCCTGCCGTTTCTGGCAGACAGCCTTGAGGGCGTGGAGCGTTGTGGGGCGGACGGGTTAGTCCCTGTTGTTGCTTGCGAAGATCTGAACGAGATGGATGAAGAGCAGGGCGATGTCCATGTAGATGTCGATGGCGCTGTCGACGGCGTTGTCGATCGTCTTGGCGTACTGCTGGCTGCGCCAGTAGTCGAAGCCGATGTAGAGGCTGAAGAGCACGGCGCAGATGACCGAGATCCAAATGCCGCTGCCGCCAATGAGCATGGTGATAAGCGAGACGATAAGCACGCCGATGAGGCCGGCGAAGAGCAGGCCGCCAATCTTGGCGAAGAAGTTGGGGAAGGCCAGGCTCGCGATGACCATGATGCCCGTGATGAGCAGCGTGTCCACGAAGGCGTACATCACGATGTCGGTGTTGATGCCACCCACCATAGCAACGATGCAGGCAATCTCCAGGCCCAGCGGGATGACGACCATGTTGTAGCCCACAAAGCTGATAAGCGGGTTGTCCGACTTGTAGGCAATCAGAAGGCCGGCGATGCAGCACACCAGGTAGAAAATCGTGAAAGCGATGGGGTTCATGCTCATCGCGAAGTCGCCCATGGTGGCGCACATGATGGCGTTGATGCCCAGACCCCACAGTACGGTGAGGCCAAGAACCATGTTGTAGGTGCGGTCGGAGACGATTTGGCCGTGCGCATTGGCGACCGAGCGCTCCTCCAGACGCTGCTCATGGCTGTTGCTCAGTGAAAGAGACGACATGTTCCTCATTCCTTGGGATAAATCGACGTGTACATGTGCGTACATGATACCCGGAGGATATGCGCCTCCGGTCTTCTCCAAAGAAGCGCCAGAACATTGTTGGACGGCTTAAATCTCCCAGGTGGGAGCAGGCTCGGGCTGAGCGGGCTTGGCGTCGGAGCGGGTGCGCACCACGACCTCCTGGTTTTTGAGGCTCACGCGGGCATAAGCCGGCACCGACTCGGTGACAAAGGCGCTGCCTGCGATGATGGCGCCCTTGCCGACGACGGTCTGGCCGCCCAGGACGCTGGCGTTGGAGTAGATGGTCACGTCGTCCTCGATAGTGGGATGGCGCTTGACGCCTGCAAGCTGCTGGCCCTTGCGCGTGGAGAGGGCACCGAGCGTGACGCCCTGGTAGATCTTGACGTGCGAGCCGATGGTCGTGGTCTCACCGATGACGACGCCCGTCGCGTGGTCGATGAAGAAGTACTCGCCGATTGTGGCACCGGCGTTGATGTCCACGCCCGTCTTGCTGTGCGCGTATTCGGTCATGAGGCGGGGAATGAGCGGGACCTTGTAGCCGTAGAGGATATGGGCGATGCGGTAGACGAAGATGGCAAAGAGGCCGGGGTAGGCGAGGATGATCTCCTGTTTGCTCTGGGCTGCCGGGTCGCCGTCGAAGGCCGCCTGCACGTCTTTGAAGAGCAGTTCCTGGACATGGGGGAGCTCGGCCATGAAGGCATCGACGACCGCGTCGGTCTTGGTCTCGATGTCCTGTGCGGGAAGCGTGGTCCCGTCACGGAACAGGAACGCCTCGTGCACCTGCGTGCGCAGGGCGTTGCGGATGCGCATGATCTGCTCGGCCACGTAGTTCTCCGCGCCTACGCCCTTGAGGGCCTCGCCTGCGTAGTAGCCGGGGAAAATGAGGCTGCGCACGTCCTTGATGATGGAGATGATGGCATCGCGGTTGGGGAAGTGCCCGAAGGGTTTGGTGACGAAGATCTCTTCAGCCTCATAGTTGCTGGAAATCTTGGACACAAGCTCATCAAACTGCGCGTTGATCATGGTTCCCCCTCCAGGGCCGGGTATGTGTGGCGTAAAGCATACCAAAGAAGTAGGGAATATGAACCTATAAAGACGGCATATTTTTACAAAATTGCTTCTCTAAAGCTATAGTTAAGATTTAAGCTCGTACTGTTCGGCCAGGTCAATGAGCTCTTGGCGAGTGTGGACACCGAGCTTTGCATACAGACGCTTCGTGTGACCCTTCACGGTGTTCTCAGACAACGTGAGCTCGTCGGCGATAAAAGCGCCGCTGCGGCCGTGTGCGAGGCGCACCAGCACGTCGAATTCGCGGTTGGTGAGTCCGTAGTCGCGCGCAATGGCGACGCATTTGACGGAGAGCCTGTCGCGCCTGCCGCTGCCCATGCCGTCGTCGGGCTTATCGGGTTGTGTGGCAGGGGCGGTTGCGGCATCGATTAAAGGCGCGGTGGCGGGTGTGCCTGGCAAGGGCTCGGTTGTGCTGGGCTTGGTGAAGAGGGCGTCTTGATCGTCGGCGACGAAGGCGATGGCAACCAGCGCAAGGACCGTGAGGGCCGGAAGTGCCGTATGGAGCGGGTCGTAGGGTGCAAGCATGAGGCCAAAGATAATGCCGGCGGCCACAGGGAAGGAATAAAAGACCCAGCCCATGCCGATGACGTGGGAGGCGTCGACGTGCGTGTGGCGGGCGATATCTGTAAGGATGAGGAACCAAAGCGCGGCCATGGTGGTCTGTGCGGCGCGCACGAGGGAGACCACAAGCACATACGTGGTGCCCTCTACCTGCGGGGCCATGAGAATGGCCGCTGACATGAGGAGCACGATGGGTCGCCACACGATACGGAAGGATATGCGCTTGAGTACCTTGGCGCAGCAAGCCCAGAAGACAATGACGAGCCCGATGATGAGCAGAGGAACCGCCAGGTCGGTCAGGGCAAGGATGCGGTCGGGGTTGGCGAGCAGGAGCGTCCAAGAGACGCCCACGGCAAAGCTGTAGACCGTGATGCCCACGGCGATACGCCAAAGGGGCAGTACGGCACGGGCGTTTTCCTGGAACGTCTTGGTGGGAGCGGGCTCGCTTGCGGGCTCGGGGTCAAGATGCTTGTAGCAGCCGTGCAACGTGGCGGGGATGGCGAAACCCACCAGCGCGAGCACGATGCAGGAGCCCGCGTCGCCCACGATAAACATGAAGCACTCGATAAGGGAGGCAATCACGAGCGCAAGCGCCGCCATACCGCACGCCTGGCGGGGCTGCATCTCGCTATAGGGCGTGCTCCAGGTTCGATAGGCGTAGGCAAGGCCGTATCCGCCCATGATGCAGACGGCCAGCGGGTGCATGGGAATTTGGACCAGGCCGGGCATTTCCAGGTCGAACATCATGAGGGGAGACACCGCCAGGCAGATTGCGCTTGCCACGGCGGCAGGGGAGAGCACGCCTTTGGCGCGCTTGTCGCGCTTGTCGAGGAACACCAGGGCGACCATGAAAAGCGAAATGCTTGCGTAGAACGCTGCAAGCCAGGTGAAGCCCGCGTGATCGCGCAGCTGTCCACTCATGACGTGGATCCAGACGAAGACTAGGGAGAGCCCGACAATGTACGGGTTTCTCAGCGCATCATCCTTCACGACCTGCACGGCTCCTCTCGGCGAGTCGATGCCGGTAACATCCCAGTAACGTTACCTTCACAGTTCCATCACAAAAGTAACACCCCTAAACGACCAAAAAACGGGGGCAAACGGCCAATACAATAGACCCAAAAGGGGTTCAAATCTAGCTTCAACTGGTAAGACGCCAGAAATAGACCATTAACGGGTCTAATGGTCGCGCGTGTATACGCGTAACCTCTCCTGCTGCAATGCTTCGCACACGGTCGAAGCAAGGACGAGGTATAGGAAAGGAAGTGTTACATGGAACTCTCGCGCAGAAGCTTTTTGAAGGCCGGCGGCGCAGGCGCACTCGCGTCGACGCTGGCGTTCGAGCTGACGAACCAGTCGAAGGCGCTGGCCCAGGATGTTGATCCTGCCGATTGGAAGCTCGTGGGTACCAAGGAGAGCACGAACATCTGCTGCTATTGTGCAGGTGGCTGCGGTTCTCTGCTTTCGTCTCGCAACGGCGAGCTCATCAACCTCGAGGGCGATCCCGATCACCCCATCAACCAGGGCGGCCTGTGCCCCAAGGGCGCCACGATGTCGCAGCTGCGCAACGTCGTTGACCCCGAGACCCGCGAGGTCATCAAGAACCCCGCCCGCTCCACCAAGCCGCTGGTGCGCCGTCCCGGCTCCAGCGAGTGGGAGGAAATCACCTGGGAAGAGATCATCCCTGAAATCGCCCGCAAGGTGAAGGACACCCGTGACGAGGGCTTCGTCGAGAAGGAAATGGTCGACGGCGAGGAGCTTGTCGTCAACCGCTGCCAGTCCATCGCTTCGTTGGGCGGCTCTCAGGAAAACTCCGAGGAAGAGTACCTCATCCTCAAGATGATGCGTCAGCTTGGTGTTGTCGCCATCGACAACCAAGCTCGTGTTTGACACGGCCCCACGGTTGCCGGTCTGGCACCTTCATTCGGCCGTGGCTCTATGACCACGCACTGGTGTGACTTCCAAAACACCGACTTTATTCTGAACATCGGTTCCAACTCCGTTGAGAACCACCCCGTCAGCGCCAAGTGGCTCAACAAGGCCCACGAAAAGGGCGCTACGTGGATCGTCGTCGATCCGCGTTATACCCGTACTGCCGAGATGGCGGACATCTACTGCCCCATCCGTTCGGGTACCGACATCGCATTCTATGGCGGCCTGTACAAGTACATCTGCGAGAACCTCATTGATCCTAACCTTGAGGCTTACCTTGAGGCTGTGGACAACAACGACGAAGAGGCTCGCCAGGCGCTACTCGATACATACAACTTCGAGTACCTCCTCAACTACACCAACTCCTCCTACCTGCTCGACCCCGAGTTCGAGTTCGACGTCGAGACTGGTCTGTTCAGCGGTTGGGACGAGGAGACCGAGAAGTACAACAACCATTCTTGGCACTATCAGACTGCCGAAGAGGTTGAGTGGGACACCTCGAAGGGCGGCACCTACGAGTGGGCCAGCCACGAGCTCAACCCCGAGGTCCCCGAGTTCACCCCGCCGGTGCTCACCGTCCCCAAGAAGGACGCGACCCTCAGCGACGAGATGTGCGTCTACCAGCAGTTCAAGAAGCACTACGGCCGCTATGACATGGAGACTGTCGCCAGCACCTGCGGCATGACGCTTGAGCAGCTCGAGACCGTCTACTCCACCTATGCGCAGTCCGGTGCCCGCGGCAAGGCCGGCGTCATCCTGTACGCCCTTGGCCAGACGCAGCACACCTACGGCGCCCAGAACACCCGCGCCATGTCCATCCTGCAGCTGCTCCTCGGCAACGTCGGCGTCCCCGGCGGCGGCGTGGCAGCTCTTCGCGGCGAGCCCAACGTTCAGGGCGCCACGGACATGGGCATGATGGTGCAGGAGCAGCCCGCATACCTCAAGTGGGCCAACATCACCGACCGCAAGAGCCTTCGTGCCTGGCTCGAGAGCCAGACCTACTCCGACGGCTACTACACCAACAAGCCCAAGTTCATCGTCAGCCAGCTCAAGGAGTTCTTCGGCGAGAACGCTACCGTCGAGAACGACTACGGCTATGACTGGTGGCCCAAGGTCCCCTCGCACGCCGACGCTGAAATCAAGGACTGGACGCACATCTCCACGTTCGAGCTCATGCAGCAGGGCGTCATCAAGGGCTACTTCAACTGGGGCATGAACCCGTGCCACTCCGGCCCCAACGCCGGCAACATCCGTCGCTCCATGGCCAACCTCGACTGGCTCGTCGTTGCCGACCAGGTGCTCACCGAGGCCGCTGAGTTCTGGCGCGGCCCGGGCATGGATCCCTCCAAGGTCAACACCACGGTGTACTACCTGCCGTGCGCCCTCATCTACGAGAAGCCTGGCACCATCCTGAACTCCGGCCGTTGGATTCAGTGGCGTTTCCAGGCCGTGGATCCGTGGGATGAGGCCAAGACCGACCTCGAGATGTGCGACCTGCTGTGGACCGAGATCTGCCGCCTCTACGAGGAGGAGCACGACGATCCCAAGACCGCCAACCCCGATCCCATCCTGAACGTCAAGTGGGACTACTACGTTGACGGCAAGATCGACTTCCGTCCCGTCGCCTGGGCTCTCAACGGTTATCGCGTTGCCGGCACGAACTGCAACTGCGATTCCTCCGATCCCCAGACCGACCTGCTCTCCGGTTACGGTGAGCTGGCCGCCGACGGCTCCACCTCTTGCGGTATGTGGATCTACTCCGGTTACTACAGCAACAACGAGGCTCCTCTCGACCCGGCCAGCCAGCCCGTGTGCCGCCGCAACAACGTCGATACCTCCGGCCTGGGCCTGTACTCCGAGTGGGCCTTCGCTTGGCCGAACAACCGCCGCATCCTCTACAACCGCGCCTCGGCCGACATGAACGGCAAGCCCTGGCGTGAGGACCGTCGTCTCGTCGAGTGGGACGACGCCGAGGGTAAGTGGAAGGCCGGTTACGCCGACGGCTGCGACGTGGGCGACTTCGTTGCTGGCACCACACCGCCCAACAACAAGGCATTCTTCATGCTTTGGGAGCAGAACGCCCGCCTGGAGTCCTACGGAATGGAGGACGGCCCCCTGCCCGAGCACTTCGAGCCCTTCGAGAGCCCGCTGGACGAGAACCCGTTCAACGGCAGCCTCAACTCCCCGTGCTACCTGGGCCGCGGCCTGGAGTCCACGAAGCACTCCCCGCACAAGGACTTCCCGATCGTCGCCACGACCTACTCGGTCACCGAGCATTGGCAGACCGGCGGCCAGACCCGTCTGTGCCCCGCCCTCGTCGAGGCCATGCCTGCTCAGTTCATCGAGATGTCCTACGAGCTTGCTGCTGAGAAGGGCATCGAGAACGGCGAGAAGGTCCGCGTGTGGAACAACCGTGCCTCCATCGAGATCACGGCGCTCGTCACGCACCGCTTCAAGCCCTTCACCGTCAACGGCGAGAAGCTGCACCAGGTCGGCATGACGCACCACTTCGGTTGGTCGAGGCTCTTCGGCTCCGACGAGAACATGGTCAACGACCTGACCCCCAACGTCGGCGACGCAAACAGCCAGACGCCTGAGTACAAGGCGTTCCTGGTCAACATCGAGAAGCTGTAAGGAGGTTGGACAACATGAGCGAGAAAGCGATTCTGTTTGACACTGCGCGCTGCACCGCGTGCAAGGGTTGCCAGGTTTCCTGCAAGTGCTGGAACAACCTTCCCTCCGCCCTCGATGGTTCCAACGAGTGGAGCGGCTCGCACCAGAATCCCATCGACCTCAACGGCAACACCCGCCTCATCGTGACCTTCGATGAGCAGGAGGGTGGCCCCAAGGGTGTAGAGTGGGCCTTCGGTCGCCGCGCCTGCCAGCACTGCACCGACGCGCCCTGCGCCGAGGTCTGCCCGGCCGGCGCCATCTTCAAGACCGAGTACGGCATGGTCACGGTCGACGAGAGCAAGTGCGTCGGCTGCAGGTACTGCTCCATGGCGTGCCCGTTCGACGTGCCCCGTTACTACGAGGCTCCCGACGCCCCCTGGGTGTTCAAGCGCTCCATCATCGACAAGTGCACGGGCTGCGTCGACCGCATCGCCCAGGGCATGGCCCCGGCCTGCGTCACGGCCTGCCAGCCTGAGGCCCTGCAGTTCGGCGACCGCGAGGACATGATCAAGCTCGCCCACGAGAGCGTCGAACGCCTGCATGAGCGCGGCTTCAACGACGCCGTTGTCTACGGCGAGGAGGAGATGGGTGGCCTGCACGTCATCCAGGTCCTCAAGTACGGCGTCGAGCGCCACGGCCAGGTCGCCGATCCCAAGAAGAACCCGCTCATCGACGTCATGGACATCGCCAAGCCCGTCACCGGTGTCATCGCCGGCTGCGTGGTCGTTGGCCTGGGTGTCATGCGCGGTCTGTGCTCGGGCTACGATCGCAACGAGCGCATCTACAACCCCGAGACGGGCGACACCATCTCGCTCGACACGGGCGAGGTGCTCAAGCACGGCGACGGCCAGGACCCGATGTCCTTCAAGGAGCATATGTCCGAGGCCCTGAGCGGCGCCAAGCGCGACCTGCTCCACAAGGGTGCCGACAGCGAGAATGGTAAGGGAGGCAGCAATGAGTAACCACGAGACCTATCAGGCTCCGGCGGCCGATGCCGCCAAGAACAAGGCGTTCGTCGAGGCCCAGAAGGCTAAGGGAACTGAGCGTTACATTCAGCGTCACTCGCTGCTCGCCCGTATCACGCACGGCGTGGTCTCCATTTCCTGCATCCTGCTGGCCATCTCCGGCCTGTTCGTGTTCGTTCCGCCGCTGGCTGCCCTCGTGGGCGCCGATGCGGTCTTCACCATCCGCATGTCGCACCGCGTGCTCGGCTGCATCTTCATCCTGATGCCTGTCATCAGCGCCATCCTTGCTCCCAAGGGTGCCTGGCACATCATCAAGGAGGACGCCCTCAGCAAGTGGGACAGCGACGACAAGAAGTGGATGCTGCTCTTCCTGCCGTATCTCTTCCTGGCTCGTTGGCTCCACATGCCCGACCAGCATCAGAACAAGTCCGGCCAGCGTTTCGCCGACGGCATGCTCATCGTTCTGAGCCTGCTCATGGCTGTGACCGGCGTTGTCCTTACCCTGGACAACCTGGTGCTCGTCTCTCTGAGCGCCGAGGCTCACGCCGTGTGGCTCCTGCTGCACGACATCGGCTTCTTCCTCATCACCGTCTTCGGCATGGCACACATCTTCCTGGGCGGCGGCCTGTTCCAGCCCTACAAGGGTTGTGCCAAGCTCATGTTCGGCGACGGCACCGTCAGCGAGTCCTCGGCCTTGTACCACTGGGGCCACTGGGCGCGCGAGCAGATTGAGAGCGGCGAGAACATCGTCGAGAAGCCCCTCGCGTAATGCACCTGTTTGACCGGTGCGCTTGTAACCGGTAGGTACCTCCCCGGAGTCGGGGCGTGCCTACCAGCGCCCCGGCTCCACGCACTGCACATGCCGCCCGCCGACGAGCGTTTGTCGGCGGGCGGTTTTCGTTACAATCAGCCGGAGAGCAAAACGAGACCCGGTGTTGTCCGGCGAATGGAAAGGACTGGCTCCCATGAACCTGGAGCAGATTAAGGCGGTCGTCGAGGCGTACCGTCCCACGACGGCGGCCGACGACATGGCGCGCCTGGAGTTCTTCGAGGGCATCTGGCAGATTCAGCAGCGCCATGCCGACGCTGCAGGTCAGGCAATCGACCCCTCGACGCTGCCCGGCAAGGAAGAGCTGCTCGAGTGGTACTGGGCCTGCAAGCCGTTCCTGCGCCAGGTGCCCGCCGCCGTTGACGCTCGTCGCCTTGCTGCTTGCGCCCGCGAGATCGCCTCATACCTCATCGAGAAGGGTTCCTTCTCCCAGGACGCCTGCGGCTACCTCAAGGGCCTGCGTTGGACCGAAGTCGTCGAGGTCGAGCCCATCGACCTGGCGGGGGAGGACCCCGAGGGTTGGATCGAAGCCATCGCCAACGACGTCATCGAAGAGCAGGGCGAGTCCGACGAGGCCTTCGAGCGCGTGCGCCTCACCTGCATGGTGCTGACGCTTGCCCTGCGCAGCCAGCTTCAGCCTGTTGCTGAAGCGGAGCTTGCCGGTGTGCGCCGCGAGGTGGAGGAGGGGGCGTTCGAGCATGTCAGGCCCCTGCGCTGCCCGGTGTGCGGCGGTGCCGCCACACTTGCCCATGTTGGCCCCACTGCCTCCAACAAGGCCAACGTTCGTACCCTGTATTGCGGCCAGTGCGGCTCCACCTGGGGCTTTGAGCGTGTGCGTTGTGCATGCTGCGGCACCCAGCACCAGGGTCACCTCGAGTACCTCAGCGTCGAGGGCGACGATGCGCATCGCGTCCATGTATGCAGCGAGTGCGGCGGTTATATGCGCACCCACTTCAACGACCCGGCCTCTCGCGTGGCCTTCGTGCCCGAGGTCGAGGACGTTATGATGGTGAAGCTCACGGCCCTTGCCGAAGCCGGCCAGCTCAAGGCCTGCGAGTAGGGTCAACCACCTGCTCTTGTAGGAAACGTCGACCAAAAAGGGGTGCCCGCCATGCGTGGGCGCCCCTTTTTTGCTCGCGTACGTTACTAACGTGTTTCAGGGTGTATCCGTAAACGGTTTATGCAGGTAAAGCGGCTTTGGATGCGGTACTATGCACATCATTCGTATTCATTCGCAGGCGTGTCCTGCGACGAGGAAAGGGGACATTCCATGTCCATAAAAGACCTCGGATCGAAGTGGGCCAACTCGAGCCTCATCCTTCGCATCCTTGCGGGCCTGATCATCGGTGTCATCTTGTCATTCATCCCGGGTCTGACCGGCGGCAACAGTTTCATCGAGCTTCTTGGCTCCGTGTTCGTGAGCGCGCTGAAGGGCGTCGCCCCCATCCTGGTGTTCTTCCTCGTCATGAGCGCTCTTGCCAACGCCAAGACCTCCGGCGGCATGAAGAACATCATCATTCTCTACGTTGTGGGCACCTTTGCCGCGGCGGCCGTGGCGGTCATCGCCATGTACATCTTCCCGCTCACCGTCACGCTGGCCGACGCCTCCGATGTGTCGCAGAGCTCGCCTGAGGGCATCGGCTCCGTGCTGTCCACCCTCATCCTCAACATGTTCTGCAACCCCATTGCAGCCCTCACCAACGCCAACTACCTCGGCATCCTCACCTGGGCCGTGGCTCTGGGCATTGCGCTTCGCAAGGCTCCCGAGGGCGTGCGCAGCGTGCTGTCTTCTGTTTCTGACGCCGTGAACACCGTCGTGCGCTGGGTCATCCAGCTTGCCCCCTTCGGCATCTGCGGCCTGGTGTACTCCGCCGTCGTCACCTCGGGCGTGGAGATTTTCACTGAGTACGGCATGCTCATCCTTGTCCTCGTGGGCTGCATGCTCTTCGTCGCCCTCGTGGTGAACCCGCTCATCGCCTTCTTCTGCTTCCACAAGAATCCCTACCCGCTCGTGTTCCGCTGCCTGAAGGACTCTGGCATCTACGCGTTCTTCACCCGTAGCTCCGCGGCCAACATCCCCGTGAACATGAGCCTGTGCGAGAAGCTCGGCCTGCACAAGGACGGCTACTCCGTGTCCATCCCGCTGGGTGCCACGATCAACATGGGAGGCGCCGCCGTCACCATCACCGTCATGGCCATGGCTGCCGCCAACACGCTGGGCATCGCCATCGACATCCCCACGGCCATCGTCCTCTCGGTGCTTGCCGCCGTCTCCGCATGCGGCGCTTCCGGCGTTGCGGGCGGCTCGCTTCTGCTCATCCCGCTGGCATGCTCGCTGTTCGGCATCTCCAACGACATCGCCATGCAGATGGTTGCCATCGGCTTTATCATCGGCGTAATCCAGGATTCCTGCGAAACTGCCCTCAACTCCTCCTCTGACGTCCTCTTTACCGCCAGCGCGCAGTACCATGAGATGGAGAAAGCTGGTATCGATTTCAACCCGGGCCGCGACGCTGCCCCCGTCGAGCTGCCCAACAAGGAGGCGTAAGTGGCAGAGTTCGTCTTTCAAATGCATGGTGCCCGTCTCGCGTATGGCGACAAGGTCATCCTCGATGAGGTGACGATGGGCTTCTTCCCCGGCGCCAAGATCGGCGTGGTGGGCCCCAACGGCATGGGCAAGTCCACCTTGCTCAAGGTCATGGCGGGTCGTCTGGAGTGCTCGGCCGGCGATTGCAGGCTCACCCCGGGCTTCACGGTGGGTCTGCTCGAGCAGGAGCCCCCGCTCGACGACTCCAAGACCGTGGTCGAGAACATTCGCATGGCGTTTGCTGACGTTATTGCCAAGGTTGAGCGTTTCAACCAGATTGGCGAGGAGATGGCCGCGCCCGACGCGGACTTCGACGCCCTCATGGCCGAGATGGGCCGTCTGCAGGACGAGATCGACGCCGCCAACGGCTGGGATCTCGACTCGCAGCTCTCCCAGGCCATGGATGCCCTGCAGTGCCCCGATCCCGACGCACCGGTGAACGTGCTTTCGGGAGGCGAGCGTCGTCGCGTTGCCTTGTGCAAGATCCTGCTCGAGGCACCCGACCTACTGCTGCTCGACGAGCCTACCAACCACCTCGACGCCGAGAGCGTCCTGTGGCTCGAGCAGTTCCTGGCGAACTACCCGGGTGCGGTTCTGGCTGTCACGCACGACCGCTACTTCCTCGACAACGTCGCGCAGTGGATCTGCGAGGTTGACCGCGGCCACCTCTATCCCTACGAGGGCAACTACTCCACCTACCTCGACACGAAGGCCCGCCGCCTTGCCCTTCAGGGCCAGCAGCAGGAGAAGCTCGTCAAGAGGCTTGAAAGCGAGCTCGAGTGGGTGCGTTCCAGCCCCAAGGCGCGTCAGGCCAAGAACAAGGCCCGTCTTGCGCGCTACGAGGAGATGGAGGCGCAGGCCCGTCAGTTCAAGAAGAACGACCTCACCGACATCACCATCCCCGTGGGCCCGCGCCTGGGCTCCAAGGTGCTCGAGGCCAAGAATATCCGCAAGTGCTTCGGCGACCGCGTGCTCATCGACGACCTGTCGTTTTCGCTGCCGCGCAACGGCATCGTGGGCGTCATCGGCCCCAACGGTGTAGGCAAGACCACGCTGTTTAAGACTATCGTGGGCCTGGAGGAGCTGACCTCCGGCAGCCTTGAGGTCGGCGAGAGCGTGAGCATCTCCTACGTCGACCAGAACCGCTCGGGCATCGACCCGCAGAAGAAAGTCTGGGAGGTCGTGGGCGACGGGTACGACTTCATCAAGGTCGGCGACCAGGAGTTCCAGACGCGCGCCTATGTGGCAAGCTTTGGTTTCAAGGGCTCCGACCAGCAGAAGCTTGCCGGCATGCTCTCCGGCGGCGAGCGCAACCGCCTGAACCTGGCGCTCACGCTCAAGCAGGGCGGCAACCTGCTGCTCCTCGACGAGCCGACCAACGACCTCGACACCGAGACGCTTGAGTCGCTCGAAGAGGCGTTGCTTGCCTTCCCCGGCTGCGCCGTGGTCGTCAGCCACGACCGCATGTTCCTCGACCGCATCGCCACGCACATCCTTGCGTGGGAGGGCGACGACGAGAACCCCGGCCGCTGGCACTGGTTCGAGGGCAACTTCGACTCCTACCAGAACGACCGCGTTGCCCGCCTGGGCCAGGAGGCCTCCCGTCCGCACCGCCTGCACCGCAAGCTTACGCGCGACTAACGAGCCAAAGAGCACAGAAATGCGAAGGGACGCGTTACCACTGCGGTAGCGGGTCCCTTTTTGCATGCGGTGGGGAAGAGCGATCTGTGCTGGCTAGGAACAAAGATGCACAGAAAGCAAAAAGGCCAGGAACTGTTTCCAGTCCCTGGCCTCGTTGTGAGCATGGTCGGGCAAGCGGGATTTGAACCCACGACCCCTTGACCCCCAGTCAAGTGCGCTACCAAGCTGCGCTATTGCCCGAAGTGCAAGAAGTAATACTAATCCTTCTGCCAAGAGAATGCAAGCACTATTTTGCAAAGAAATGAAGATTGGCGCATCGTTCCTGTAGGTGTGCCCGCATTCTCAAGGCTCGGGGTTTATCAACCCAGGGCTATGAGATGGACACGGTATAGGTGACGTTGATCGCCAAGAGCGTTACCAAGCTTGCCAATATGATCAGCACGCAACGAATGACCTGGTACGCCAAGGATCTCTCGTGCTTGATGCCAAGCCTCGCAAAGAGGCGGCGCTTGTCGTAGAGCGTATACGCGATGCTGGAAAAGAACAGCACATAGAAGACGGCATAGCAGCGATTCAGCCAGAACGGGGTGCCTTCGGGCAGCGCCTGCGAGGTCGTGAACCAGGAGGCATACGTGTACAGTACCCAGTTCAGGGCAATGAACACGTTCCAGACGCGGCAGATCCAGGTGGGAATCGCGTCGGGCAGGTTGGAGAGCAGCGAGCGGAGGGCGCCTTGCGGGTTTCGTGGGCGGAGCGATTGTTCGGGCGAGTCATTCGCCTGACGCTCGTCAGGGACGGAAGGGCGCACGGGAGCGGGACTTTGCAGGCGCGCCTTCACTACGGCTCTCACCGACGGGCACGCCTCAAAGGCCGTCTTCAAGTCTCGCGCGCTCATATAGCGGCCTTTGGCGTCCAGCGCGCAGGCCTTGGCGATGACGCGCCTGAGGTCGCTGGGAATCGACGGGTCAGCATAGTCGACCAGCCGGTCGTTGTTTGACATGGGCCTGCCCGTCAGGCAATAGAACAGCACCGCCCCCAGGGCATAGACGTCGGTCTGCACGCTTGTCTGTCCAAAACCGCACTGCTCGGGCGGCGCGTAGGGGCGCGTGCCCAAATATGCCGTGTCGTGGTCGGCTTGGGGTTTGAAGACGCGGGAGATGCCGAAGTCAAGGAGCATAACCGCGGGCATGCGACCTTCGCTCTCGTCGAGGTCGACCATGACATTGGTGGGCGTGATGTCGCGATGGATGATGGGGCGCTCGAAAGCGGTGTGGGGTTCCTCAACTGCGTCGCAGAGCTCGGGAAACACCCGCTGTGTGAAGTCGAGGCGCTCCTTTTGCCCGGGCAGCGCTTCCACGCATGCGGCAAGCATTTTGCCCGGTGCGGTCTCCATGACGACGACGAGCTTGTCGCCTATGAGGCCGCAGTCAAGGATGAAAGGGACGTGCTTGAGGCGTTTGCCTGCCCGCTGTTTCTCAAACAGCAGCTGGTATACCTCGCCCAGGCCGCTTTGACGGGCGATGTACTTGCGGATGAAGGGACCCGTCTCTTGCGTATCGGCCGTGCCCAGCCGATAGACTCTCTCGGTGCGTTCGACCTGCGTCTGCTTGATGAGGGCATCCACGCGATAACACGCATCGCTCTCGAAGCGCTCGAGCATCTCCGCCAAGGGGTCTATGCTGGTAGTTGAGCTCGTGGGTTCCATCATGCTCCGAGTGCGTACCGGTTGAGAAGAAAAGGCGGACCCGGATGGGCCCGCCTTGATGATAAGCCTTCCTTGGAAGTCTCAGCCGCGCCTTTCAGCAAACGGTCTCTTCTCCAAAGCGGTAGAGCTCCTCGTTGACTTTCTGCAGCGAGCAGCCGCGGTCGAGGCAGAAGATGATGATGGCGTCGCGGCGGCACTTGGCGTTGAGCTCGTTTGCGCCCGCCGCTCGAAGCGCCCGGTTTGTCTCTCGCAGGGAGAGGGCCATGGCAAAAGCAATCTGCAGCACCTTGTCGCGGGAGGGATGGCGCGTCCCTTTGAAAATCTGGTAGCCGAAGGTCTCGTTGAGGTTGGCCATACGCACCACCTGGGCACGCTCGAGGCGCTTGGCGGTGAGAAGCTCGCTGAGATAGTCGGCAAGGCTTCGCTCGGTAGTTTCCTGTTGGTCCAAAAAGTCGTCGACGCTGGGGGCGTGCAACAGCCGGTCGAGTTCGTTTTCGGTTAAAGGCTCGCTCATCGTGTGTCTCCAAGGTGCAGGCGGCGTTGCTGTACAGAATAGCGTGAACGCGCAGATGAGGCGGCGGGGGAGGTTCTGCACCGTACGCGTTTCTCTACGAGAGGCTCCAGCTTGCCGTGGCGCTGTTCGAGAACATCGACGCATAGTACAGCGCCTTGGTGATGTCACCTTCGAAGCAAACGGCGCCCGTTACCGTGCCGCCGGGGGCAAGGGTGCCCGAGCCCAGGCTGACAACGTCGCTGCCGCTGTAATACGTATACGAGCGCAGGACGCCTTGGGTGTCCTGGGCTTTCCAATCGTAGACGTTGAAGCTTGCCTCTTCAGAGCTGCCGTTGGTGTAGGTGACAGTGACGGCCGTGATGGGGGAGCCGTCATGTTTCACGAGGCTCGTGTCCACGGAGTCCACCGAGACGGTCAGGCCGTCTGCCAAGGTAATGGAGGTGCCCAGGGCGAGGTCCTGAGATTGCGCCGCTGTGTCGGCGGCGCCGTCGGACGTGCCTGCGGGGGCAGCACTCGTCGAGGTGACGGCCGGGCCGCTCTTAGCGCTGTCGACGGCGTCGTTGATGGCCTTCGAGGTGGCCTGCTGGGCGGCGAGAACGGCTGCGCAGGCGATGATGCAAATGACGAGGCCTGCAATGGCAAGTCCCTTGCCCGAACGGGTGCGCCTCAAAGTGGCCGTGAGCCCCACGATGGCAAAAATTGCTCCTAACAGGGCAAGGAAAAACGAGCCGTTGTTGAGGATGGGCATCCAGGAGGTTACAAGCGCCACGATTCCGAGCACAAGACCCGCAATCGCCATAGCGGAGGTGGCTGGCTTGACCGAACCCTGCGTTCCTTGCTCGTCCATTTCCTGTTCTGCGTGTGCCATGATGGCCCCTTTCGTCGTGTCTACTTGCTGACGAGGGGGATTGTAGGCAGCGCACCGGACAGATTCATTAGCTGCCGGCTAAGGCGGGACACGTGGTTGCTTCAGGTGAACAACATGTGACCGGTCGTGCTTCCGGCCGGGCTTTTGGCTGTCCGCTTGGCTGCCTGCCTGTTCCATTCGCGCCTTCCAAATTCCCTGATACCGTGCGAAAACAGCACGTAGGCCACGGGCGGCGGAGCTTCTGGTAGTATTCGGCCCACTATTTTGCGGCGGCCCGCGGGCGGCCCAGCATGCCAAGGAAGAGGGCCACATGATCTTTGAGGCGATGATCGTGGACGACGAGGCGCCGGCGCGCGTCGAGCTGCGCAACCAGCTCGAGCTCACCGGGCGTTTCAAAGTGGCGAGCGAGGCGGTGTGCCTGCAAGAGGCAATCGCCAAGCTCAAGACCCATGAGGTGGACGTGGCGTTTATCGACCACAACATCGTGGGTGCGGGCACCACCCTGTTGCCCGACTCGCTCGGCGAGCTGGCCAAGGTTCCCATGTTCGTGTTCATGACCGCCTACAGCGACTATCGCGACGACCCCTTCGGCATGCAACCTTTTGATTGGCTGGCAAAGCCGGTGGAGCGAAAGCCCCTGCTCAAGGTCGTGTCGCATATCGAAGACGCCTATCGCAAGGCGGTGAGCAGCCATGAACGTATTGGTCTTTAACGCAGGGTCGAGCTCACTCAAGTTCAAGCTGTTCTCCTATCCTGAAGGGGCCGATTGGGAGGAAGTCACTCCCGACGAGCTTGCGGGCGGGCTTGTGGAGCGCGTGGGCAGCGAGAGCGCCCGCCTTGTCATGCACGAGGGCGCCGGCAGTGAGCAGACCACGGAGCTTGTGCGTGCCGCAAGCTGCGTGGACGCCCTCGAAATCGTGCTCGATCGCATTGCGGGCCCGGGCCGCGTCTTGGCGAGCCTGTCGCAGGTCGATGCCGTCGGCCACCGCGTGGCGCATGCCGGGGCCGAGTTCGGCTGCTCGATGCCGGTGGATCAGCATGTGATCGAGTGCGTGCAGCGTTACTCGCACCTGGCTCCGCTGCACAATCCCAGCGCGCTGCTTGTCGTTGACCGCTGTCGCGAGATTTTCGGCGACGCGCTGGAGGTCGCCTCGTTCGACACGGCCTTCCACCAGACCATCCCCGCGCGCAACTACGTGTATCCCATCCCGTACCGCTACTACTCTGAGCAGGGCATTCGTCGCTTCGGTTTCCATGGCATCTCGCACAAGTACGTGTCGAGGCGTGCGGCGAAGTTCCTGGGCAAGAGCGTGCGTGACCTCAAGATGGTGACCTGCCACCTGGGTGCGGGCGCCTCCATCTGCGCCATCGACCACGGCATCAGCATGGACACCTCCATGGGGTACACCCCGCTCGACGGCATCATCATGGGCACGCGCTCCGGTTCGGTGGACCCGGCCATCATCACGGCCATCATGGAGAAGGAAAACCTCACGCCTGCCCAGATGGACCAGATGCTCAACCGCGAGAGCGGCATCCTGGGCGTGTCGGGTGTGTCGGGCGACCTGCGCGAGCTCAAAGAGGTCATCAAGTACGGCGACGAGCAGGCCGAGCTTGCCTACGACATCTTCCTCACCTCCATCCGCCGCACCATCGGCTCGTACTTCTTCGAGCTGGCGGGCGTCGACGTCATCGTGTGCACGGCCGGCGTGGGTGAGAACGACCCCTATGCGCGCCGCCTCATCTTCCGAGGCTTGGAGCCTTTCGGCATCCAAATCGACGAGGAGCGCAACATGGTGGCCGAGAAGGTGGACCGTCGCATCTCCACCGACTCTTCCACCGTGGAAGTGCTCGTCATTCCCACCAACGAGGAGGCGGAGATTGCCCGCGACGCGGCCCTCATTGCCGCCGGCGTGGACATCTCCGACCCCTGGGCGAACTAAAGGCTGCGTGACCTGCGTGACCTGCGCGAACTTGCGCAGGCTTGCGCTGCCCCCATGCGCCTGCGGGTGTATGCTTGCTTGTGTTATCCCATAATCACGACGAAAGGACCCGTCTTCTATGGAACGCCCCAACGCGTGGAAGGGCTACACCGACTCCCAGCTCGCCGAGCTTGACGGTCTGTGCGCCCGCTATACCGACTTCATCTCCGAGAACAAGACCGAGCGCGAGTGCTGCGCCGCGGCCGTGAAGCTTGCCGAAGCCGCCGGCTACCTGCCGCTTGAGGACTGCATCGCCCAGGGCAAGAAGCTCGCCGCCGGCGACAAGGTGTACACGACCGCCTATGGCAAGACGCTGCTGCTTGTGCATCTCGGCGCCAAGCCGCTCCAGGAGGGCCTCAACATTCTGGGCGCCCACATCGACTCGCCGCGCCTCGACGTGAAGCAGAACCCGCTCGACGAGACCAACGAGATCGCCCGCCTCGACACACACTATTACGGCGGCATCAAGAAGTACCAGTGGGTCGCCATGCCGCTGGCCCTGCACGGTGTGGTGTCGCTGCAGAACGGCACCAACGTCGAGGTCTGCGTGGGCGAGGATCCTTCCGACCCCGTGCTCTACATCTCCGACCTACTGCCCCACCTGGGCCAGGACCAGATGGCCAAGAAGGCCTCCGAGGTCATCGAGGGCGAGATGCTCGACGTCATCGTGGGCAACCGCCCGCTCGTGGTGAAGGCCGCCGAGGGCGAGGGCGCTGAGAAGGCCGAGGAACCCAAGGACCCCGTGGCCAAGAACGTCCTGGCCATCCTGGCCGACAAGTACGGCATCGAGGAGGAGGACCTGGTTTCTGCCGAGCTCGAGATCGTTCCCGCGGGCCGTGCGCGCGACTGCGGCCTGGACCGCTCCCTGATCGCCGGCTATGGCCACGACGACCGCGTGTGCGCCTATCCGAGCCTGCTGGCCCAGCTCGACACCGACACCCTCGCCCGCACCTCCGTCACCCTGCTCGTGGACAAGGAGGAGATTGGCTCGGTGGGTGCCACGGGCATGACAAGCCGTTTCTTCGAGAACGCCATGGCCGAGGTCCTCGCTTTGGCAGGCGAGCCCGGCGACCTGCCGCTGCGCCGCTGCCTGGCCAGGTCCTGGATGCTCTCCAGCGACGTGTCCGCCGCCTTCGACCCGAGCTTTGCGAGCGTCTTTGAGTCCAAGAATGCCTGCTACCTGGGCCATGGCCTCACGTTCAACAAGTTCACTGGCTCGCGCGGCAAGTCGGGCTCCAACGACGCCAACGCCGAGTACGTGGCGCGCATTCGCCGCATCATGAACGAGGGCGGCGTCTTCTTCCAGACGGCTGAGCTGGGCAAGGTCGACATCGGCGGCGGCGGCACCATCGCCTACATCCTGGCGGAGTACGGCATGCAGGTCATCGACTGCGGCGTGCCGGTGCTTTCTATGCACGCGCCCTGGGAGGTCGTGAGCAAGGCCGACGTGTACGAGGCCTATCGCGGCTACAAGGCGTTCCTGGCTGCTGAGTAACACCCAGCGACCATCGACTGCGGGGCCCGTCTCCTGGTGGGGGCGGACTCCGCGTGTGTCATGCGCGGCGATGGCTTGCCGCGCCCTTCGATGGTCGCCTGGGCGCCCGCACTCTCGCGCGTGCTTGCTTTACCCGCTCTACCTGCGAAAGGCTTCTCATGCTCACTATTGGTTGCCATCTGTCCGCCTCGAAGGGCTATCTCGCCATGGCATGCGATGCCGTCTCCATCGACGCCAACACGTTCCAGTTCTTCACGCGCAACCCTCGCGGCGGCAAGGCCAAGGACATCAACCCAGCCGACGTGGAGGCGTTTCATGCCTACTGCGCCGAGCATGGCATCACGACCATCCTCGCGCATGCCCCCTATACGCTCAACGCGGCGGCGGCAAAGCCCGAGGTGCAGGAGTTCGCCCGCGCGACCTTCGCCGACGACCTCGTGCGCATGGAGGCCACGCCGCACCAGATGTACAACTTCCATCCCGGCAGCCACGTGGGCCAGGGTGCGCAGGTGGGCATCGAGAAGATCGCGAGCGTGCTCAACGAGGTTCTCGCCCCCGAGCAGACCACGACGGTGCTGCTTGAGACCATGGCCGGCAAGGGGACCGAGGTGGGCCGCACCTTTGAGGAGCTGCGTGCCATCATCGACCGCGTGGAGCTCTCCGAGCATCTCGGCGTGTGCCTGGACACCTGCCATGTGTGGGACGCCGGCTACGACATCGCGCATGACCTCGACGGCGTGCTCGACGAGTTCGACCGCGTGGTGGGCCTGGGCCGTTTGCGTGCCATCCACCTCAACGACTCGATGAACCCGCTCGGCGCGCACAAGGACCGCCACGATGCGATAGGGCAGGGCCACATCGGCTTCGAGGCGCTCTATGCGGTGACGCGCCATCCTGCCCTGTGCGACCTGCCCTTCTTCCTCGAGACGCCCCACGACACGCTGGCCGGCTATGCCGAGGAGATCGCCCGCCTGCGGTAACTCCGCCTTCGATAAGGAGACCCCATGCGCATTTTGCACGTGAGTGCCCAGAAGCCCGATTCCACCGGAAGCGGCGTGTACCTCACCCAGGTGGTGGCGGCCTGCGCGCGCCTGGGGTGCGAGCAGGCGGTTGTGTGCGGCATCGGGCCCGACGACGTGCCGGCGCTGCCCGAGGGCGTCGCCGTGTACCCGGTGCGGTTTGAGAGCGCTGAGCTGCCGTTTCCCGTGGTGGGCATGAGCGACGTCATGCCCTATCGCGCCACGCGCTACCGTGACATGACGCCCGAGATGGTGGCGCGGTTCCGCGCGGCGTTCGAGCGCCGCCTGCGCGAGGCCGTTTGCGCCCTTAGGCCCGACGTGATTTTCTGCCACCACCTCTATCTGCTCACATCCTGGGCGCGCGAGCTGTTTCCCAATCTCGCGGTGGCCGCGCTCAGCCATTCGAGCGACCTGCGCCAAATGCGCCAGCACGCCCTTGAGCGCGACCGCATCGTCGCTGGCATCCAGGGGCTCGACCTCGTGTTCGGCCTGCACGAGGGCATGCGTGCCACAATCGCGGACATCTACGGCATGCCCCGCGAGCGTGTGCATGTGCTTGGCACGGGCTACGACACCGGGGTCTTTTGCCGCGAAGGCGCCTGCGCCCTGCCCATGGGCGAGGGTCGTCCGCCCCGCATCCTCTATGCTGGCAAGATTGCCTACGCCAAGGGTGTGGCAAGCCTCATGCGCGCGCTTTCTTTGTTGCCACCCGAGCTGGCAGATGCGGAGATCTACCTGGCAGGAGGCGCGGGAGACGCCCAGGAGTATGCCGCCATCGAGGTGCTTGCGGCGGCCAGCGGCCACAAGGTCGTCTTCCTGGGGAAGGTGAGCCCCTCCGAGCTCGCCTCGTACTACCGCTCGTGCGACGTGTTCGTGCTGCCGAGCTTCTACGAGGGCCTGCCCCTTGTGGTGGTGGAGGCCATGGCATGCGGGTGCAAGGTCGTGGTGAGCGACCTTCCCGGCGTGCGCCCCTGGCTGGGCGAGAATCTGCCCGGCGCTCCCGTGCGCTACGTGGAGCTTCCTCGCATGGAGGAGGTCGACGTGCCCGTGGAGGCTGACCTGCCCGCCTTCGAGCAGCGCCTGGCCGATGAGCTCGTGGCGTCTCTCGCCGAGCCTGCCCGCGCGTGCGACCCCAGCAGTCTGTCCTGGGACAGCCTGGCCACACGTCTTGTGGATGACCTCAGCGGCGTTGTCGCATACAATCGTTAGGTTGGGGCATGTCGCGCGTCTTGCCCCCACGGGGCGATTGTGGCCGGCTACGAGTGGTCGCTCACGCCCGAAAAGGATGCTCGTTCCGTGTAAGCGTCGGTGCCGCCAGATTATTTGCAAGAAAAAAGGCCTCCCGAACCCTGCGGTTCGGGAGGCCTTGCTGTGTTTTCTGGCGGAGATGCATGTGAATCGAACACACCCGAGACGTTCTGCGCGCCCCGCAACGGTTTTGAAGACCGCGGAGACCACCAGGCCTCATCCATCTCCATATGCTCACCAAGTAATGTAGCCTAGCCAGTATACAGAAAAATACCTGCTCAAGTACGAGAAACTGATTCCTACTTCTGGCTGCACAAGGTTCGTACATCCCCATCGCGCCTCGTGAGGCCGCACTGGTCGAAGTATTCCAGCAGGGGCATGGCGTACTTGCGCGTGGTGCCCATGGCCTCCTTGAGCTCGGCGGCAGTGGCGGTGCCGTGGGCCTCCAGCCAAGCGCGCGTGGCCTGTTTCAGGCTCTCCAGGGCAGCGGCTTCCATGTAGGAGTCGGGGGCGTAGCGCGCGATTTTGCCGGCGCGTTCCAGCTCGCCCAGGGCCTTTTGACCTGTTTTGGCGTCGAGCTCGGCCGAGGCGATGGAGTCCTGCGCGCCTGCCGGCCAGATGCCCGCCGCCTGGTACACGGCGAGCAGGGCGTCCTGGGCTGCCTGCAGGCGCATCTGAGCGCCGGCTCCGGCCGTCTTGTGGGCAACCTTGCCCTGGGCGGCCACGGCGTTGGGGCACATGCCCACAAGCACGTCGAAGCATGCCTGGCTGCTCTCGGGGCACACCTTGGCACGCAGCGCGGCCTTGTCGATGCCGGACTCGTTGGGGTTGGCTGCATGGAAGGCGAGCAGGGCCTTCTCAATCGCCCCGCCCAGGCGCTGCACGCTCTGCTTCGTCGCGATGGCGGGGTTGTTCGCGTCTCCCATGGTCATGACGTCGCGGGCTGCGGCGACCGCGTTGAAGGGAGCGCTCACGAGCTCGCGGGGCACACCGAGTCCCTCGGCGACCTCGCCGGCGTTCACCGGCCTACCGCTTGAGCGCGCGTAAGCCTCCACGGCGGCCGCCACGTCGCCGCTGTCGAGGGCGCGGACTTCCTTCTCGTCGGCCTCGTTGAGGGTCGAGCGGCGCTTGGGGTGGGCGCTCAGCACGCCGCCGCCGCCGACGACGCGGGCAGGGGAGAGCGTGCGCACGATGAAGCGGTCGCCGTAGGTAAGCGGCAGGTCCTCGTCGAGGCGAACCTGCACAAGGTTGGAGCTGCCGGGCTTGAACTCAGAGGCGCCCTCGAGGCTCAGGACGCGTCCCTCCACCTCGCGGGTGCCGTGGGCCACGCGCACGCGCGCGCCGCTTTCGAGCACCGCGCCGCAGGAGAAGGGATCGAGGTAGTCAAAGCGTGCGTCGAAGCGGTTCGAGACCTGCACCGTGCCCGGCGTGGCGAGGAAGTCTCCGGGGCGCACGTCTTCGAGTGCGACGTCGGCCAGGCACACGGCCACGCGGTTGCCGGCGGCCGCCTGCTCCACGCTCTCGCCGTGCATCTGCACCGAGCGCACGCGCGAGCGGGTGCGGGAGGGGAGCAGCTCGAGGTCGTCGCCGGCCACGACCGAGCCCGACCACAGCGTGCCCGTCACCACGGTGCCGAAGCCGCGCACGGTGAAGGCGCGGTCGATGGGCATGCGCATGCCGCCGTGGTCGTGGATGCGCCCGACGCCCTGGGCGGCCTTGTCGATGGCGGCGCGCAGCTCGTCCAGGCCCGCGCCGGTGCGGCTCGAGCAGGGGACGATGGCGCAGCCCGCATAGGGCGTGCCCTCCATGTACGAGGCGATCTCGCCGGCCATGAACTCGACCCACTCGTCGTCTACCAGGTCGGTCTTTGTCATAGCGACAACCAGGCGCTTCACGCCCAATACGCGAAGGACCGCCAGGTGCTCCACCGTCTGGGGCATGATGCCGTCGTCGGCTGCGACCACGAGCAGGGCCACGTCGACGCCGGTGGCGCCGGCCACCATCTGGCGCACGAAGCGCTCGTGGCCGGGCACGTCGACCACGCCCATCGTGCGGCCGCTGGGCAGCTTGAGCTGGGCAAAGCCGAGCTGGATGGTGATGCCGCGGCGCTTCTCCTCCTCCAGGCGGTCCGGGTCGGTGCCGGTGAGGGCACGCACGAGGGAGGACTTGCCGTGGTCGATGTGGCCCGCCGTGCCGAGCACGAGCGAGGCGTTGGTCTTGGGCCTGGTCATGGCTACCTCGATTCCTTGCGGCCCTGCAGGCGCGCGTAGTCGGCGAGCGCCGCGGCCACTTCGCCGGCCTCGGACTCTCCCATGAGGGTGCGCACGTCTACGAGGAGCCTCTCGTTCTTGATGCGAGCGACGATGGGTACCTGGCGCTTCGTCTGCAGGTAGCGCTCGCAGTCGATGGCGCTGCCGGCGCCGAACGTCACGGCCACGCAGCGCGTGGGGATGTCGTAGAGCGGCAGCGACCCGCCGCCGGCGCGCGACACCTCGTCGATGACCTCGCAGCTCAGGATGCCCTGGGCGGTTGCCTCGATGTTGCCGCTCAGCTCCTGGGCCAGCGGATCGAGCTCGGCGGCCGTGGCGGTGAGCATGCGCACCGTGGGGATGTCGCGGCGTGCCTGCTCGGGGTCGAGGTAGAGGCGCAGCGTCGCTTCAAGCGCCGCCAGCGTCATCTTGTCCAGGCGCAGGGCGCGTGCCAGGGGGTTCTTCTTCAGGCGGTCGATGTGCTCCTTGCTGCCCACGATGATGCCGGCCTGCGGGCCGCCGAGCAGCTTGTCGCCCGAGAAGCTCACCAGGCCGCAGCCCTTGAGGGCCTCGGCCACCGTGGGGTCGGCCTCGGGACCCAGGAAGGACAGGTCCACGAAGGCGCCCGAGCCCAGGTCCTCGTACACAAGCAGGGGCTCGGCGCCCACGGCGGCGCGGCGCACGTTCTCCTTGCGGGCGACTTCTGCCAGGTCACGGGTACTCACCGTCTCGGTGAAGCCCACCATGCGGTAGTTGGAGGGGTGCACCTTGAGCAGCATCGCGGTGTCGGGCGTGATGGCGCGCTCGTAGTCGCGCAGGTGCGTCTTGTTGGTGGCGCCCACCTCGATCATGTGCGCGTTGGAGTACTCCATGATGTCGGGGATACGGAAGGAGCCGCCGATTTCCACGAGCTCGCCGCGGCTGACCACGGCGCTCTTGCCGGCGGCGAACTCGGCCAGCACGATGAGCACGGCGGCGGCGTTGTTGTTCACAGCCATGGCAGCTTCGGCGCCGGTGAGGGCGCACAGGAGGCGCTCGCAGTGGTCGTGGCGGCTGCCGCGCGCCATGGTCTTCACGTTGTACTCAAGCGTGGAATAGCCGGTGATGACGTCGTTCACGGCCTCCACGGCCTGGGGCGCCAAGGCGCTGCGGCCCAGGTTGGTGTGGATGATGACGCCCGTTGCGTTGATGACCCTGCGCAGCGACGGTTCGGCCAGGCTGAGCAGCCCCAACACCGCCTGGGCAACGATGTCTTCGCGCTCCACCTTTTCAATCGTTCCGGCGAGAATGCCCGCGCGCACGCTGTCGATGGAGGCGCGGACCTTGTCGGCGGCAACGTTGTGCGGCACGCTCTGGGCAAGCATGGCAACGTGCGGGTCGTTCAGAATCTCGTCCACCTGGGGGAGCTGACGCAGGAGGGCGCGTGCGGAGTCGTTTGTCACGATATGGTCTCTTTCTGCTGGTATACAGGCAATTTTGGTTTCGATATACGCAGTTTGACAGGCATGAGGGTAGCAAAGATGTGTAGGGAAGCTCAAGTGTGCGGCGGGTATCGTCGAATTGCCAGAGCCAATGGGGGCGAACGGGCGTGTAAGGCCGCCAGGCGGGTTGGGCCAATATTGCTGGGCCGTTGGCGTTTAAGTGCGATTTTGACGTCTCCGCCAGGTCCCGTGTGTGCTATGGTCTGAGTATATTCCGGCGGGGATTCTGCACCCGCCGATGACGCCTGGCCGCAGGGCACTTTCGTGCCGCGGTGGGTGGATTTCTGCATTCATCTGGCTTATTTTCATACTACCAGTGCAATCGTGTCCGTTTCAGAGGAAGGATTCCCCATGTTGCTCGACGCTTTTGGCAAGCAGTGCCCCATGCCCCTCGTTATGGCGAAGAAGGCCCTCGACGAGGGCGAGCGCGACGTTCAGATCAAGGTTGACAACGACACCGCCGTCAAGAACCTCTCCCGTCTGGCCACCAAGCAGAACCTGGGCTTCGAGGTCGAGACGATCGAGGGCGGCTACCTCGTGAAGTTTAGCGCCGACGGCGCCCAGGCCGGCCAGGCCCAGGCTGCCGTGGCCCCGGTGCTCTCCGGCATGGGCTCGGGCGGCTCGGGCTATGCCGTGTTCATCGGCAAGGACCACGTGGGCGAGGGCGACCCCACCCTGGGCCGCAACCTCATGAAGATGGCCATCTACACGCTCGCTGAGTCTGACGACGTCCCCAGCTCGGTCCTCTTCATGAACTCCGGCGTCAAGCTTGTCGCGGGCGAGGAGCCCCAGGTGGTCGAGAGCTGCAACAAGCTCATCGAGCGCGGCTGCGAGATCCTCGTGTGCGGCACCTGCCTCAACTTCTACGGCATCACCGACAAGCTCGAGGCCGGCGAGGTGTCGAATATGTATGACATTCTCTCCCGTATGCAAGAGGCGGGGAAGGTTATTACGCTGTAGGGAAGTGCCGCTGGTACCGATCGCGGAGGCCCATCTGCCGCGTTGCGCTCAGGCTTATGTACACCTAGTAGGCCAAAGGCCCGCACCGCGCACCGCGCCATCGCGCGCCTTGCATATGGGCCTCCGTCTGCTGGGACGGTTTTGGCACAGCCGCTGCGCAGCGCCTTTGTTTGGCTGGGATGGTTTGTCGTTTGGGAGTTCAGTTGTTCGTTGATGTCGTTTTCACGTTTGACAGCACGCATGTCGCCATGGCGGCGGACAAGGCGCTGGCTTCGGCCGGGGTCGCGTTCACGATGATCCCTACGCCCACGGCCATCTCGGCGGGCTGCGGCATCTCGCTGCGCCTGGCATATGGCCTGCTTGAGCAGGCAAGGTCCGTTCTTGCCGCCCAGACGCCGCCCATTGTGAGCGCGGCCCATGGCTTGGACGAGGCGGGGGCATACACGCCCCTGTAAGCTTGCCGGTGCTGTTATCTATCATGTTGAAAGGAGCCTGCCGTGTCCGATGAACTCACAAGCTGCGAGATTGCCGCCCCCATCGCGGCGGCGCTTGCTGCCATGGCGAAGGGCGAGCCCCTGCGCCTCACGAAGCTTTCCGCCAAGGGCGGCTGCTCTGCCAAGTGGAGCCCCGCGCAGCTTCAGGAGATTCTTTCTCACATCACCCCGCACGACCCCGACCCCAACCTGCTGCAGGGCTTTTCGTCGAGCGACGACGCGGCCGTCTACAAGCTGACCGATGACATCGCCGTCGTGCTCACGACCGACTTCTTCACTCCCGTGGTCGACGACCCCTACGACTTCGGTCGCGTGGCCGCCGCCAATGCCATCTCCGACGTCTACGCCATGGGCGCCAAGCCTGTCGTGGCGCTCAACCTTATGGCCTTCCCGAGCACGCTCGGCCCCGACGTGGCCGGCGAGGTCGTGCGCGGTGGCGCCGACAAGGCCTGGGAGGCCGGCACGCTCGTGGTGGGCGGCCACACCATCGAGGACGACGAGCCCAAGTACGGCCTTGCCGTCATGGGCGTGGTGCACCCCGACCGCATCGTGCGCAACTACGGCGCCAAGCCCGGCGACGCCCTGTATCTCACGAAGACGCTGGGCACGGGCGTTATGGCTGCCGCGCATAAGATCGGCCTGGTGAGCGATGAGGACATGGCTCCCGTTGTGGAGGGCATGGCCGAGCTCAACCGCGCGGCCGGT
This sequence comes from uncultured Coriobacteriales bacterium, assembly GCA_902464015.1. Classification (GTDB taxonomy): domain Bacteria; phylum Actinomycetota; class Coriobacteriia; order Coriobacteriales; family UMGS124; genus UMGS124. Next base: position 5,259 of record CABQHM010000017.1, on the reverse strand, counting down.
GAGGCCATGGTCGAGGCGGGCGCCAACGCCGGCACCGACGTCACGGGCTTCGGCCTGGCGGGACATCTGCTCGAGATGCTCGACGCCAGCGGCGTGTCGGCCAAGATCGACTACAAGGCCCTGCCGCTCTTCCCCCGGGTAGAGCAGCTCGTGGACGACTACTGCCGCCCGGGCAGGCTCTTTCAGATCATGGACCACGTGGAAGGCCATCTCCAAGTGCGTTGCGACGACCCTGTGCGTGCCGACAACATGGCCGCCGTGGTGTGCGACCCGCAGACGTCGGGCGGTATGCTCGTGGCGGTACCCGCCGAGAACGCCCCCGTCTTCGAGCAGGCTTTCGAGCGCCTGGCCCATCGCAAGCCCTGGCGCATCGGCCACATCACCGCCGACCCCACGGCCCAGATCGTGGTGGAGTAGCACCGCAGCCTGATTGCCGGCCTGCTTTACCTTTCTCTTGCATAATCGCCTCGTCTTTTGCCTGCCGCTGACACGGCGGGCTTTTTATTGCGCGTCCTTTGCATGCGCCTGGCGGGGGCTTTGCCCCAGCGTCCCATTATTCCAATCGCACCACAGGTATTGGAACAAGGCGCCGCGGGTGGGCCGCGGGGCAAAAAAGAGGAGAGAGAAAAACATGGACTTCACTATGGACCGCCGTAACTTCGTCAAGGCCGCTTCCCTGGCCGGTGCCGCCAGCCTCGCTGCCGGCGCGACCGCCGCTTTCGCCGACGAGGCCGCCACTGCCACGCCCAAGTACATCTTCCTGTTCATCGGCGACGGCATGGGCAACGAGCAGGTTCAGATCGCCAGCTTCTTCAAGGGTGCCACCGAGAACGACGGCGCCGTCGTCCAGAGCCCCCTCACCTTCATGGGCTTCCCCCATGTGGGCAGCGTGACCACCTATGACTCCACGTCCTTCTGCCCCGACTCCGCTTCCACCGCGACCTCCATCGCCACGGGCAACAAGACCAAGTCGGGCACCATCAACATGGACCCCGAGACCCTGACCCAGCCTTTCGAGATCATTTCCGAGAAGCTGCACTCCCAGAAGGGCTACAAGGTCGGCGTGCTCTCCACGGTCAACATGAACCACGCCACCCCGGCTGCCTTCTACGCTCACCAGGACAGCCGCAAGAACTACTACGCAATCGGCCAGGAGATGACCGAGTCCGGTTTTGAGTTCTTCGCCGGCGGCGCGTGGCTTGCTCCCACCGACAAGGACGAGGACAAGACCGACCTCAACGAGCTCGCCGCACAGGCTGGCTACACCGTGGCCACCACGCAGGCCGACGCCGAGGCCCTGGGTGTCGATTCGGGCAACGTCCTCATCATCGCCGAGGCTCTGGCCGACGGTGACGCCATGAACTACGAGCTCGACGCCGCCGAGGGCGAGTGGCGCTTCGCCGACTACGTCAAGAAGGGCATCGAGTGCCTGGGCGACGAGCAGCCCTTCTTCATGATGGCCGAGGGAGGCAAGATCGACTGGGCCTGCCACGCCAACGACGCCGCCTCCTCCATCCATGACGTGCTTGCCCTCGACACCGCCGTGCAGGCCGCCGTCGACTTCTACAACGAGCACGCCGACGAGACGCTGATCCTCGTGACCGCCGACCACGAGACGGGCGGCCTGTCCATCGGCTACAAGACCACCAACTACGACACCTTCCTCACCAATCTTACCAAGCAGACCATGTCCTACGCCAAGTTCGACTCCGACGTGGTCGCTGCCTACACCGCCGAGGGTGCCGAGGTGACCTTCGCCGACGCTATGGCCGACGTCAAGGAGTGCTTCGGCCTCATGCTGCCCGAGGATCCCGAGGCTGCCGGCGCCGACCCGGCCGGCCAGAACGGCTCGCTTGTGCTCACGCCCTACGAGGTCGCCCAGCTCCAGGACGCCTTCGCCCGCACGCTTGAGGTCGGCGGCGGCAAGCAGGCCAAGATGAGCCAGGCCGATTACGAGCTCTACGGCTCCTACCAGCCCTTCTCCATGGCTGTGTGCCACATCCTCGACGCCAAGTCGGGCATCACGCACGGCACCTACGCTCACACCGGCGCTCCCGTGAACATCTACGCCATGGGCTGCGGTTCTGAGCTCTTCGACGGCGCTTTCGACAACACCGAGATCTTCAACAAGCTCGCCCAGCTCACCCAGGTGGACTAAGGCGCGCGGCTTTCCAGCCGACCCGGCCCGGCATCTTTGCCCGGCCGGTTGCATACCCCAGCTACTCGGGACACTCCGTGTAGCTGGGCTTTTTGTGTCTGAATGGAGAACCCGAAGCGCAGGCAATTGAAAATTCGAATAGAAACTGATGGAAAAGCCGAATATTGAGCCATGCAGAATCCGAGACGTGCATGTCATCTCAGCCAATTGCGAATTGGTGGATTGCGTCGTATGGCCAATGGTTGAATGCGATACACTCCCATGCGACTAGAAGGGACGTGCTTATGGCCGATGCATCTGAATCTCGGTACGATTCGAAGACAGGGTTGCCGATTGACAAGACATATCTCGAGATGGGGCTGCCCGACGATTTGAATGAGGCCCTGCAAGCGATGAAGAAGTCATGGGCTGTTGTGGATGCAACGGGCTATGACATCGATTGGGCTGACATCCATTCTGAGTTCATCGCGCGCATCAACTCGTGCGAAGTCGAGAGTGAGATAACCCACGAACAGGCTGATTACCTGCGCGCGAACTACGTTTAGGGGAGGCGGGTTTCATGGATTTTACTGATGCGCCCAAACGTTTTAGCACGTACAGTGGGGCAAATGGTATGAAGGTCGCCATTTGGCTCGATGGGGAGCCGTGGTTCTTGAAGCTACCTCCTCAGTCGACCAAGCGCAATGCCCCGCTCTCATACCGTAACAGCTGCGTCACCGAGTATTTGGGATGCCATCCGCAGGGTTGCGCCTCGGTTTGAGGCGGCTGAAATAGCAAACGTTGTTGATGGAACCCCTTACATCTCCGACGTGCAGAAGAGGTTCTACAAGAAAATCCTTCTAGCGCGGAAGACGCACTTGCTTGATCGGAGGCTGGAAGAGCTGAGCTGAGGGTGCGTTGTGACCAGAACACGTCCCCGCTGATGAAAGCATCCTTACAGCCGCTCAATTGCGCAGGCGTGCTGCTTGGTCTTTGGGTCGTAGGTCACGGCGCACAGAAGGACGTTGTCTTGGGCGGCGGTGCCTCGGAACGCGGCGGTGTAGTCGCGCTCGCGCATCTGGGCGAGGGCCTCGGCAGGGGAGTGGCCCCACTTGAGCTCGACCACCACGCCGGGGATCGTGCCCGAGCTGGCGAGTGGCACCATGAGCAGGTCGGCGTAGCCTTTGCCGGCGGGTGCCTCGCGCACAAGCTTCCAGCGCCGCATGGCCGAGTAGAAGGCGAGCCTCAGCGTGCAGGCCAGGTCTTCCTCGTGGTTGTAGGCGATGATGCTCGCGACGTCGGCATGCGCTCGCTCCACGCCTTGCGCCACAGCCTCGGCGTCTTGCGCTAGCAGCGATTCGAGCAGGGACTCGGAGGCCGCGATGCTTCGGGCGACCTCGCCCCAGCCGCTTCCCGCCGTGGCGCTGGCGTATTCACCGGCGACCTCGCGATTGGGCACGAACACTTCTCGGCGGGGTTCGTCGTAGGCCAGGTATCCTAGGTGTACGAGCAAGGTGAGCACATCGTCGGCGCGGTTGAACGTCGTCATGTCGTTGTCGTAGGTCCGCATGTCGATCTCGACCCGTCCGCCGCCCACAAGCTCGACCACCTTGCCGTGCAGGCCGTCCAGGTCCATGTCGATATAGCGCCTTAGGGCCTCGAAGGTCTCCGTTTGCGTCCAGTAGCTGGTGAAACGTCCGTCTTCTACCGAGCGCACGACCGAGCGGGGGTTGTAGACCTCGCCTGCACCCTCCAGGCGGTAGCCGTCGTACCACGCCTTGCACTCGTTGAAGTCGCGCTTCCACTCCTGGCAGAGGCCCTCCACCTCGCTGGAGGTGAACCCCATGTACGGTGCCATCCACGAAGGTTCCAGCATGCTGTACTCGTCGAACATGTTGAGTGCCGAGTGACTGCCGTACTTCTTCACCGGCAGGATGCCCGTCATGTAGGCGAGCGCGACGTAGGGCTTGTCCTTGAGCCAGGCGCGTAGGAAGTCGAGGTAGAGACGCTGTCCGGCATGATCGGACATAGTCTCGCGCATCACGCAGTCCCATTCGTCGATGACGATGACGAACTGGTTGCCTGTTTGGGCGAAAACGTCGTCCATGCATTTGATGAGGCTGCTCTCGTCGCGGAAAAATAGTTCGGGGTAAGCCCTCTTGATTTCCGGTGCGACGTTTTGGTGCAGCGACTCAACCAGCGCCTCGACGTCGTGCGTTTCGCTCAAAAACTCCTGCATGTTGATGCGCACGGAATCATATCGGTTGCGCTGCTTGTCGAATGTGGGGTCGTCGGCGATGGTGAGGCCTGCGAATTCGGCGGTGCCATCTACCGTGCGGTCGTAGTAGGCGCTTATCATGTTTGCGGCCATCGTCTTGCCGAAGCGGCGCGGGCGGCTGACACAGGCGTATTTGCGCTCGGTGTTTACCAGGCGGTTGAGCCGGGCAATCATGGCGCTCTTGTCGACATAGATCTGTGAGTTGCGGCCTTGCCTCAGCATCGCCGCCCCGGGATTGAGATACACGCCCATTGCCACACGCCGCCTCTCATCAGGATGCATTCAAAGCAAGGTCCATGATATCGCATCGTCGGGATGCGCCCAAGGAATACGGCAGAGAAGCCGCGAGTATCCGTCAACCTTGCGGGATGACACGTCGTTCGAGGTTGTAATCGGTGCCGTCATGGGGAAGCTCGATATCCTGGCGCTCAATGAGCCGACAAACGTCCTGGGTGTTTCCGGCGTGAAGCTGCGGGAAGCTGGGACGAATGGGTGGACCGTCAGCATCAGGGAGGGAACCGAGTATCAGATACATCTGCCCTATATGCTGAACGATTCCGACAAGTGCTATACAACCGAGATGACCGACAGGGAGTTCTCCTACTACATCTCAAACCTTCCCGTGCGGCACTCGATACGCGTGAAGGCGGTTTAGCGACGGACATGCGAGTTCGCCCTGGATGAGGCGCGCCCTTTGGCTGTGTGAGCCATTGGGCGCGCCTTTTTGCGTTTTGGTGGCCCATCGCGCGATGCCCGACTGTGAAAAAAGAGGGCATGTTTGCGTTTTAAGGCAACGCTGAACAAATGACCCTGGCTGCCCGGCCCCTCCCGATTTCGGCCTTCG
>CABQHM010000016.1 GCA_902464015.1 uncultured Coriobacteriales bacterium | reverse complement strand
ACCATCATCAATGTCATCAGCTGGAGAAAACTCCATGTGAATGCCTGCCCATGCGCGACCTTTCAAGGCGCTCCACCGCCTACAATGGCGCCGTCCACCAGACGCAGCCGCTCCTGAAGGCGGCAGAAAGGATGCGACCATGACCGCCCAAGACCAAAGAGACGCACTCGAACCCGGAGTCCCAGCCGCCGCGCACCTTGACCCCGCCGATGCCATGAGGCCCGGCGCGCCCACCACGCACCCCGACTTTGACGCGCTCGTGCGCACCATCTGGCGCCTGCGCCAGCCCGACGGCTGCCCGTGGGACCGCGAGCAGACCCACGCCTCCATCGCCAAGAACATGATCGAGGAGGCCTACGAGGCGGTCGACGCCATCGAGGGCACGTCCTGCCGCCACCTGCGCGAGGAGCTCGGCGACGTGCTTATGCAGGTCGTTTTGCAGTCGCAGATCGCAGCCGACGACGGCGAGTTCGACATCGACGCGGTGTGCCGCGACATCAACGAAAAGCTCGTGCGCCGCCACCCCCACGTGTTCGGCGACGCAGACGCCCCGCACGCCGCGACCTCCGACGACGTGCTCGGCATCTGGGAGAAGGTCAAGCTCGGCGAGCACAAGAAGAGCGAGGAGCAGGCCGCAGCCGAAGGCGTGGCACCCGAGAGCCTGCTCGACAGCGTGCCCGTGCAGCTGCCCGCCCTCATGCAGGCGCAAAAGATCTCGCGCAAGGCCGTTGCCGCAGGCTTCGACTGGGATAGTGTCGATAGTGTGTGGGAGCAGGTGCGAAGCGAAGTCGAGGAATTTAAATCGGCCGCTCCCGGTAGCGCCGACGCAGAGATGGAGTTCGGTGATATCCTATTCGCATTGGTGAACGTCGCCCGTCGCGAGCACATCGACGCCGAGACCGCACTGCGTGCCAGCTGCGCCAAGTTCCGCAGGCGCTGGGCTTACATGGAGCAGGCGGCCCGGGCCGAGGGCCGCGACATCGCCGACGTTTCCCGCCAAGACCAGGAGGCCCTGTGGGCCCAAGCCAAACTGAAGGAGACTGAGCTGTGAGCACGATCATCGATGTGTACGGCCGTGAGATTCTTGACTCGCGCGGCAACCCCACGGTCGAGGTCGAGGTGACCCTTGACGACGGCTCCTTCGGCCGCGCCTGCGTGCCGAGCGGCGCTTCCACCGGCGCCTTCGAGGCCTGCGAGATGCGCGACGCCGACTGCTCCCGCTACCTGGGCAAGGGCGTGCTCACCGCAGTCGACCACGTGAACGAGGAGATCGCCGACGCCCTCGTGGGCCAGGACGCCACCTGCCAGCGCGAGATCGACACCATGCTCATCGACCTCGACGGCACCGAGAACAAGACCTGCCTGGGCGCCAACGCCATCCTGGGCGCCTCCATGGCCTGCGCCCGCGCTGCCGCCAACTCGGTGGACCTGCCGCTGTACGCCTACCTGGGCGGCCCCAACGCCTACACCCTGCCCGTGCCGATGATGAACATCCTCAACGGTGGCGTGCATGCCGACAACAACGTCGACTTCCAGGAGTTCATGATCATGCCCGTGGGCGCCGCCACCTTCGCCGAGGGCCTGCGCTGGTGCTCCGAGATCTACCACACCCTTAAGAAGGTCCTGCATGAGGCCGGCCTGGGCGGCGGCGTGGGCGACGAGGGCGGCTTTGCCCCCAACCTCAAGACCAACGCCGAGCCTTTCGAGTGGATCATGCGCGCCTGCGAGAAGGCCGGCTACACCCCCGGCGAGCAGATTCTCTTCGCCATGGACCCCGCCTCCACCGAGTTCTACGACGCGCAGCGCCAGATGTACTGCCTGAAGGGCGAGGGCCGCGAGCTCACGGCCGACCAGATGGTCGACTACTGGGCTGACCTGGTGGAGAAGTTCCCCATCGTCTCCATCGAGGACGGCATGGCCGAGGAGGACTGGGACGGCTGGGCAGCCCTCACGAAGCGCATCGGAGGCCGCGTGCAGCTCGTGGGCGACGACCTGTTCGTCACCAACAAGAAGCGCCTGGCCAAGGGCATCTCGCTCGACACCGCCAACGCCGTGCTCGTGAAGGTGAACCAGATCGGCACGCTCACCGAGGCCATGGACACCATGGAGCTCGCCAAGAAGTCGCGCTACGCCTGCGTCGTGTCGCACCGCTCCGGCGAGACCGAGGACAGCTTCATCGCCGACCTCGCCGTGGCCGTCAACGCCGGCCAGATCAAGACCGGCGCCCCCTGCCGCTCCGACCGCATCGCCAAGTACAACCAGCTCCTGCGCATCGAGGACCAGCTCGGCGTTGCCGCCCACTACCCCGGCATGGACGCTTTCTACTCCATCAAGCGCTAAGCGATTCGCTCGCGCGACCACCGCGCCTGCCCGACTCGCCGGTACGACCAAGCCCGCTCGCACGTCTCACAAGGACCTGCGGGCGGGTTTTTATGCAAGCAATTCGGCCCATATCCCATCTACCAGCGCTTTTTATTTTGTCTATTTTGTTTATTTATGCAGAACGAGCTACTGTCGGAATGCAGAGACAGGCATTGACAATTGACTGCAGCAGCCAGGTAAGACAGCCACCACCAAAAAACCGGGCAAGACCACGCTATACTTACCTGCACCAGACAGAACGAATGCGGCGCACAGCGGCTGAGAAAGGAGCGATACACGATGCTTCTCTACCACGGCAGCAACGTCGAAGTCAGCGAGCCAAGAATCATAGTCACGAGCAGGACGCTCGATTTCGGCGCGGGCTTTTACACCACTTCCGACCTGGGCCAGGCACGGCGTTGGGCCGAGCTCCAGACGCGGCGACGCGGGAGCGGCTCGGTCACGGTCTCGGTTTTCGAGTACGATGAGTCGGCATCGCAGCGGTTGAGCGTCCGCAATTTCTCGGGCGCAAGCGCAGAATGGCTTGATTTTGTGAGCGAGAACCGCAAGGCAACATATCGGGGAAAGAAATACGACATAGCCATTGGGCCGGTCGCCAATGACAACACCATGCCGGTGATCAGCGACTACATGTCGGGGGCCATCGACAGGGAAACGGCCATCGTCCTGTTGAGGCCACAGAAGCTGACCGACCAATATGCCTTTCTGACCGCCGCCGGGCTCGGCTTCTTGCACTATGTAGAAACGAGGCACTACGATGAATAGGACACGCCCCTCCATCTTGCAGAACGTCGACGCGATGGTCGCCCGTGAAATTGCGCGGAGCCGGGACATAAGCGACATGGATGCCCTACGGCTGTTCGCGGCGTCGGAAACGCACCGCATGCTTGTAGACGACGACTTGAAGCTCTGGTATTTCAGCCCGCTCGCAATCTTCGACATGTGGGAAAACGAAATCGCGACCGGCGACCCACGCAACTCGCTCTACCTCAGGGGTGATGAGGTTGCCTAGGGAGTTCACCTTCTTCGCTTACCTGTTGGAGAGCTATGCGGCGCATACCGGACGGGACACCGGCGACGTGCTGCGCGAATGGGATGAGCGCGGCGTCACACAGAAGATTTACGACGGCTACTGGCTCTACCATACCGAGGCCATCGAGAACGCCTTCGCCGATATCGACAGCCTTGTGCGCACGGGCGAGTACGCGTACTAACTCAATTCCCCAAGCTCGCCACGACTGCGGACGTCGCCCAAGCCATGGACGTGACTCCCCAGTATGCCAACGCCTACCGCCGCCGCTTGCTTGACGAGCACGTTCTTGTTGAGCCGAGGCGCGGAGAGATAGATTTCGCCCTCCCCTACTTGCGAACATATCTGAGAGAGCATGACCCGCTTGGGTACGAGCAAGGCTGAAGACACAACGAGAAAGGCCCCGCAACCTGGAAGCGACATGCTGCTCCAGGTTGCGGGGCCTTGACGAGTGATTGCACGCCAATCATGCCAACTCGATGTCGATGATGTTGCGCACGGGGGCGTTGGAGACTATGAACTTGAAACGCTTGGCGGTTATCTCCTGCTGGAAGTCCTCGTCGGTTCTGCCGTAGAGAATGTAAGGCACCTGGGCAACAAACTCCGAGTCTTCCACCAGGCTGATCGAGTACATCGAATCAGTAACATTCTTGTTCGACGTGGCCCAAAGGCCCGTCTGGTAGCGCATCGAACGAACGGCCCATTCGGGGACCAGGTTCATGTCATAGAGGTGCAGGCTTCCAGAATCGTTCTGCTCGTTCTTCATTGCCAGCGTCACACATAGAACGCTCGGGACATCGTCATACTCTGTGGCCTCAACTTGCGTGGGTTCGATAGCGTATTTCTCGATGTACTCGACACGCGTCATGATTTTGGCGTCTTGCACGCACATCGAATAGCCTTGCGTGTCCTCTTGTTTGTATGTCACAAACGCCCCATCAAGGTCGACCCATTCACCCATTGAGTAGTGCACCTCGGGATAATCGAAAGCGGTGGCGTTGACCCACCAGATACGCCCGGCAAGGGCGGCGACCCCAACAAGGCCAAGACCGCCCACAATGAATTGGCGGCGCGAGGTTTTACGCCCGCCCGCTGCGGCTCCCGGCTTCTCATTGCCCATCTCGTACCTCCTCGCAAACCCCGTCGGCAGGCCTCAACACCTCGTGCCCATCGATGTGCCCCTCTGCCAGATACCAAATCTCATCCGACAGCTCGCGCAGCACACTTGCATCATGGCAAGCAAGAATGACCGTGGCTCCTCGCTCACGGGCAGAGTTCACCTCGCGTCGCACCATTTCAACACCGCTTGCATCGAGAGCGTTAGTAGGCTCATCGAGCATGACAATCTCGGGAGCCTCCATGAGGGCGGCGGCGATGCCGAGGCGCTGTTTCATGCCGAGCGAGTACTTGCGGTAGTGGCGCTTGTCGGCGGGGTCAAGTCCCACGCGCTCAATCCAGGCACGAATCTCATCATCGGTCAGTGCCGACCGTATGGATGCCAGTGCCTTGAGGTTGTCGAAACCCGAATATCCGTTGATAAACGCCGGTCCCTCGAGCAGCAGGCCCAAACTCGGTGGAAACGCGATATCGTCGCCGACGATCTTCCCGTCCACCTCAACGGACCCTTTTGTAGGCTTGACCAGCCCTGTAATGATGCGCATGAGCATGGTCTTGCCCGAACCGTTGGGCCCTGACAAGCCTGTGACCCTTCCGACCTCAAGCGTCATGCTTATGTCGTGCAGAGCGTCGCTGCCCTTGAAGGTCTTATAGACATTGCGCACGGTAATCATTTGCCGTACTGCTCCTTTCCAAGCAAATCATGCCTCGCAAAGACTTTGCCGCCCATAACCACCGCAAGCGCGCCAAGGACAACAGCTGCAACGGCGCCAATACCTGCGCTGACGCCGTTGTGTATGACAAGGTCGCTGCGGGCAAGCATCAGGTAGTTGCCCAGAGACAGCGGAGTGAGATAATAGGCGGCATAAAACAGCAGTGCGGTTGTCACCGCAAAGGCAATCAATGGATTTGTGTTGACGGAAACAGCCAGCTGCACCAGGTATAAAGCACTCAACACAATCGGGATACCGAAGACGAACAAAAGCACGCCCGACACCCCCTCGTAGGCACCGCAGTCTGCAGCGGCAAAGAAGCCGAGTACGTCAACGGTTTCTTTCGAGAGCGTCAATCCGTCGCTCAGGTCCCCGATTCCTGATGCCATCAAGGCAACGGCAATCGCCAGCATCCAGTACACAAACGTACACGCCACCGTCCAGATGCACTTGGATGCCCACCAACACCAGCGTCCTTGCGCGGCAATACACTGCTTGATACCGACACTTTCCAGGTTCTGTGCAGGGTACGACAACACAATGAACGCACCCATGAGACACACGCACAGCCACGACGCAGGGAGATTGAAGTTGCTGTCGTGCTTAGGATCAAACTCGCTCATGCCACCGAACAAGCCAGCGAAGCAATCTATAAAGCTCACATCGCGAAAGCTCCCGTCCTCCCGCATTGTCAAGAACTTGAACATGCCAACGAGAAACACCAGCAGGAGAAGCGCAGCGGCAAACCTCCCCACAACTTCCCGCACTCCATATCGCGCATCGACCGCAAGCATGCGCCCAAGCGCCCTCAGCGAGCTCATAGGATGTCCGCCTTGCGACGGAGATACGGGATGCCCACCGACACCGCCAGCATGAGCAACGCGCAGATAAGCGTAGCCCACCAGTAGCAGTTAAAGTTATCCGGAGCACCTTTAAGCTGGTCAAACAATGTAATGCTCATACCAAAGCGCTCATAACCGTTAAGGCGCATCATCACATAGATGTTCTCGCCAACATGCTTAACAAGGAGGAGGGCGATATACGGCACGCACACCAAAGCAATACGGTTTGTCGTCAATGTAGAAAAGCCCAGCACCATCACTGCCCACAGTCCACAAAGAACGAAGTTCAGGGAAAGGCGAAGGACGACATAAAGCAGAGGTACGTTGTAAAAGACCGCCGAAAAGATATCGACCTCGATCATTCCGATATACATGGCATCAACAATACTTGGAGTGTACGCCGGGAGGAAACAGGCGAGAGCAAGAAGATTGCCAAGAAGGGGAACGGTTGCCAATAAGCCCGCACTGATGAAAACCGCACTGTATCTTGCAGCAAAAAAATGAGTGCGCGATACCCGCGTTGTTAGTTGAGCTATATACCCGCTCCGGACATCCGATGCAAGCGACCAGCTGTAGGCCATAACAATCAGCAAGGGAAGCAGTGTAAGAAACAAAGACGCCGCATCAGAGATGTCATGCATTGGAAGCCACATGTTGAAACACGAAGTTGCAGTATGGAAGTAATAGTTTTTGCTCCCATACTGTACAAGAATCCACTGTACGTTATTGACATACATATCGATTTGATACACTGCCGCAGCAAACGAAAGCACCATTAACAAAAGCAGAGAACCCATGAACCAAGGGCTCCTTACAGCCCGTTTGAGCTCACTTCCAAATAGCCCCATTCCTTTCACCCCCCGAATGTCGGCGACCCAATACTCATCCTGTCGAAAAAGGCTCCTCCATAAATCAGAAAAGCGTCGCCCAAGCGATTCTCCGCACCATCTTCAAGAGTGAACCCCAGGGTTATATAAGTCGTCTCCCCCCGAGCCAAATCGACAAGATTGCCATGCTCTTTAGATGTCTTGCCGTTCACGCACCATATGACAGATCGCAAGTAATTACCATCGTCGTTAAAAGGTGCCTCCGAGAATAGCTCGAATGCCTCTTGTTCCACAGTTATGGTGCCATCGGTTGTAGAAACATCCACCTGATGCCAAGAATACTCACCTTCCTCGGCGTCAATGTTTTCGATTTCTACTTCTATCAGCAATAGCGGGGCTTTTTCATCATGCAGAAGGCTGTTGCAATCTCTCACGCGCGAATCAACACGCGCCGCTGCGGTATATGATTGATAGAGCTCGATTTCCTTAAGGGTCATCGCCACATTGCCGCTCCAAGGAATATAGTTGCATTCCTGACCGACTTCCCGATACGTAAACAAGAGGGGTTCCCCAGGCGTGGCAATCTGGGTCGCCCCTTCAAAAATATTAGGCTCATTCGCCTTGTAGACTGCTTGATTCAGACGATATGCACCAAATGTGGCGCCACCGAGCAGCAACAGGCCCATAACCACAAATTCTGATCTACTAAAGCTGGGTGACTTCATCATCTGCTCCTTGCAATGGAAGCCGGAGCACAAAAACACATTGAGCGCGCCGGCTTCCATTTGCACATCAACCGTTAATGCGAACCGGCATTAAGCTCAATATCGCTAGACTGCTCAAAGCAATCAGGACTCCAGACTCCTGTCAGATATCCGGCGCCCGATGACTGATACGCGGTCAACCGGGCATACGAGTAATTCCGCTCGTTAATCCACGTCCTGAGGATGAGGCGGTTCCCGCCATTCGAATTGTAGTTATCCGAGTTGTAAATAGTGCCGTATCCACCAAGTGTCAGAGACGACCCATCTGCCCATGCGCCGTATCGGTCATGTGCCCCTTCACCGTAAACCCTGCATCTATCCACGGAAATGGAGTACACGCAAATCATAAGCGGGGTCGACTCGTACTTAGCCTCACCGGCGGTTCCGGCAGTTGTCCCTGCGCCTCCAATTCCAAGGTTGAAATGAAACGAAGCGTCGTTGTGACCATCATAGGGAACGATTCCATCATCTGCCATGGCAGGAACAGCGGCCGTCAACCCAACAGCAAACATCAGCGACACCAGCATCGCCTGTAGCGACTTCAAACGGAGGTTCATAGCTTGTCCTCCTTTCTCATTCAGGATGTCATCAGATAACGTGGGCCCCTAATTAGACTCCTTTCTCTAGACACATTGAGCAGCCCACGGACAAGCTTAGACAACGGGGCAGCTACTCGTTGTAGACAAACCCCTACACTACGCGTCTACAGTGTTTACCTGCTATTTTTTAATGTGCTACTTTGATTTGGGATGAATTCCCTACGAAGAGTCGCCATGAACTGACGCTTGGTATCAACGCCAAGTTTAGCAAAAGCGGCCCGTTTTAGCGCTCCCGTCATCGACAAGGAATACGACATTGCCTCGGCAATCTGAGATATAGACTCACCTCGTGCCAAAGCAGCGCAAACATTGACCTCGGTCTCGGTCAAGCCCTTTCCAACCAGATAGCCCCTCAAACGGTACTCACCCATAACCGTATCTCCAAGAGGAACTGACGAGGGAAGAAAAAATGCGCGGCACGACACAATGCCAAGCGATATGGCAAAGCAACAAAGAGAGGTCCAGTCCAAATCACTCACGGAAACCGAGAGCACGTGCTGCAGAGCATTCACACCCCTGGCGTTCGAGACATACACGGCGGCGCAACAACCGACCGCCGCTCCAATCAAGCAAGGTATTCCCGCACCGTTTTGAGACATGCGCTGGGGCAACGCACGTTCTGCTGCTACCTGGATTTCAAATAGAATGACGCCAAATAACAGACCAAAGGCAAATCCCCTCGCAAGGCACACACACGCTGTACAGATCAACACAACAACAACCAAAACGCAACTCTGTTTGTCCCGTTTGAACAGAGCCACGGCATCAAGAAAAACAAGGGTACCGAGAAACGCTATGCCTACATCCTGTAAAGACGCATGATTGATGCCCCTCCAGCACTCCTCCCAATAAAATGCAACAGCAAACCATGACGCAGCGACCGCGGGATGGGTGCATGCGTCAAACCCTCCCATCTCATCTGCACTGGGATTCAACATCAGCCCAGACGCCGACATAAGAAGTGCGATTACCATCGCAACATACCAAGCCAAAGAAAAACAAGCTGAGATGGTGAAAAGAAGAGCAGCGATAACGAGGCCTACGCCTGTGGCGCCTCTTCTCATATGCGTGATCACCTCAATGCTGCTGCGTAGCTCAACCAACCCAAAACACACGAAACCCATTACTACAATCATCAGCGCAATACGATAAGTCTGTCCGAAACCCGTAGCCGCTAGCTCCATATACATGCGAAGAAGGAAGCACGCCGTAGCAAAAAGGAGAAATAAGACCGAAGGAATTCTGACATGGATGAAACCAAGGTGGGCGCACGTGGCAAAGCAGCGCATCCATATAGGCAGAGAGCCGACCATTATGCCTGCCGCACAGCCATAAGCCATAACCCATATCGAATTCCAAAACGCTGGAAGAACTCCAAAAGGCATCAACAAAAGAATCATCGATGTAGCACAGCCTGAGAAACGCAGGATAGCCAATGTCGAGACTCGTCTTTTCAAAGTTGAGTGCTCTTCTCCGGCTATAGAATTGCCGTGCGTGCTTTCCGGTACCCTGAAAAGACCTTTCCTTGCCAATCTCTCGCCAATCAGCTGGTCAAATGAAAATGCCCGGAGTCTTTTACAGATACGCCCCTTGTACGTGCGAACCGTCGAGGGTTGCATCCCTAAATTGTGCGCTGCTTCAAGCGGAGTACACCCGCTGGCCAACGCCGCAAACACGTCAAGTTCCCGACTCGTCAGCCCAGCTTCACGCAAGCGTTCCCGCTCCCAATCTTCGAGGCCGTCTGCCTGGCTGACACCCGAGCTGCCTTTATCAGTGTCAAGCTCAGCTATGTCATTGGACACGCACAGAGATAGAATCATCCCGCCGCCCATGCACACGGTAAATGAGATTAGCGCAAAGTCAGCAACACCGTAACCAATTATCGTAGGCAACGTAACACACCGCGTCAAAAGCCTGAAGGCAAACTCGCCTAAGCAAAAGACAGCCACGCAGCCTCGTACAACCCGGCAACGCGTCATGCAGAAAGCCCATTCAAAAAGACCTCCCCATAGCAAAACTACACCAAAGCCCGTTGAGAACAGTGCGCCCCATCCTACTAGCCTCAACACGCCCGCAAGAAAAATCGCACACAGAATGAAACCTTTAGGACCAAGCTTTTTATGTGCAGGGTGCACCTGTTCATCTTTCCAAGAAACCGATGTTGCCCCACACAAAAATGCGTCAAAGAACGCAAGGGGCTTCTCATACGCCTCAACAACATCTATAAGCGGACGAAGGGGTAGCGTCGGCCCCATTGCAGAGAAGATGGGCACAGCTGGAGAACCAAAGCTCCGAACATATCCGGACTCGAATAAACCCAGCCCTATCATAAGAAGCGCAAACGCGATACCTATGCCCAGGCAGGCCTTCCAGATAGTCGCCCGCTTGAACAATATCGCCATGTCGTCAGAAGAGCTTGTCAGCCACATCCCCACGCAGAACCCCAGGGCCACAAAAGTATAAGTTCCCGAGGCGGAGGCGAGTTTGATATCACCTTGGACGCCCAACAGATACGGTCCGCCCATCACGCAGGCAAACCAGAGACACCAAAGCACCCTCCAAGCGGTTTCATGATTCACGGCAGGCTCCTTTTCATTGATGAAAATCCTACCCTATCACTGCATGTGAGGCATCCTGTTTCGGAATGTGTCAGTCACATCCAACATTGCGCCTTTCACCGACCGATCGGGAGACTCAACCAACAGGCAAAGCCTTTTTCATGGCTTGCATCGGCATAGCCCCATCTCCCCAGGCAGGCGTCACATGTGGCACCCCCGCCCACAGCACACCCACATATGGGCAGGAAAATCAGGCATTCGACGCATGTTTTGGCGATTCCCGCGCCGCATTTCGCCTTTCGGGGTTTATCCTTACGGGTTGCGGCACGTCGTCGCATGCGGGCACGCCGTCCGCTCCCCGACCCCGACCAAGGAGGGCCAGCCATGATCGAGTTTTACAAGACCGGCCCCGAGGGCACCAAGCAGGTCGAGGAGCCCGAGGCCGGCTGCTGGGTGAGCATCACCTGCCCCACGCCCGAGGACCGCGCGTGGCTGCATGCCAAGGCCGGCATCGTACCCGAGTTCGTGCGCAGCGCGCTCGACGACGACGAGAGCTCGCACCTCGACTTCGACGACGACACGAACCAGACCCTCGTCATTGTGGACTGCGCTGCGCTTGAAGACGCCTCCGACCTGGAGGATCCCTCCATCACGCAGTACGACACCCAACCGCTCTCGGTGCTGCTGCTGCCCGAGTCGAACATGATCGTGACCGTGAGCCTCACGCCCAACACCACGATCGACGCCTTCTCCTCAGGGCGCGTCCGCGGCCTGGACACACGCCGCACTACGCGCTTCCTGCTTCAGCTTTTGCTCAACATCGCCCAGACCTACCAGAGCTATCTGCGCAACATCAACAAGCAGTTCACCCGCACCGAGAAGCTGCTGCGCAAGACCATGCGCAACGAGGAGCTTATCAAGATGCTCGGCTTGGAGAAGTCGCTCGTCTACCTGTCCACCTCGCTCAAGGCAAACGAGGTCACGCTGGGCAAGATCCGCACGGGCCGCATCATTCGCCTGTACGAGGAAGACCAAGAGCTGCTCGACGACGTCCTCATCGAGCTGTCGCAGGCAATCGAGATGGCGAGCGTTTCCACCACCATTTTGAACGGCACCATGGAGGCGTTCGGCTCGGTCATCTCCAACAACCTGAACATGGTCATGCGTACGCTCACCATCATCACGGTCGTGCTGGCCGTGCCCACCATCGTGTTCAGCTTCTACGGCATGAACGTCGAGGACCTGCCGCTCGTCTCCTCGCCCATATTCGCCGTGCTCATCGCGCTGGCCGTCTCCGTGGTGGTCGCGCTCGTCATCGTGAAGGCGAAGCTTTTCCGCTAAGCGCGGCTTGCCTACAGGGGCACTTTACTTGGCTAAACCTATAAAAATGGTTGCTTTTTCGTGACTTCGCCGATTATTCGCGATTTACCACGTCACGAAATATGCGAGTGCTAGCATTCGAGTGGTACCTAACCGCCCGAGAAAGAGGAGCACATGAGCCGCGCATTAAACTTCAACGCAGGCCCTGCGGCACTTCCGCAGGAGGTTCTTGCCACCGCTGCATCCGAGATGCTCGACTGGCACGGCACCGGTTTGTCTGTGATGGAGATGAGTCATCGAAGTTCAGCGTTCAAGCAGATCATCGACTCTGCCGAGGCGTCTCTTCGATCTCTGCTCGGCGTGCCCGACAACTACAAGGTCCTCTTCGTGCAGGGCGGCGGCACCACGCAGTTTGCAAGCGTGCCCATGAACCTCATGCACACCGGCACCGCCGACTACGTCCTGACCGGCACCTGGAGCAAGAAGGCCTTCAACGAGGCAAAACTCTACGGCACGCCCCGCGTGCTCGCCACGAGCGAGGATCGAGCATTCTCCTACATCCCCGACTGCTCCGGCCTTGTTCCCAGCGCAGACGCCAGTTACGTCTACATCTGCGAGAACGAGACCATCGGCGGCATCGAATGGAACGAGGCGAAGCTTCCCCAGACGGGCGACGTGCCCCTGATGAGCGACGTGTCGTCGTGCTTCCTGTCGCGCCCCATGGACGTGAGCCGCTACGACCTCATCTGGGGCGGCGCTCAGAAGAACGTGGGCCCGGCCGGCGTCACCATCGTCATCGTGCGCGACGACCTGGTGCGCGAGGACGTCCATCCCGCCACGCCCACCATCCTGCGCTACAAGACCATGGCCGATTCCGGCTCGATGTACAACACGCCTCCTTGCTGGGGCATCTACATCTGCGGCCTGGTGTTCGACTGGATTGCCCGCCAGGGTGGCCTCGACGCCATGGCAGAGCGCAACGCCGCCAAGGCAAAGGTGCTCTACGACGTGCTCGACACAAGCAAGCTCTTCCGCGGCATCGCCTCGCCTGAGTCGCGCAGCCAGATGAACGTGACCTTTACCTGCGGTGACGCCGACAAGGACGCCGCCTTTGTGAAGGCTGCCACCGAGGCGGGCTTCGTGGGCGTGAAGGGCCACCGCAGCGTGGGCGGCATGCGCGCGAGCATCTACAACGCCGTGCCCCAGGAGAACGTGGAAGCGCTTGCCAAGTTCATGCGCGACTACGAGGGCGCCAACGCCTAAGTTCATGCGCCCATCGCGCGTATCGCACTGAAAACAATGGGCGGCCCGGCACGTCCGAGGGCGCCCCGCACATACAGCGAACGGCAGGCACCCTAGCCCGCCCCACACGAAGGGATGATCTATATGCGTAAGGTCAAGACCATCGACAACATCACGAAGAAGGGCCTCACCGACCTGGGCGAAGGCTACGAGATCGTCGACGACATCACGCAAGCCGAGGGCATCATCATCCGCAGCTCCTCCATGCACGAGATGACGCTGCCCCAGGGCATCGCGGCCATCGCGCGCGCCGGCGCCGGCTTCAACAACATCCCGATCGAGCGCTTCGCTCGCCAGGGCGTCGTCGTCTTCAACACCCCCGGCGCCAACTCCAACGCCGTGAAGGAGCTCATGGTCTGCCTCTTCATGATGGCAAGCCGCGACGTGCTCGGCGGCATCAAGTGGTGCCGCGACCACGAGGAGGACCCGGATGCCTACGTGCACGCCGAGGCCGCCAAGAAGGCCTTCGTGGGCCAGGAGATCAAAGGCCGCACCGTGGGCGTCATCGGCCTGGGCAACGTGGGCTCCAAGGTCGCAAACGCCCTGGTTGACCTGGGCATGAAGGTGTACGGCTACGACCCCTACATCGCCGTGAAGGACGCCTGGCAGCTCTCCCGCGAGGTTGTGCGCCTCGACGACCTCAACGACCTGTGCGCCAGGAGCGAGTACGTCACCGTGCACGTGCCCAGCGAGCCCGACACCTGGGGCCTCATCGGCAAGCAGCAGATCGACGCCATGCCCGACGGCGTGAAGCTCTTCAACTACTCCCGCGAGACGCTCATCGACGAGGACGCTGTGGACGCCGCGCTTCGCTCGGGCAAGATCAAGCAGTTCTTCACCGACTTCTGCACGCCCAAGGTACTGCGCATGCCCAACACCGTCGTGACGCCCCACGCCGGCGCCGGCACCGCCGAGGCCGAGGAGAACTGTGCCACCATGGCAGTCGCCCAGCTCAAGGACTACCTGGAGAACGGCAACATCACCAACTCGGTAAACTACCCGGCCGTCCACATGGGCGCGTGCCGCGACGCCGGCCGCATTGCGGCCCTGCACGCCAACATCCCCAACATGATCGGCCAGCTCACGGCTGCGCTTGCCGCCCAGGGCGTCAACATCACGCGTATGGCCAACGAGTCGCTCGGCGACAACGCCTACACCCTCTTCGACCTGGGCGAACCCGCCACCGAGGCGACGGTAGAAGCGCTGAAGGCCATTCCCGGCATGTATCGCGTCCGCGTCGTGAAATAGCGAGGTGTGGTGCGGAACCTGATGCGCTGCGTTCCGCAGGACCTAGAGTACTCCGGTACACGTCGGCCCTGCGCGCCTTGCGCATCAGAACCCGCTTTAGTGGTGCGATGCGGAACCTGATGCGCTGCAAGGGGCGTGCCTGGCGGTGCGCCCCTTTTCATATTCCCCTGAGGTGGAAGGATTCTTGGCATGAACATCGTTTGCACTGACCTGGAAGGCGTGCTCGTTCCTGAGATTTGGATTGAGTTTGCCCGTGCGGCCAACATCCCCGAGCTGACGCGCACCACGCGCGACGAGCCCGACTACGACAAGCTCATGAAGTGGCGCCTGGGCGTGCTCGCCGAGCACAACATGGGCATCAAGGAGATTCAGCAGGTCATCGAGACCATCGAGCCCCTTGAGGGTGCCCGCGAGTTCCTCGACGAGCTGCGCGCGACGACGCAGGTCATCATCCTGTCCGACACCTTCGAGCAGTTCGCCCAGCCCCTCATGCGCAAGCTCGGCTGGCCTACCATCATGTGCAACACGCTCGAAGTTGCCCCCGACGGCCGCATCACCAGCTACAAAATGCGCTGCACGCCTTCCAAGCTCACCACGGTGCAGGCCCTGCATTCCTGCGGCTACGACACCATCGCTTTCGGCGACTCCTACAACGACCTGGGCATGATCGAGGCCAGCAAGGCAGGGTTCCTGTTCCGCTCCACGCCCGAGATTCAGGCCGACCACCCCGAGGTTCCCGCCTTCGAGGACTACGGCGAGCTTCTCAAGGCCGTCAAAGCAGCACTGTAAGGCTCGCGCCCCTACTGCACCATAGACCCTTCCAAGGCCTCGACCTGGTATTTCCTCGCCAGGTCGAGGCCTTTTTGCACAAAGCCGCCCGAGAAGCGCTCGCGCACGATGTGGGTGTAGCGCGCCTCGTCGGGGTCGGTGAACTTGCGGCGCTGGTAAGCCAGGCAGTCGAAGGCCTTCTGAGGAGCATCCACGCGACGCAGAAACGCCTCCATCTCGGCAAGCAGGCGCATGGCCGAGTGCGAGACAGAGTCCACACCCCAGCCCGGCACGTCGATCTTCACGGTGCGCAGGTCGTAGTGGGCCGCACGCTTGAAGTTCGCCGCCGCCTGGATCTGCTGAGCACCTGTGAGGCGCATTGCCGGCAAGCTTGCAAGCCACACGAGGAAGAGCTGGGCAAAGTACACGTCGGCCTCGTTGACCCCTGCCGGGTACAAGGGATTGAGATCGAACATGCGCAGCTCGATGTGGCTCGTGTTGCCTGGGCGCAGCGTGTCGAGGCCATAGGCGCCGCGCGGCTTCACGCGCACGGGATAGTAGAGCTCGCTAGGCTGACGAATGAGCCCCTGGTCAACGTATGCCTGGATGCGCGCGGCGTAGGCAGAGATGCTCGAGTAGTCCAAGATGGGCGTGAACTCGTTCCAATATCCCAGCTCGCTGCAGCGCACGCTCCCCATGCCCAGGTAGAGATCGTCGCCGAAGAGCGCCTTCTCGGCATAGGACGAATCGAGCAGCGGGCTCGCGGCCGTCACGGCGGTCACAATCCAGCCAAAGGCCACGGCCTTCTGCGCTAGGTCGAGGTAGAAAGCGTCCTTATATGTGGCGAAGTCGGCCCCGCCGTCCACCGCACAGTTCGCCTCGAGCAGCACATCGGCAAACGAGAAGTTGAAGTGGATACCGCTGAACGCCATCTTGTAGCGCCCGTAGCGGTCAGAAAGATACTGGCGATAGCGCGTTTTTTCAGCCTGCTCGTCGCAGAACTGCGCGATGGGGATGTCGTTTTCGCTTGTAATGTACGGTGGGTTCGAGAACGGCCAGAGCAGCTCGGAGGGCTCCATGGCAGCAAGCGTGCGCTGCTCAACCGCGTCGTAGCCAGCAAGCTCGGCCACGCATGCCTCGGGACTGCCCGAGATACCCGTGTTGATCTCGCACTGTATCTCGGAGAAGTCTCGCACGATATGGCCGTGGCCGCCGAAAGGGTTGGGCGTCTGGGCGAGGAACCCTTCGGGTGTCACGCGCAGGTTCTCGCGCTCCAGCCCGAAATTGCCCTCGAAGAGGTGTGCCCGCACATTCTCGTTGTCCACATGCAGCATCGCAACGGCCCCTTCTGCACCTGCGCCACGCCTCGTCGCGCAAAAAACGACGCATGTTTGCGTTTTAAATCGAACCAACCCAGTATCCAAAGCAAGGCGCTCAACGTTCTA
Organism: uncultured Coriobacteriales bacterium; assembly: GCA_902464015.1. GTDB lineage: Bacteria > Actinomycetota > Coriobacteriia > Coriobacteriales > UMGS124 > UMGS124. The sequence continues at coordinate 41,628 of CABQHM010000016.1, read as the reverse complement.
CCAGCTAGATGGCTTGCCGATTTCCAGGCAACTCTAGCCGGTCAAATTAAAACGCAAACATACCCTCTTTTTTAAACCGAACCCGAACCTTTGGGGTGCAGAATGCCCCGCGCGGTACGGCCGCACGCGGATTCTGCACCCCAAGCAACTCATACGCCAGCTAGAACTCCAGCTCCATAAGCTTGGCGAGGGCGTAGATGTAAATCTTGAGCGAGCGCTGGAGCAGCTCGACGGAAACACCCTCGTCGGGACCGTGCATGGAACCCACGAAGCTCGGGAACTCCTCGCCGGGCTCCTCGGGGCCGAAGCTCGCCGCGCAGGCGAACTTGCGCGCGTACGTGCCGCCGCCCATGGTGACGGGCTCGGCCTGCTTGCCCGTGAACTCGTTGTACGCGCCGATGAGCGCCTGGATGGCAGGATGGTCGGGGGCCACATAGAAAGGCACCGCGTCGGACGTCAGCGTGAACACGCAACCATGCTTGGCCGCAAGCTCCTCGAGGATGGGCACCATGTGAGCGGTGGTGGTGGACTTGGGGTAGCGGATGTCGATGGTCTGCTCGATGCGGCCCGCCTTCTTGTGGATGGTGCCGCCAATGCAGGTAAGCGGATCGAAAAGGTCGTCGGTTGCGTCGATGCCCACACTCGAGCCATCCGTGGAGGCATGCAGCTGGGAGAGCAGCTCGAGGCAGTCGCGCTCGGCGCCCTCGACAAGGTCGGCGCGCAGGAGATAGTTCACCAGCATGCCGATGGCATTGCGCGTGCCCTCGGGAAGCGAGGCGTGTCCACCCTTGCCGTGCGCGGTGATGCAGGCAAGCGCAGCGCCGGCCGCGGGTGCCTGCGCGCCCTCAGGCAGGTCAGCTGCCGTGCAGACAGCAACCTCGATGCCCTTTACCTGGGGCAACGTGGCAGCATCCGCCAAGACCCAAGCCTGTGCCAGGCCAGGGATGGCGTTGGTCACCGTGCCGCCCTCGAGCGCGACGAGCAGGCCACCCTCAAGCGCGGGAGAGGCAAACGTGCCGCCGCAGTGGCCTTTCTCGCCCACGCCGGCAGGGAAGCTCGCGTCAGGCGTAAAGAGGAAAGCCGGGCTTTCGTGCACCGACAGGTAGTGGTCGACGTCGGTCATGCCGACTTCCTCGTCGCTGCCAAAGATGAGGCGCAGGCTATAGGGCAGCGTCTCGCCGCGCTCGATAAAGTAGCGGGCCATGTAGGCAGTGAGGACGGCCGGACCCTTGTCATCGATCACGCCGCGTCCAAGGAGATAGCCCTCGCGCTCGGTCATGGTGAAGGGGTCCTGGGTCCAGCCCACGCCGGCCGGCACCACGTCGACGTGCGCGATGGTGGCAATCTGCGTGGCGCTCTTGCCGGGAAGGTCGGCATAGCCGATGTAGCCGTCCATGTCGTGAGGCTCCAGGCCCAGACGCTTCGCCATGTCGAGCGCACAGGTGAGGGCGCGCTTGGCCTCGGGGCCGTAGGGGGCACCCTCCTCGGCCTTGTCGGACTCGGCCACGCTGGGAATGGCCACAAGCGCCGCCAGGTCCTCGACCACGGCGGGCCACATGCGCTCGACGTATGCCTCGATATCAGAAATGAGCTGGGTGTCGTCCATGGGGAAGCTCCTTTGTCTCATAAAGTTTTGCGAGGTCATGGTAGCAAAACCACGCCAGGAGGGCCGTAACGGTTGCAACCTGGAAACAAAAGGGCGCGCCCACAATTGGACGCGCCCTTCAGTGCGGGGAGATATACGGCCTTAGGCGAGCACGTCGCCGAGAACCTCGCGCAGGCTGGCGGCGTAACGCTCGTCGGCCAGGGCCATGCGCACGTTGGCGGCAATGAGGTTGGGGATGGTGCCCGTGTCGTAACCCTCGGCGGGGTCGATGACCACAGCGTACATCTCCTCCTCGGCCAGGGCGCGCACAAGGGCGTCGGTGAGCTGGATCTCGTTGCCCTTGCCGGGCTCCTGGGTGGCAAGCAGCTCCATGACCTTGGCGGAGAGCAGGTAGCGGCCGAAGATGGCCAGGTTGGAGGGGGCGTCCTCAAGGGCCGGCTTCTCAACCATCTGGTCGATCTTCCACACGGCGCCGGGCTCGCTGGCCGCGGCGCCCTCGGCGCCGGCGAGCGTACCCACAAACTGGCCGCCCACGATGCCGAAACGCGAGACCTCGGAGTCGGGCACGGCCACGACGGCGATGACGCTCGCACCGTTGTGGGCGCGGCTCACCTCGGCGAGCTTGGGCAGGATGGTGTGCTCGGGCACCACGACGTCGCCGAGCAGCACGTAGAAGGCGTCGTCGCCCGTCTGGGGGGCAGCGCACAGCACGGCGTGACCCAGGCCGAGCGGTTCCTCCTGGTAGACATAGGAAACAGGCAGCGAGCCGGCATGGTCGACGGCATCGGCGTACTTGTCCTTGCCGCGGCCGCGCAGCATCTCGGAGTAGGCGGGGTCGGGCGTGAAGTTGCCCTCGATGAGGGGCTTGGTCACGGAGGTCACGATGACGCAGCCGTCGCACTCAGGCGCGGCGAGGGCCTCCTCAGCCACATGCTGGATGACCGGGCGGTCGAGCACCGGCAGCATCTCCTTGGGAACGAGATGCGTCGCAGGAAGGAAGCGCGTGCCCAGGCCAGCGGCAGGAATGATTGCTTTCATTGAGATGTCCTCCATATACAAGCAAGCATGACAATCAAAGAGCGGTCGCGTCGCCTTGAGAAGAGACTCACCAAGACGGCAGCCGCAGATACCACGTACACAAAACTCTACCACGCACGGCGCAAGCGCCCCCGCCGAACAGCCTCACTCCAGCCATAACGCACGGAGTAAACCGTGTCGCACAGCCAGTCGCCTTACGCCCAGGGGTCGCGCTCGAAGAGGGGCTCTTTGCGCGCAGGACGGTCGGAGTAGGGATCGTAGCCGTCGTCGTCTTCGTTCTCGGCCCGGACAAAGGGCGAGGCCGGCTTGGGCTTGGGGGCCGAGGCAGCTGGGGAAGCTGGGGAAGCCGCGCCGGGCTTCGCCGCCCCTGCGACACCCCCGGCGCACGGCACGTTTGCCGTCTCCACCAGGTTCTTCTCATCCATGCCCTACGCCTCCTTGCTCTGAGAGACCGCCACAGCAGCACGCTCGCCTACCTGCGCCCACGTCTGCTCGTGGGCGGCAACCCGCTTGTCGTGCTCGGCCTGCAGGCGCGCAAGGCGCCCCATCTCGCGCGCCACAAAGACGCCCGTGACAATGATGGCGAGCGCGTCGGCAAAGGCCGGGGCCAAGGGCAGCGCCGCCAGGGGCGTGAGGTTCAGGAAATTGGGCAGCACGGCAGGCACGATGAAAAGCGCAGGCAGATAAAAGATGAGCTGGCGCGTGAGCGTGAGGATCGTGGCCTTGATCGGCTGGCCCGTGGCCTGGAAGTAGTTGGAGCACACCACCTGGAACGGCACGACCGGGAACATGAGCGTCATGAACAGCAGGCTCTGGGCAGCAAAGTCGAGCAGGTCATGACCCACGTTGAAGAAGAGCATAATCTGGTCGGACAAGGCGCGGCACGTCATCCACAGGATGAGGTTCGTCACAATGGCGGCGCCGACCGTCCACCACAGCGCCTTGCGCACGCGGCGGTAGTTCTGGGCGCCGTAGTTGTAGCCCAGGATGGGCTGAGCGGCGATGGAAAAGCCCAGGACAACGAAGAAGAGCAGCGAGATGACCTTGTTCACCGTGCCGATGGCCGTGAGGCCGCCGTCGGCGCCGATGACGTCGGTGGCGCCGAGGTTGGTGATCTGCAGGTTGAGCATCGAGGACGTGAGCGCCGAGGCAACCTGCACGCAGAACGACGACAGGCCGATGGCCGTGATGCTGCGGATCATCGGGCCGTCGAAGCGGATGAACTTGCGGCGGAAGCTGAGCTTGGACTTGCCGCGCAGGAAGTACGCCAGCACGAGCACGGTGGTCACGGTCTGGCCGATGACGGTGGCGACGGCCGAGCCCACCATACCCATGCCCATCACCATGACGAGCAGGTAGTTTGCAAACGCCGAGACAACCGCACCGGCAAACGTCACGGCAAGCGCGGTGTTGGGCGCGCCGTCGGTGCGGATGAAGTTCGAGATTCCCAGGCCGATGGCCTGGATGGTGAAGCCCGCCAGGATGATGGAGCAGAACTGGTGGGAGTACTCGCGGTTGGTGTCGGTGGCGCCCAAGAAGTCGAGCGTGGGCGTGAGAAACAGCTCAGCGACAATCGTGAGCGCGAGGGGCACCACGATGAGCATGAGCAGCGTGACCGACATGGCGCGGTTGGCTTCCTCGACCTTGCGCTCGCCCAGGCGAAGGGCTGCGATGGCGTTGCCGCCCACGCCGAACCACGCGGCGAAGGCACCCGTGAGCATCATGAGCGGGAAGGCGACCGTGGTGGCCGCGATGCCGGCGTCGCCCACACCGTGGCCCACGAAGAAGGTGTCGATGAGGTTGTAAACGGCGCTCACCATCATCGAGAGGATGGCGGGCGGGGCGAATTTGAGCAGCAGGCGCGGGATGGGTGCCGACCCAAGCGGGTTGGGGTCGGCCGTTGTGCCGGCGACGCTTACAACTGCAGGCTTTTGCTCATCAGTCACGGGTAACACTCCTCGAACAGTCAATCAAACGTGCAGGTAATACAATCAATCTTACAATCAGCCATTTCAATGCGAAGATGTAGGGATGCCAGAACCCGGGAAACCAAGGCGCTTCGGAGCCCCGGCACAAGGCGCAGCAAAAAAGCTGTCACCCCGCCCCAGGCGGCATGACAGCCAGGCTTCTACTCCTGCGCCTCAGGAAGCGCCACCCCACCCACGGCGGCGTACATCGCACCTGTACAGGCAGGGGTGGAACCGCAGCACGAACCCACAAGGCTCGCGCCCGCCGCCACAAGCCGGGCCGCCGCAACCGCGAAGTCGTCGGGGCTCACCGGCCAGACAAGACCGCGGCGTGGCAGCTCGCGCGGCACACCTGCGGAAGGCAGCGCGATGAGCGGCAGCGCACAGACGGCCCTCATCGCACGCACACAGGCAAGCGTCTCCTCGGGGGCCATGCAGTTGCAGCCCACCGCGGCGGCGCCGGCGCGCTCAAGGATGCGCGCGCACTCGGCAGCGTCGGGCGCATCGGGCCCCACGAAGCTCATGCACACGAAAACAGGCAAGTCGCAGGCGGTCTGCGCCGCGTCGAGCGCCGCCAGGGCGTCGTCGAGCGAGGTGAAGGTCTCGAGCAGGATCGCATCAGGCGCCGCGGCCGACAAGGCAGCCGCCTGCTCCAGGTACTGCTCGCGGGCGCTCGCGTACCCCACGGCGGGACCCTGCGCCTGCGCCGCCGCAGCAGCCTCGTCGAAGGACGCACGCGCCTCAAGCGCAGCCAGGCCGCTGCCCGGCTCGACCTGCACGCCGCACGGGCCCATGGCGGCCAGCACATGGGGGAAGCCCGCCTCGCGAGCCAGGCGCACGCCCTCCATGTTGATGGCACCGACTTGGCCGGCCAGGCCCTCCGACGCCAAGCACGAGCTCGTGGCGCAAAACGTGTTGGTCACGGCACAGTCGGCGCCCGCGATGCGGTAGAGCTGGTGCATCTGCTCGATGGCGTCGGGCTCCTCGAGGTTGAGGCTGCACACGTTGCCCTCGAAGCCCTTCTGGGCCAGGTAGGTGCCCACGGCACCCTGCACCACGAGCACGTCCGAACCCAACCGCTCCGTAATTCCAGGCATGGGGATGCCCCTTTCTCAGCTCGTCCGCCGCCTCGGGCGGCGTGGTTTCCTACAGTGCGGGCCCCGCGGGCTCGTCCACGTACACAGGCAGCTTGTCGAGCGTCTGCCGATAACCGCCGGGCCCATAGCTCAGGCACTTGGCAACGCGCGCCACCGTGGTGGACGACACGCCGGTCTTTGCCTGGATGCGCTCGTAGCTCGCGCCGGCGTCGAGCATGCGCGCCACCTGAAGCCTGCGCGAAAGGTCCTCGATCTCGCGCGGCGTGCACAGGTCCTGCAGCAACGCATAGGCGCCGTCAGCATTGTCAAGCGACACGAGCGCGTCGAGCAAAGCGCGCTGTTCGGGCGGAAGCGCCGCCACGTCCTCTGAATGCATGCGTCAAACCTCCTGGTCCTGCGCGCCTTACAGCACGTCCTCGCTGTCTTCGAACAGAATCTGGCGCTCGGCGCCGCTCAGGCACGCACGCGCCTGCTCGCGCAGGTTGTTCATGCCCGAGAGGAACTTGCGGTACATCACGACGACCAGGTAGCGGCCGCGCGGCGTGAGCGTGAGCTCGTCGGCGTTGTTGGTGGCAAAGGCGCCGTTGAGCGCCATGAAGGCCATCTCGGCAGGCAGGCCCGCCTCGACCGAGCAGCCGAACTCGCGCTTGAACGCGCGCTTGTCCAGGCGCAGCTTGTACAGGTTCACCAGGAAGCTGTAGCGCATGAGGCTGCGCTTGGACATGGCCGCCTTGCCCATGATGGACATCTTGCCCGACTCGATCGCAGCGTTGTAGTCGGCAATGCTGAAGTGGTTCACATACAGGGCGCCCGCCAGGTGCGTGATGGAGCCCGAGCCGATGGCGGGGTAGTCGTCGTAGTTGGTCTGGTACTCCTCGATCTGCGGCGCGGAAGCGTCGGTGTTGGCGTCCTTGCGCGTAAAGGTCCACAGGGTCGAGCGGTGGAAGTCGGGGTTCTCACCGCCGGCCAGCGTCTCGTCGATGATCTTGTAGAACTCGTACTCGCGCGGGTAGTCGAGCTTGCCCAGGGTCTGGGCCATCTTCTGCTGCGTGCCGTGCGACACGTAGAGCGGCGAGAACGTGGTCTGCTGGGCCCCGCAGGCGCGGATCTTCTCGAGGTCGCTGCGCAGGATCTCCTCGGTCTGCGAGGGGAAGTTGAAGATCATGTCGACGTTGATGAGGTCGAAGTGGCTCTTGGCGGCCTGGATGCGCTCGAAGATCTCCTCGCCCGAGCCGTACTTCTTGTAGCGGTCCATCTGCTTGAGCAGGCCGTCGTCGAAGCTCTGCACGCCCACGGAGAGTCGCTGCACGCGTCCCTCCATCTGCGAGAGCCACGGGTCCACCAGGTGGTTGGGGTTGGTCTCCACGGCCACCTCGGTGACGGAGAAGTTCTCGCGCGCCTGGTCGATGGTGGCACACAGCTCGTCGAGCAGGATGGTGGGCGTGCCGCCGCCGAAGTAGAGGCTCTCGAAGTCGTAGCCCAGGTCCTTGAGCATCATCATCTCTTTGCGCATGTTGGCAAAGTAGGGCCTGGCCACCTCCTCGCGGAAGTGGTAGCGGTTGAAGCTGCAGTAGGGGCACAGCACCTGACAGAAAGGAACATGCAGGTAGAGCATGTATTTACGGCCGGGTTCGGGGGCCGGGAAATGCGTCTCGGGCGTAGGCTTGAGAACAAGCTGAGACTTGGCCATGGTGCCCACAACGGTGGAGAGGAATCGTTCAGCGAGCAAGGGTCGCGCCTCCAATAAAACGAGTGGTGTACGCAGGCAATACTAAAGCATGAAAGCACGTGGTGTAAGGGGGTTTTACTCCTCGCGTCCAACCCCCACGTTTCAGGTACGTGCGGCCGCCGTCTGGTTTGCGCTGTTTGGCGAGGGCGGCAGATTCAAGCACGCAAGCGGCTGCATTTAGGGTATCCTATAGGGCGTTTGGCTTGTTTACTTGTCTGATTTCGGCCTCTAGCTGCGAAAAGGAGCGTCATGACAAAAGCGCGCGTTGTCGCCTTCGACATCGACGGCACTCTTTTGCAGGGCCAATCTGGCACGCTCATCCTCAAATACCTCATGACGCGTCGCCTTGTGCGCATTCGCACCATCGCCCTGTGCAGTTGGTGGGGCATCCGCTACAAGCTCCACCTCCCCTATCGCCAGAACGAACCCCGTGAGCGCATCTTCACCGACCTGTCGCAATACACCGCCGAAGGCATCCATCGCATGATGGAGATGTTCCACGACGACATCATGGTCCCGCGCTACCGCGCCGACGGCATCGCCAAGGTCAAGGAGCACGTCGCGGCAGGCGACCACGTGGCGCTTGTGAGCGCCACCTTCGAGGAGGTCGCCCTCGTGGCACGCGAGTACCTGGGCTGCGAGACCTGCATGGGCACCGTCATGGAGCGCGACGAGTCCGGCCGCTACACCGGCGCCGTTGCCGGCGAGACCCCGGCAGGCGAGGAGAAGGTCCGCCGCATCCGCACCTGGGCCGACGCCACGTTCGGCAAGGACGGCTGGGAGCTCGTGCACGCCTACGGCGACCATCACACCGACGCCCCCATGCTCCAGATGGCCCAGACCGCCCACGCCGTGAACCCCGACGTCATGCTGCGTTGCCATGCCAAGAGGATGGGCTGGGAGATTCTGGAGTGGAAGTAGCGCCAGTGGGACTGACGCCCGCAAGCGATATGCAAGCAACCGAAAACCCCGCCGACAGCCTCGGCCGTCCCTGTGGCATGGAAGCCCTGCTCGCCGAGGGTGTCGAGGCGTTCCAGGCGCGCATGCGCGCGCTGGCCGCCCCTCTGTGGCGCGAGCTTCCCTGGAGGGGCGTCGACGACCCCTACCTCGTGTGGATCAGCGAGGTCATGCTCCAGCAGACGCAGGTCGTGCGCGTACGGGGCCGCTGGGCCGACTGGCTCGAGCGCTTTCCCACCGTGCAGGCGCTTGCCTGGGCCCCTCAGGCAGAGGTGTTGCAAGCCTGGCAGGGCATGGGGTACAACAGGCGGGCGCTCGCGCTTCACCGCTGCGCTCAGGCCGTGGTCGAGCAGTTCGACGGCACCTGGCCCCACGGCGTGAAGGAACTTACGGCGCTTCCTGGCATCGGCCCCTCCACAGCGGCCGGCATCCGCGCCTTCGCCTTCGATGAGCACGGCGTCTACCTGGAAACCAACGTGCGCGCCGTCCTCATCCACGAGTTTTTCCCCGGAACGGACAAGGTGGCCGACAAGGAGCTCGTACCCCTGGTGGAGCTCACCTGCCCTCCCAGCGGCCAGGACGTGCGCGGCTGGTATTACGGCCTGCTCGACATCGGCGCCCATCTCAAGAAGACGCTTCCCAACCCCACGCGCCGCGCCCGTGCCTACACGCGCCAGTCGCCCTTTGCAGGATCGCGCAGGCAAAAGCGCGCGGGCATCGTGCGAATCTTGCTGGGTGCCCACGCCCAGGGCGAGCCGCTTCCCGAGCAGGAGGTCTACGCCCGACTTGCCAGCGAGGAGCTAGGCGCCGGCAGGCCCGCCCCCGAGGTCGCCCTCGTTCAGGACATCCTGTCCGACCTGGCAAAAGAGGGTTTCTGCACCTGTGACGAGCAAGGGCTGTGGAACGCGCGATAAGCTGTGGCAAAATGCCGTGTCAATGGTTTGAGAATCTCGCTTCATCGCGCGCAAAGCGTGGTATAAGCCCCCTAGAGCTGCGACCGCGCCGCTCAGACACAAGAGAGAGGGACTACCATGGATTTCGAGAGCTCTCAGACCAAGAAGAACCTTGAGACCGCCTTTGCCGGCGAGTCGATGGCCACCAACAAGTACACCTATTTCGCCTCGAAGGCCAAGAAGGAAGGCTACGTCGGCATCTCCGAGATCTTCACCGAGACTGCTGGCAACGAGCGCGAGCATGCCAAGCTGTGGTTCAAGTACCTCGAGGGCGGCGAGATTCGTTCCACCGCCGAGAACCTCGCAGCCGCCGCTGCCGGCGAGAACGAAGAGTGGACCCACATGTACAAGGAGTTTGCCGCCACGGCAGACGCCGAGGGCTTCCACGAGATCGCCGAGAAGATGCGCGGTGTGGCCGACGTCGAGGTTGCTCACGAGAAGCGCTACCGCGCCCTCATGGCACGCCTGGAGTCCGGCGAGGTCTTCAAGCGCGACGACGTCGTGGTGTGGAAGTGCCAAAACTGCGGACACCTACACATCGGCAAGGAGGCCCCCGAGGTCTGCCCCGTGTGCGCACATCCCCGCAGCTACTTCGTGCAGCAGGTTGTGAACTACTAGGTTGATCCATCTGGCGGCCGCCCACCGCCACCCTACCAAAGGAACCCCGTCTTTCGACCCCGTGCAAGGGCCGGAAGGCGGGGTTCCTTGTTTGGCGAGGGTTGCGTGGCCGGCACTCTCCCCCATGGTTTCGCATGGGTGCCCGGAAACGAAAAAAGCCCGAAGGCGAATGCCTCCGGGCTTGTCAATAACAAGTGGCGGCCTCAATGCAAATCATTGCGAACAACAAAAATTGAACTTTTAGGTACAAAAGTTCAAATAGAAGTCATGCCGAAATTAATCATTGTGATAACCACGTGTGAAAGCCCTGGCAGAAAAAAACTTAGCGCGTAGAACAAGCCCGTGCGCCTATTTCAACACAAAAATCCCCCGACGAGCCGAAGCCCGTCGGGGGATTTTTTGTCGCATGTAGCGTGGCCTAGCGGGCCAGCACGTCCCTGATGCGGCCGACGCTGCCCTCCTTGGTGAAGGTGTACGTCGGCATGGTGGAGCCGTCCTTCTCGTAGACGCCGCGCACGCTCTCAAGCTCGCCGTCCGTCTCGATCTCGTGCAGGCCGTGGCCGTCCCAAAGGTAGCGGCCCTCCGGGGCCTCGATGATGCTCGCAAGGTTCATAGTTGCCTCCTTGATGTTGTCTTCCTCTTCCGGGGCAGGGCCTGTGCCGCCCGGACACCACACGCCCTCGTCCACGTCTCGGCCGACGTCGAGCTGCATGGCCATGTGCACGTGTTCGTTGAGCAGGCAGTCACCGGGCAAGAGGTGCGCGTCGCTGCCCGTGAAAAAATCTCCTGTGAGCACCTGGAAACCAGCTGCCTCATAGCGCTCGCGAGCATTGGCGGTGTACGTCGTGTCGCCGTAGGGGTCGGGGTCAAGCCGTTTGAGAGCCTCGATGCCGTGGCGCTCGCCGACGGCCTGCCAGACCGTGGTGCAGTCGCGACAGCAGTCCCCCTCACAGGGCTCCGCGATGTCGGCGGGGTCCCAGGTGCCTGTCTTGGCCAGACGCTCGTAAAAAGTGTTGCGATGGGCTTGGCAGTAGCCAATGTTGTCGTTGTCCGCCGCATGCCTGCCGAGCTCGGCGGCCTCAGCCGCGAGCGACTGGTCAGGCCAGCGCAGGACGCAGTCCCAAGGGCTTGAGAACCACGGGTGCACGCTGCACTCGGCGCCCGTCTGGTCACCGGGCTCGCCCCAGGAGTATCGCCCGTTCTCGTCGTGGCCGCTATTCCATATCATCGGCCGCCCCCTCGTCGGGCTTGGCCGTGGCGGCGCTGTAGCCCACGAGCGCGCCCAGGAGCACGCCGCCCGCGTTGATTGTAGTTACAACGGCCTCGGGTACGGGCCAGCCCCACAGCGGTGCGCAGACGCCGTAGAAGGTCGCCACAGCGGGCAGAGCGATGAGGCCCACCCACTTGAGCGCCTGATAAGCGCAATCCGGCAGAAAGTAGCTCATGCAAATCCTCCGATCGTATGGTGGCCGCGCTTTGGCTACGGCTTGTGCCGCACCGTGGCGGCGTGGATGTCGTCCACCTGGTGGGCGATCTCGTCGACCTGCTCGCCCATCCTGCGGCTGCCTGCCTGCGAGGCTTCGAGCCTCGTCGAGATGGCCGTGAGAGCTGCCGCCATGGCCTGGTCGCCGGCGGCCTGGCGGTTCATCGCGTCGACCATCCTGGCCGACGTCTCGGCGTGCTCCCGGTCGCGCTTGTCGCGCAGGCGCGCCTCGTCTGCCTTGCGGGCCTCGCGCTTCTCCTCGATGCCGAGGCGGCCCTTTTGCACGTCCCTGATCACGGGCAGAGCCTTGACGGCCACGAAGGCCGCGATGACGAGCACGCCCGCGACGAAAAGCCACAGGGGGCCCTGGCCGCCGAGGGCGTCAATGAGGCGGACGTACGTCTCGTCTCCGGGCATATGACCTCCTACTCCGCCTTCTCTGCCTTGTCCGCCTCAAGCATCTCGCGCACCTTTTCGCGCCAATACTCGGGCACCTCGTCGAGCGTGCGCTTGCCCGCCTTGACCTGCCTGTAATAGATCTTTGCCACGTCTATTCGCCTCCCTTGCCAAACTGGTTCTTGAGGAGAAAGCCGTACAGCACCCACAGCTTGTCGCGCAGGTGCTCCCGGCAGATGCCGACCCCTATCTCCCTGCTGTAGGCGGCCGGGTCCACGCAGCCGCTCTGGTCGCTGATGGTGAAGCCGTTCGGGAGGTTCCACGCAACAATGGTGATGCCGGGGAAAGGTTCCCAGACTTGTTCCTCGCACTGTGCCTCAATGGCATCGATGTCTTCCTGTGTAAGCTTGTTCTTTGTCATTTTTCGCCCTCCAAATCAGTTTTGCAGCGCGGCCACCATGTCGCCCAGCTCGGCCAGCGCGTCAGCCTGCTCGGCCAGCATGTCACCCAGCTCCGCCAGGGCGTCCGTGTTATCGGAGTCGCTGGCCGCAAGTGCCGCGATGCGCTCGGCGTCGGTCATGCCGTCGTCCTCGTGCGCGGCCCAGAGCTCGTCGAAAGCCGCCGTCACCTCATCGACGGTCGGCACGACGTCGCGCACGAAATGCACTTCGTCGGCCCTGTAGAACTCGATTGCCTTTTCGGCGTCGGGGCCGTTGTCCGCAACGTCCCTCTCGATGTTCTTGCGCAGCCACACGTCGGCGCCCATGCCGTCCGCGTGCGCCTCAATCAGCACTGCTTCCAGCGGGGTCGCCGATACTGTCTGGTAGCTCATGCCTGCTCCTTTCTGCGGCGCTGACGCGCCGTTTCGCCTGCTTGAATGTCCTGTCGAATCCGTTACTCATAATCAGGCCGAGCGAATCGGTGTTTTTGAACCAGCCCCAATAGCTGCAGACGCGCCGCGCTCGGCAGAGCGTCTGTGCGCGCCTGTACTTTCGAAACGCGCGGCATGCGCGCAGGAACAGAGTTGACCGCAACGTCACGCGGTTCCTGCGCACGGTGAAGCCGACGACGTCGACGGGCTCCTGGTCGCTTACGCGGCAGACCTTCCACGGTTTGACGTGGAGGCCGAAGTCCTTGAGCAGCAGCGCCTGCAGCTGTCGCGCGGCGCTCCGCAGGTTGCGTTTGTCTGGGCTGAAAAGGTAGATGTCGTCGGCGTACCAGATCTGGAACGCCACCAACGGGACGTTATGGCCTCGTCGAACCTTGTGCATGCCCTCCACGGCGTGGTAGCCGAACGAGAGCACGAGCTGGGCCATGCGGAGGCTGAAGTAACTGCCGATCTCCAGCCCACCGCCGTAGGTGGCGAGCAGCGTCTCGCACAGGTACAGCACGTCGGGGCTGCGCACATAGCGGCGAAGGATGCGCATGACGACGTCGGCCCTGATGGACGGGTAGCACTTGCGCACGTCGAGGTGGACGAAATAGCCGTCGGCCTGGACCCAGCGGCTCACGGCGCGCGCCGCCATCAGCTGGCCTTTTCCCTTGACGCTCGAAACCTGCCAAAATCCGACTTTCGCGCGCAGCAGGTCGCCCAGGGCCTCAATCGCCACGTAGTCGCACACCTGCTGCTTGACAGACTCGACGCCGATGACGCGCAGCTTGCCGTTGGTCGACTCGCGGTGCGTGTAGCGCTTAATCGGGCGAAGCGTGAGTGTGCGCGACGCGATCTCGCCCTCGATCTCAGCCATGAGCGCGGCGGCGCTGCCGTGCTCGTCGGGCACGCGCCATGCGTTCTTCCTGCCGGCGGGTGCGTCTAGCCACGATTCGTACGCTTTAGAAATAAGGGCCCCGTCGATGCGGAGCCCCTTGCAATAACTCTTCAACTTTTCAGACCGTTTCTCTCTGGATGCTCTCTGAGGGGTCGCCTTGCGGCTACTGTCCCAGTGGTCTTGGAGCCATTTCAGTCAGTTGACCCAGGCTTGCCCGCTCGTTGCCAGCACGGCGGGTAGTCGCGGCGGAAGTATATGGAGCTGGTTGTTCGTGATTGTGTCCAGATAGGCGCGAGCCGATGTTCCACCTGGTGTTGCCGGTGCCGTTGTTGCCGTTGACGTACCAAAGGCCGGCGTTGCCCCTGTTCCTCAAGTTGCCGAGGGAAAGCCAAGAGAACATGACAGCCCGCGCGCCGCGAATCCCTGCTTGTTTTTATAGGGGACAAGTCCCCTCTCGGAGGCTAGGCCGCCGATTCACCCCTAAAGCGACCATTGGCAGAGCGGCGCGAGCCGAAGTACCACCAGGAGTTGCCGGTGCCGCTGCTGCCGACGACGCACCAAAGGCCGGCGTTGCCCCCGTTCCCCAAGTGGCCGAGGGAAAGCCACTCTCGCCAGCCGACGGTAGTGTCCGCGACCTTGTAGTTGCCGTCGCAGATGCCGACGGACGTCGACGCGCCAGTGCCCTGCTGCATCATCAGCCCTTGGACGGTCTTCGGGTACAGGCCGTAGTTCCATCCCTCGGTCGCGGGACCAGGGAAAACCCCAGCCATGAGTGCCGAGTCTGGCATGCTGCCAGACTTCTCGTTTTGCGTGTCCGGATTGACCCACACGACGGTGCCGGCGCCGGTGTACTGGATGAGCACGTTGCCGAGCACTTCGTACATGCCCAAGCCAAGCTCGATGCCCTGAATCACGAAGGGCTGCTTGCTGTCGGTGCAGCTCGTCGGCGATCCGTCCCCCTCGACCATGTCGCACGCGCCCGTGTTCCACGGCGCGGTCGCGAGCTGGTAGGTCGTCGCCGTGCTAAAGGGCTTCGCCACGTCGAAGTAGAGCGCCACGTTCGAGTCGTCGACGGCGACCTTCTTTACGACCTTGGCCCCGTCGAAAACGTCGCAGTTGTAGGAGTAGCCACGGTCGGAGCTGTCCCCCGTGTGGGTGCCGAGCATCATCGCGGAGCCCACGACGATCTGGTCAGCCTTGCTCTTCTCGACGACCACGCGCGTGGTGTCGCTCTCGGCGAGCGTCGGCGCGGTTGTCACGTCGTAGCCAGTGCAACCTGCGAAGACGCTCTGGCTGTTCTTCGTGGCGTACTTGAGCAGGAACATCGCCTTGACGTACCAGTCGTCGGCGGCGGCCTTAAGGGAGTCGCCCGTGGTGGCCGTCTTCATCAGGCTGATGCCGCTGTCGTGGCTCACGCTTCTCGTCTTGACGGGCGCGCCGCTCACGCTGCGCGGCTTTCCGTCGGCGTCGACCGACAGGGCATACTTCGCGTAGAGCATGTACGGGCGCTGTGCGCCGTTCGGCAGCACTGCGGCGGGCTGGCGGCCCATGCCCGGCTGGCGCGTGTCGGAGACCGTGAGGTTGACGGCATCGTCGGTCTCAGTCTCAAGCGTGTACAGCACCGGCGCCATGATCCACGTGTCGTCTCTGCGCGAGAAGCGGCCGTCGCCGTCGATTGCGGTCACGTACGGCGTGCCGTCTGCGTCGACGCCGCCGTTCACCTCGAAGAAGAGGAACGCGCCCTTGCCGGCGTACGGGTCTACCGCCGGGCGGCCGATGACGCCCGGCACCGGGTTCGCGATGCCGGTGTTCGCGCCCGTCTTCGTGCAGGACGTGGCGCTGCCCTTGGGGATGCTCACGCCGTAGTTTTTTCCGTCGCGCATGCGCGCGAGCCATGCGGCGATTGACGCGTTCGTGTAGCGGCCCGTGCTCTCGTCGTACTTGGGGACGGTTGCCGCGCCAAGGCCGTTGATTGCCGTCGCGATAGACTCAAGCGCCTCGTTCGTTGGAAAGTTGAAATCCATCCCTTGACCTCCTAAACCGTCATGTCGACCAGCACAGGTCGAGAGTTGCCCTGGGCGTCGGTGACGCGCTTGAAGTAAATCTTCATGTCAGTGGAGATTGCGCCGCGTGCCTCGTCGGCCGCCTTGTGCGCGTCCTCTGCGGCCTCCGTCGCGGATGCGACGGCCTTGGCGGCGTCCTCGTTTGCCTTGGTCGCCTTGGCGACCTCTCCGTCGACGGCCTCGGCCCTCGCCCGCTCTGCGGAGGCTCGTTCGGCCTCGGCGGCCTTGCGCGATCCCTCTGCGGTCTCGCGGGCCTTCTCTGCGGAGACCCTCTCGCCCTCCGCCTCCACGCGGGCCTTCTCGGCGGCGGCCCTCTCGCCCTCGGCGGTGACGCGGGCCTCCTCCGACTCCCTCAACTGGGGCTCAAGCGCGGCAATCCTGCCGGCGGCCTCTTTCGAGGAGGTCTCCGCCTGGGCCGCAAGGGCCGCGCTCTTCGCCGCAGCGCCCGCGCTGGTCGCGGCACTGTCGGCGGCGGTCTCTGCAGTGCGGGAGCTGCCCTCGGCAAGCGCCTTCGCGGTCTCCGCGTCGGCCTGGGCCGTCTTCGCCGCCGATGCCGAGGAGGCGGCCTTGCCCTCGCTCGACTTGGCCTCTGACGCGCTCTTGGCGGCGTTGGCTTGCCTTGCCGCTGCGTCGGATGCCGACTTCGCGGCCTTCCCTGCGTCCGTGGCTGCCGCCTCGGCGCTCGCCGAGGCGCCCTTCTGCGACTCCTTGAGCAGGTCCATGAGCGCGTCGAGCTCGCGGCGGTACTCGGCGGCCTCGCCCTCGGACATGTCCGCGCCTTGCGCGACGGAAATCGTGAAGGCGTCGGTGGTGCCCACCACGCCCGCGCCGTCGGAGACCCGCACGTACGCCATGCAGAGGCCGGTGCGCGAGCCCCACTCCGACTTCAGCGTACACTGCCACACGCCCGCCGACTGGCTGGCCATGGCCTGCTCCACGAGCTCTCGGCGCGAGTTCACGCCGACGAGCTCCACCGTCAGGCCCGACAGGTCCGCCTGGAGCTGGCCGGAGCGCACCGACGCGCGCAGCGTGCAGCAGCCGGCCTCCCCCTGCCTTATGTGCACGACCTGGTCGCTCCTCGCGCCCTGGCTCTTCGCCAGGTCGAGGTCGAGGTCGCACGTCACAGACACCGCCATGGGTGCCCCCTTTCTTTCTTCTGCCGTCCTAGGCCCAGCCGAGCACCTTCGTGAGCCTGAGCTTGCCCTCTGACGTCGTTGTGCCTGTCGGGGAGATGTACAGCTGCACGTTGTTCGACAGTGTGATGCCGCCGGTGCCGACCTTGACCGAGACGCTCGCCACGTACAGCGACTCACCGTCGGACACCGTGCGGGACAGCGAGGTCGATGCGTTGAGCGCTGGCTGGTAGAGGCGCTGCGAGTACGAGCGCGCGCCGTCGGTGTACACGAACTCGAAAAACATGTAGTCGGATGCCGAGTATCCGCCGAGGTTAAGTTTCACCGTGCCCGAAGACACCCCGCCAGGCGAGCTCATCAGCAGCTCGACGCCAAGCAGCGCAAGGGTCGGCTCGTCGATGAAGGAGCTGTCAGACGGTGCCATCGGCGACCACCTGTGCTCACGCTTGCACGTCCTGTCCGACGCGGCGTTGAACATGGGCAACCCGTCCTTAGACATGATCTTGAAGGAGCCGTCTGAGGACATGACGCCGTACGGCGTGGTGTACTCACCGTTCTCGTCGACCTTTCCGACTTCGATGCCCCGCGTCGTGGCCTTGATGATGGTCGACAGGGCGTCGATGGCACCCTGCGAGTCGACTTTGGCCTCGATCTTTACCGTCAAGTCTTCCGCCGTCTGCTTCACCTCTGTCTTTGTCGAATAGGTGTCGGCGGCCTTGGTGGCCTCAGCGCTCACGGCGGACGTGATCGCGTCAGCCGTCTGGTTGATGGTGGAGTACCTGGTGAGCTTCTCGTTGACACTATCGGGCGTCTCGTACTCGCCCTCGACGAGGCCCTTGACGTACTCGCTCGTCACCGTCGCCTTGATGGCGTCTGAGGTCTGCGAAATCGTCGAGTACTCCTTGAGGCGCTCGTTGAGCTGCTCTGCTGAGGTGTATGTCGCAGAGAGCGTGCGGGAGAACTCCTCAAGCGCGTCGGTGAGGTCCCTGTCGTAGACGATGGTGTCGGCGGTCTCTTTGAACTTGTCTGCCTGCTCCTTGAGCTTGTCGATGGTCTCCTTGGCCTTTGCGGCCGCGTCTCGGTCGGCGACCTGCTGCCGCGCCATCGTCCCAAGGGAGACCGCGGAGGTGCGGCCGCCCTGGGTCACCACCTTGAGCCGGTCTCCCTTGCTCACGGGCGCGTCGACCGACAGCGTGACGGAGGTGTCAGCCGCCGAGCTGTCGAGGTGCGCGGCGACGGAATATGCGCCCGCAGACCCCTCTGAGTCGGCGAGCGCCGTGCCGTATGTCACCGATGCGCCGGCGGCCTGCTGGCCGCTGAGGGCCGCGTTGGGGCCGGCCCTGCCGAAGAGGAGGCGGGCTGCGTCGTAATACGTTCCCATGTCATCACTCCAACACTCTCAGCTTGGTCCTCGTCATCATGAGCGGCCCGAGGGAGTCGACCTCCATCTGGTCGACCTCGCACTTCCACGTCCCGGTCGCCCTGCGCAGCGTCACCGCGCTGCCAACCCTCAGGCCGGGGACTCCCACGTGGCTCAGCACGACGTATCGCGGATGGTCCGCAAGGCTTGCCAGCGCCTTCCTCGCGCGGGCCGCGAGCTCCGCCTGCGTGCACGGCTCCGTGAGCTCAAGCAGCTGCGTCGCGCGCCGCCCCGTGTTCTCGTAGCTGTGCCGGTGGCCCCTGTCCAGGTCTACGACGACGCGGCACGCGTACCCCATGCCGTCGTCGGGGTCGGGCAATGTGTCGCGGCTCCAATACGCGACGACGCGGTTCTTCCAGTCACCCGAGCCGCCCTGCTCCCACTCGGCGGGCGACTCGCACACGCACCCTTTGCCGACCTCGAACGTATAGCACGGCTCCATCTCCGATGCCGCGAGGTCGCGCTCGATGAGGGTGCGCCCGTCCTCGTCGGCCGACATACGGCAGCCGACGAGAGCGAGGAACGTCTGCATGGTCTCGGAACGCGACTCGCCGACCCTGAAGAGCTTCGCCGCCCGCAGGCCCGTGTCGCCCTCGGCGGCTCGCAGGCCGACCGACACCGTGCCGCCGACCTCCTCGGCGAGCTTCGCGACGACCGGGATTACCTTGGAGCCTGCCGCGACGTAGAGGTCGTCGTCAAGCACGTCCTCGGTGTAGCGGAGCTGGGTCGAGTAGCATGCGAGGTCTTGGGCCCACCTCCCGAAGCGCTCCGTCGCGGGCGGGTCGCGCACGAAGTACGTGCCGACGGTCTCGGCGCGCACGGTGTCGCCCACGCAGGCCACGTGCTTGAGCCTGAGGAGCCTGTCGCAGTTGGCCATGCTCCACGATTCGGCCCACACGCGAAGCGTCGCCGAGGCGCCCGTCTCCGAGTCCTTCGCGAACGTGAGCGAACTCTGGGCCGGCTCGAACTCAACCCGCGAGATGTCCTTGAGGCTGAAGGGATCCACCGCCCAAAGCTCGTAGGTGTCGCGGCGGCCGGAAGCCGCCCAGTCCGACGTCATGAGACCTCCTTTGCCGACACGCTGACCGACAATATGAAGGCCGCCTCGTCGCGCCGCTCGTAGTCGACCGACTCTATGTGGAGCTTCACGCGCGTCCCACCCGGGCCACGCAGCATCGCGCCGCCCGCGAAGGCGAGAGCGTCAAGGTCTGAGACGTCGACCGTCTCGACGCCGCACACGGGCCGCGTGAACGCGGTGAACGTCGCGTCACGGCGCAAGGAGCCGCCCTCGCCGTACCCTGCCGTCTCTCGGGCCCTACCGGCGAGCTTGACGAGCTCGCTTTCCTGCTCGCCCGTCCATTTGGGGGTGAAGTCGTAGCGTGCGCGCACCTTTGCGGAGCCGTCGAGGCACTCGTAGGTCGTCACCTGCCGGGCGTTGGAGGTACGGCAGGTAGCGCGGGCCGGCTTCGACACCGCCCCCGACCCCGACACACCCACGGCCTCCCATGAGGTCTGCACGCCAAGAGGCGGGAATCTGAACACATGCTGCCCCGGCACGTCTACCTCGGCCTCGTCGAGGTCCTTGTAGGCACCGCCCACGAGGCGCACGGTGGCCTTCGCGAGCGGCACGCCCCTGTCGCCGGAGTCCCCGACGTCAACGAGCACCGTTCCGTCGGGCATCGCGGTGGCGCGCAGCGTCGGTGTGTTCGCCGTTCGCGTGTCGGCCGGCACGATCCCGGCGAGCGACATCGAGGCGAAGGGCATGCCGGATGGCCTCCACGTCGCGTTGAAGCGCACCGTACCGGACAGCTCCTCGCCGTATGGGTCGCGCAGCATCTGTGAGCTCGGCACAAGCAGCTCGCCGTGCCTTCGCAGCCCGCCCCACGTGCCGGCCGCGACGACCTTGCCGCCGCTGGAGGAGACCCCGACGTCGGCGCACCACCTGTCGGAGGAGCGCTCCCACCCGGGCGACGTGTATGCGACGACGAGGCCCTCCTTGGTGACGCGGGCACCGGTGGCGTGGTACTCGGGGATGTACCCGACGTAGAGCGTCGCCTGGGCGAGGGGCGCGCTCACCGTCTGCCCGTCCTCCTCGTACTCCATGCGGACTTTGACGAGCATCTCTATGGCGTCGTACGAACGCCCAGCGAAGCTGTAGTCCCCGGCGAAGAGCCTCTCGGCGATGCTCTTGTGCGTGACGGTGGAGCCGTCTTGGCTCGTGAAGTCGAGCGGCGCGGCCCACCAGTACCCGGGGCCGTCGAGGTCTGCCTCGGAGTGCCACAGCTCGGAGACCGGGAAGCGCCGCCAATACCAGGCGACCTGGGAGGTGTCCACCTCGCTACGCTCCCAGTCGCCGTAGCCCTCGCCGCCCGGCACGTCGCCCCTCTTGACTGCGCGCCAGGCGACGGCCACGTTGGCGTACTTCTGGCTTTCTGCGTACAAGGTGTGCCACTTGATGTAGAGCGCGTCGGTAGACGTGCCGGGGCGTATCGCGTGGGAACCGTAGGACGAGGAGTCCTTCTCGGATGCGCTGATGCCGATTCCGGTCACGGCCATTCCATCACGTCCTTCCCACTGTGTACAGGTTAGACACCGCCGTCGAGATGTTCGCTCTGATGTTCGACACGGCCACGGCGAGCGCAGAGGACGCGCCGCGTGCCCATGCCTCGCCGAAGCTCTCGCCTGCGGCCTGCGCCTGCGAGTCGTAGCCCGACATCGCCTCAAGGGCGCCCGTGACGAGCGACTGCGCGTTCGTGTACGCCGCCGTGTAGCCGTATAGGATACCGGCCGCATACGAACCGCCGTGCGCCTGCCCTCGGTCGATGGCTCCTGTCATGCCGTCTGCGAGGCCACCGTACAGGGCGTCGAGCAGGTGCTTGGCGCTTGTCGAGCAGATCGAGAGATTGGACGACGTGGCAACGGCCTGTCCGTACGCCTTGCCAGCGCCCTTGCCGAGCGACTCCATCGACGAGGCGCCGGGGCCTGCCCCGCCCTCGGCGGCCTGCGCGAGGGCCTGCCCGTTCTGCCAGGCCACGGTGTAGCCCTCCAGAAGGGAGTCGGCGAAGGCAATGGCCGCTGCGGCGCCGGCGGTCGCCATGTTGTCGGCGAACGCTGAGAGCGACTCGGCAACGGCCTGCGCCAGAGCGTCGCCGGATACACCGGCGTCTGCGATGCCCTGGGCGAACATGCCGCCGGCGTACTCTCCGCGAGCCTGCATCTCGCTGCCAAGCTCGATGGCCGAGTCGCGCGCGGCATTCGCGAGGGACGCAGCCCCCTGGGCCATGTAGGCGCGGGCGGCGTCCGAGCCGAAGCCGATACCGAGGTAGCCGCCGGCCGCCTCGCCGCGCGCCTGCATCTCCGAGGGCAGCTCCATCAGCCCGTCCACGGTGGCGTCGCCGAGGAGCTCGGCGCTGGTCGCGGCGGTCGAAGACCCTTCCTCGATGCCCTGGGCCATTGCGTCGGTCGCCTGCTGGGCCACGTTCCCGGCGCTGTCCACGATGACGTTGCCCGCCTTGTCGACGACCTCGCCGGCCTCGTTGTAGTAGGCGTCGCCGTTGGCGATCATCGCGTCGATGGCCGCCTTTTGTACGCGCAGCGCGGCATCGGCCTGCGTCTGCCCGCCCTGTGCGTACAGGTCGGCGAGCTCTGAGAAAGAGACGTCCGCGTCGTAGAGCAGGTAGTTGAGGAACTCCAGGTTGTCAGACCCCATGGACTCTACGTACTGCGCGAACGCCAGTTCGTTGTCGTTGGTGCACCGCGAGTACAGCTCAGTCATGCCGTCGGCCCACTGGTTCGCCGCGTCCATGTTCGTCTGCAGGTTCTGGGCCATCTGCCAGGTGTAGACGCCAGTCTCCTGCTCGATGGCCTGCAGCGGGTTCGCCACGTCGCCGAGTGACTCGTAGGTGGCCTTGAAGTCCTCGACGCTCACACCGGCGCCAGCGAGCATGTCGGCGAAGGACCCGGCGTCCATGCCCGCCTGGGCCAGCGCCTTGGCGAGTCCGGGCGTGTCCTCCACGAGGTCGGAGACGCTCTTGCGAAACTCCTCGACGGCCTTCCTGGCCTCCTCGGCGGCCTTCTCCTGCTCGGACTGCGCGTCCTTTGCGGCCTGGATGTCGCGGGCGTAGGCCACCATCTCGTCGCCCGTCTTGCCGGTCGCGTAGCCAAGGAGCACCTCGCGCGCGGTGAGGTCGTCGGTGATGACGCCGGCTTCCTTGAGCGCCGAGTTCACCTCCTTGGTGAGCTCGGTGACGGTCTTGCCGTCGCCCATGGCTCCCCTGAAGGCGTCCTCGATGGCGTCCCCTGCGTCACGCGACCCGTCCGCAAGGCCGTCCAGCAAGGCGACGGCCTCCTCGACCGTGTCGGCCGATGCGCGCAGGCCCTGCACGGAGGCTTCTGAGGCGTCCGTGAGGGCAGTGACGGCCTCGGCGGCTTCGTTGGCGTTACCGGTCAGCTCGTCGAGTGATTGGCCAGCATCGCCAGTAGTTCCAGCAGCCTCCTCCATGCGGCCGTTGAGGTCGGATATGGCGCTGTTCGTGCCGTCAAGGGCGGTCTGCGCCTCGGCCGCCGCGTCCCACGCGGCTCCCATGGCGGCGGCTGCTCCGTCGCTGGCGTTCGTCATGGACTGCACGCCGACGGTCGTGTATCCAACGATGCTACCCGTCAGCGAGTCAAACGTCAGCTGGCTTTGGGCGGCGGTCTGCGCGAGTTCCTCGCGCGTCTTGCCGAGGGAGGAGGCGACCCTGTCGACGGCCTCGTCGCCGAACGCAGACTGCCAGTACGCGAGTATCGAGTCTGCGAGGGCGTTCGTTGCCTCCTCTACGACGCCAATTTGCTCGGCTTGCTGGTCGTAGAGGCTCGCAAGCTCATCGGCGTAGTAGGCGCACTGCGCTTCGCGCACATAGGCGTCACAAATCGCATTGATGCTGTCCGCATTGGCGTCAAGCACGCCATTGTGCGCGTCGACGACCGATATGCTTGCGCCGGTGACGGTGTTGAAGCCTTCCACGGCGTCGGAGAGTTCGCGCTGCTGCTCTTCCGTCAGTCCCTCGGTGTCGCGCAGGCGCTCGATGGTGTCGACGAAGCCCTGTGTCTGCGATGCCTTTGCATCGAGGCCAGCGATTCCGTCGGCGGCGGCTCGTATGCCCTCTGCAGTCGTCGCCAAAGCCCCTTGCGCGGCCTGCGATACGGATGCAATGCGCTCAGAAAGCCCGTCCGCAGTTGTGGACGCCGCAGCCATTGAAGACGAGGCCCCGTCGGCCGCGTCGGCGGCTGCGGCGAGGCTGGACGAGTCGACCTTGTTGAGCGCCTCAGATACGCCGCCAGCGACAGTGGCGAGGTCGTCTGTGCGTTTCTTCGCTTCCTCCGCTTTCTTTGCATCGTCCTCAAGCGCGTTGCCGATAGACTCAATGAACATGAGGGCGACGCCGAGCGCAAGGCCGGCGCCGATACCGGAAAGAGCCGTTTTGAGGCCCTTGGCCGCCCTTGTGGCCGTGCCAATGCCGGTCGCCGATGCTTTTGCCTGTGCGCCCATGGTCTTCGCCGAAGCCCCTGCGACCTTCTCGGACGCAGTCAGTCCATCGGCTGCGAGGCGGGCCTCGGCCATGGCAGACCTGAGCGCGATCACCTGCTCGCGGCCTGCCTGCACGGCCGATGACGCCTTCGGGAACAATGCAGCCATGGCCACGACGGACAGAGCGGTCTTTTTTGTAGTCTCGTCAAGGCCATTGAACGTCTCAACGGCCGGCTGCACCGCTGAGAGCACCGTCGTAAGCGTGTCGAGCACGACCCCCGCAAGCGGCTCCACAACGGACATTGCCTGCCGCTTGAAGCTTTCAAACGTCTGCTCGGAGCTCTCCTCCATCGCCTGGGCCGCGTCCTCAGCCGCCCCCGCCGTGTCGCCGTAGGAGTCCTGCACGTCGGCCAGCGCCGTGATGACGCCAAGGGCGTTGTCCTCGCCCAGGCTGCTCCAAAGGTCGCTCGCCTTCGTGAGAGACTCGGTCTCGCTGCCGCAGTCGCGAAGCTCCCCGACGACCGCGTTGAGCATCTGCTGGGCGGTGGCGCCGCCTGCCTTGTAGCTCTCCCACAGTGCCTGGGTCTGCTGTGAGAACCCCCCGATTCCAGCCTCCATGCGGCCGTCGGAGAGGGAGGTGAGGAACTCGTTGAGGTAGTCGCCGACCTTGTCGAGGCTGTAGGCGCCGGCGTCAACGCCGGCCTGCAGCAGGCTGAAGTACTGCGTTGCGGACGTGCCGCTCTCCGCCCAGCGGCCAGCGTACTCCGAGAGGTTGTCGCCGAGCTCGTCGGTGTAGTCGAGGCCGCGCTGCATGCCGGCCGTCATGAGGTCGCACGCCTGCGACGCCGAAAGGCCGAACTTGTCCATGAGGACGTTGACGCCGCGCAGGCTCTCGGTGACGTCGGAGCCGAACACGCGCTCCCAGGTGAGCGCCGATTCCGTGACTGTCGAGAGGTCGGTGTCGGAAAGCTCGCCGAGCACCTCGCGGGCCTTAAGCACGGAGTCCGTGAGCTGGTCGACGGAGTCTCCCCAGCCGTCGGCGTAGAGGTCCCGCGCCACGTCGGACACGACCTGCGCGTAGTCGGACGCGCTGCCGGTCGCGGCCCTCATCTTCGCGTCTGCGGTGCCCCATGACTGGGATAGCTCGAAGGACGCGCTGGCAAGATCCTTGGCCGCATCGAGGAGGTCTTCGCCCAGGGAGAACGCTGCGCCGTTCTTGACCTGTTCAAGCGACTCACCGAAACCATCTGCCGCGCTGCATGCCTTCGCCAAGCCGTCGGCCGCCCTGCTGCCGCCGGATTCCAGCTCCGCAAGGGCTTGCGCCGCATCGGCGGCCTTGGCCTGCATCGCCTTGAGCTTGCTCTCGCTCGTGACCGCCTCGCGCTGCAGGCGGTAGAAGGCGTCAGAGCCCCGCTCCACCTTGCCGAGGCCCTCGCGCACTGCTTCGAGCCTTGCCTCCAGCACCTGCGCCTGTCGGGAGGCGTACACCTCCTTCTGCTCAAGCAGCTCCATGCTGTCGGGGTTGAACTTGAGTGCCCTCTCCACGGAAGAGAGCTCGGTGCCAAGCTCGCGCGACCTGTCGCCCATGGCGGCGAGCGCAGAGGCCAAATCCGTGACGTCGCCGCCGACCTTGACGGTGATGCCCTTGAGTGTGTTCGCCGCCATGGGCTCCCCCTATGCTGTTGTGCGTTCTGAAAAGGGAAAGGGCCCCTCTGACAAGGGGCCCTTTCCTAACACTATGACAAGAATATGCTGATTACTGGCAGTATCACGAAGAGGAGGAAGAGGAGAAGCCAGAATGCGAGACGAAGAAAGGTCGCTCGCCTCAGCTGCTTCGGAGTCAGCGGCTTCGACTTGATGTAATCGGCCCATTCGCTCGGCGTCATCGCGCTCCCCTTTCATCGTTTCCGTCTGCCTCCATTATACCCGTCTGTCATCCGTTTGAGCTGCCGAACTCGCTGCGAAGCCCCGCCGAGTCCATGTCGACCTGGGACAGCCTCCATGCGTTGTCGAGCCACTCGGAGCCGCGAGCGGTGGTGCGCAGGCGCTCGATGAAGGCGTCTCGCCGCAGGAGCAGCCAGTCGGCCAGCCCCAGCGCGTCGACCTGCGGGAGGCTGAGCCGCGCGTAGGTCGCTACGATGACGTCCCAGCTCGTCGCGACCTCGTAGCGCTCGTGCGGCTCGCCGTCCGAAGGCACCGGGTAGTCCGGCAGCTCTACGCTTTTCCCAGGCGCTCGGCCTCCGCTGCCTGCGCGCGCGAGCACAGCTCCACGACCTTGGCGCACTCGTTGACGCTCAGGCAGTCGGCGACTGTGTCGCAGTCGACCGCGATGCCCTGGGCGTTGTGCGAGAGGAGCACCGAGGCGGCGACGTAGAGCGCGTCGATGTACTCGACGCCCCCGGTCTTAGCGTGCTTGGCGAGCAGCTCCACGGCCCGCGCCTCGCGGCGGCGCGGCGCGAGCAGGTCGAGCGTCACCGGGCCGTCGCCGAGGTCGAGCGTCATGCGCGGGCCCTTTGGTCGCTTTGCCAGCAGGTCGAGGGCGTATGCCTCATCCATCGCCTACCCCCTCGCCCCGTCTAGACCGCGTGCTGCGTCCTGATGGACTCGTCCATCTCGGCGTAGATGATCAGCGTGCCCTCGTCGTCCATGGGGATGGCCTTGAACTCCGCGTCGATCGTGGTCTCCTTGTCCTTCGCGAAGGCGAGGGAGAAGCCGGAGTTGTTGCGACCGACGATCATGACGTACTTGTCGCCGTCGGCGGCGTCGCGGTGGTAGAACAGGAGCACGTAGTTCTTGCCGTCGGCGTTGTCGACGCCGCCGATCTTGACGGTGCGCCAGCCGGTCTTGGCGTCGTCGGTGACGCGCGCCGTCTCGCAGAGCGTGTCGAGCGTGTCGGCGTCCCACGTGATGACGCCGGTCTTGAGCAAGGCCGACTCGGTGGTCATGACGGTCTTCTTCGCCTTTTCGAGGTCGTCTTCGGCCGTGTAGGTCTCCTTGCCGTACTCAAGGGTCGCGCCGCCGGAGATGAGGCCGAGGCGCTTCTCCTCGACCCTGAGCGTCTCGACGGAAGGGATCGTCTCGCCGTCCCACTCGGAGCAGTACAGGCTGCCAGACCCCAGCGTGATGCGTTTCTTCACGGTTGTTCTCCTGTCTCTCTGCCGCCGAGAAGGCGGCCGCAGTCAGCTAGGCGTGTGTTTCCCAGCTGCACTCGTAATCTGTTGCAAAAACCCTTTCCGCCTCGTCCCACCCGCGCTCGCCGCGCGACCAGTCCAGGCAGAACGAGTCTAGGGACTCCTCCAGGGCGTCGCGCGCGGCGCGCCCGTCGGCCATGTGCTCCACAAGCGTGATGCGCGCCGTGTACTCGCGCCGCGCCATGCACTCGTCGGCGGCGATGGAGCGCACGGCGACATCCCATACGGCGTAGGGCCGGTCTTTCGGGGCCTGCACGAAGAGCGTCTCGGCGTTCGGCACCGTGGCGGAAAGCCCCTCCATGAGGTCATCGAGAAGCACGGCGTATCGCCTCCTTCAGGTTCCTCACGTACGTGACCTCCTCGGCGTCGAGCGCATGGCGGATGAAGTGCGTGCCCTTGGCTCGGCCCGTGTGCGCGCCAGTGGCGTGGTCGCGCTCCAGCAGGTGCGACAGTCGCGCGTCCTTGCCCTTGACGTACCACACGTAGGTGTCCCCCATGGCGCCGCGCTGCAGGAGCCTGCTCGATATGTGCGAGCGGTAGTGCGTCGAGCGCGAGCCGACGGGCGCGGCGGCGCGCGTGGCCTTGGCGAAGCGCCGGACGCTCGCCATGCTCTCGACGTTCACCGCGCGCACGACGGCGTCCGTCCACTCGGAGAGGACGCCCGAGAGCGCCGCAGAGACGCCCTGAGGCCCCACGACCATGTCAGTCGCCATAGCTCTCACCGTCCACGGAGAACGTCTTGTGGCCCTCCATGAAGTCGTCGGTGTCGACGACCGCGTACGTGCGCCCGTCGTAGGAGACGCGCCATTCCTGCATGTGCGCCGGGATGTCGCGGCACTCGCGCCTCCAGCGGATGCGGAACGTGAGCGACTGCCTCGACCGCAGGGCTCCCGCGTCGAGGGGCTGAGACCCCTGCGTCTTGTTGACGCAGGCGTGCGCGCGGAAGGCGTCGTGCCACTCGCCCTGCCCGTCCATGCGCTGGAACCTCACGGGCTTGTCGAACGTCATGCCTCGCCCCTCCTCGCCCTGGCCTCAAGCTGCAGCTGGCACACGATGTCGCGCTCAGCCCGCGACATCGCCCCCTCCTGCTTGGCCGATGCGGACGTGCCGCGCTCGTCGTAGGCGTCTGCGGCCCACATGAGGCAGAGGTACACGGCGCGCGGGTCCATGAGGTCGGCGTCATCGCCGAGGGCGCCGCGCAGGCGCATGCTCGCGGCCTGCGCGGCCATGTTCAGGTTTGCGAGCGTCATGGGGTCGTCGGCCGCGTCGACGCCGAGGTAGGCGGCGAGCGCGTCGACCGTCACTGTCTGCATGGCGCAGTCTCCCCCGGCCACCGGCTACTCCGTGGCGGAGGCGGTGGTGTCCAGCTCCAGGCGCACGAACGCGCCGTCGTCGCGCTTGACGACGTCCTCGCGCTCGATTGCGCGCAGGATGACCAGGTCGTCGGAGAAGGCGTTGTACGTTCCGGCAGTCGCGGAGTTGGATGCCATGATCGTGCGGTGCTTGCGGTCGAAGAACTCCACGCCCTCGTGCAGGTCGCCGACGACGAACGGAATCTTGTTGCCCGTCGTCTCCATGACGATGTTCGGCACGACCACGAGCGGCACGCGGCGAAAGCCCAGCGCGAGAATGGGGCTGAGCGGGTCGGTCGGGTTGTCGCGCAGCAGGGGGTTGCCGTTCTTGTCCCTCAGCGTATCGAGCCAGTTGAGGCCGTCGTCGTTCGTGATCACCTTCGACGTGGCCGCGAAAGCCTGACCGAGCGTGACGTTGAAGGCGTACTTCACATCGTCGATGGACGTGACGGCCTTGGCTTCCTTTGCCTTGATGACGTCCATGATGAGCTTGTTTGCCGTCGCCTGGGACTCGTCGGCGAGCCATTCCGTGAGCAGGTTGGACACGTTGGTGTCGGAGTCCTCGAGGAGATCGCTGGTGACCGGGTAGAAGCCGGCGTACTTCTTGATCGAGTACTGGTAGTCGGAGAACTTGGGAGGCTCGCCCTCGGTGATGGTGCCGCCCTCGGCCACAAGGGAGAAGCCCTTGTTCGTGGAGCGCTGCTTGAAGACGCGCTTGCCGGACTTCGCCTTGGTGGGCGTCACCCTCACGAGGTCGAGCAGGGAGGCGCGGGCGGTGCGCAGCTTTTCCACGCGGGTCGAGACGTCCTCGGGCACGACGAGCTGGCTGGAGCCGGAGATGCCCTCGCTGAGGCCGGTGAAAGCCTTGATGCGGTCCTTCACGTCGCGTCCGAACTTCTCGAACGTCGCCACGGTGGCGACATCCTTGTCGGCGGCCGCGCCCACCCCGGCGGCCTCCATGGCCTCGAAAGCCTCGGCCTTCTGGTCCTTGTAGGCGCGCTCGACGAGGTCGTACTCGCGACGCAGGGTGTCGCACTCGTCGAGCGCCTTCTCGGCGGAGTCGAAGTCCTTCTCGTCGAGCAGGGCCTGCGCCTCCTTCTGCTTGGTGGCGATCCTGCCGAGCAGCTCTTTCATCTTCTTGTTCATGCGTTTCCTCTCTGGTCTATTCGCCTTCGTGCCCGGCCGCTTCTCCGGCGGCCCAGGCGCCCGTCAGGCGCGCCCTCAGGCTGAGCTCGCGCGCACCGTCGGCGCGGGGTGCCTGCTCTTCTTCGCCCGGCACCCACGGCTCGTCGCCGTACGACTTCGTCGCGCCGGCGCGCGGCTGGCACGGCACCGCCACGAAGCTCAGCTCGTAGGCGTCGCTCACGTCCGACAGCTCGTAGGTGCACGTCTTGCCGTCGTACTCCGCGCCCGGATAGTGCTTGCAGTAGCGCTCGACGTTGTTGGTGCCGCATATGGAGCACGTCGCCGACTTGCAGGCGAAGCTGACCGAGACCTCGCGGTAGATCCCCGCCTTGAGGCCGGCGACGAACGTCGCGTTGGCCTCGTTGTCGAGCGTGTAGGCGTACCCCACGAGCGCGCGGCGGTCGCCCCTGTCCTCCACCTCGCAGCGGAAGAGGCGCGCCACCTGGTTGTCGCACTTTCGGTCGTGGTTCTTGATCACCGTGCGGCCGACGAAGAGCTTCGCCATCTGCCCGAGCGCCTCGTCGCTGAAGTGCTCGAAGGCGCGGTCGACGGCCGTGTCGCACATGTCGACGCGGAAGGCGTACACGTCCCCGGCCGCAAGCGGCTCAAGCGCCTGGGCGTTGATGAGCGCCATGTCCGCCTCGTCGGGCGCGAAGGACTTGCACAC
Source organism: uncultured Coriobacteriales bacterium (assembly GCA_902464015.1). Lineage (GTDB taxonomy): Bacteria > Actinomycetota > Coriobacteriia > Coriobacteriales > UMGS124 > UMGS124. Next base: position 11,495 of record CABQHM010000016.1, on the reverse strand, counting down.
GGTTCCGCTCGTTGTCATCCTGCTCATTTTTTACCTCCTCCCTGTTCCTGGCCTCTCGCGTACTGGACCCCCGCCATGCGCAGGGGTATGAGCGAGCCGTTACCGAGCAGCTGGTCGCCGCCCTCAGCCGCGTCGAGGTCGAGGTAGGCCCTTCCCTCGTTGGGCTTGTACAGGCCGCCCGCGATGGCGGCCACGATCGCGTTTATCTGCGTCTCAAGGTCAGCGCGCAGCAGCGAGTAGGTGTTGAACTTGAACTGGTATCCGTCCTTGACCTCTGCGGTGTCGAGAAGCTTGTAGGTGAGCTCCTGCTCGTACTCCTCGATGGGCCACAGCAGCGTGTCCTTGTAGAAGGCGAGCGACTGGGCTGTCTGCGAGGAGTAGGACTCCTTGCCGTAGTCGCCTATCTGGTACGGCTTGATGCCGAACGCGGAAGCGATCTGTATCGCCGAGTACTTGCGCAGGTCAAGGAACTGGGTGTCGGCCAGCTTCATGTTGAGCGGCGTGAGCTGCGTGCCCATGGGGATGGGGATGACGTTGTCTATGCCCTTGTCGCGCAGCTCGCCGGAGGCGTACTGCTGCACGAGCTTCGCCATCTGCTGCGCCAAGTCCTCGGAGATGTTCGAGGTGTAGTTGAGCACCATCTTCTGCGACAGGTTCGAGCCGTAGAGCTTGTTGAGCACGCGCAATGCGTCGACGTTGCCCTCGACGGTCGCCGCGAGGCGCGTGATGACGGGCACGCCCACGACGCCGTCGAAGCTGTCGGAGGTGCGCACGTGCACGACCTCCTCGCTGCCGAGCATCACCGGGCCGCGCGGCGAGGACCACTGGTACCAGACGTCCTCGACGTCGGACAGCGCCCTCGTGTCGTCGTACCAGCAGGTGACGGACGTCGGGTCGAGCGACCACAGGCGCAGGTCGCCCGCGCGCCTGTCGATGAGCGCGTAGGCGTTGCCGTAGTGGCACCGGTTCATCTCCATGGTCGACCAGAAGCCCGCGGCCGTCGTGTAGGGGTTCGGTCTCAGGGCCACCGCGCCCCACGCCTGGTGGTCGCGCGCGGGCCGCGAGCCTTGCGCCTCGGTCTTCTGCACGACCTTGCACGGCATCTTGCCGAACGCCTCGGAAAGGACTTTGAGGCACGTGTAGTACGTCGCCTCGGAAAGGGCGTCGCGCGGCGTGCTCTTGGCGTCAATCCCAAGGAACTCCGCCAGCTTCACCCACTCGTCGGGCCGATTCGACGCGAATTTGGCCCTGAAGGCCGACAGGGCGTCGCGCAACCTTCCCACGGGCGCCTCCTATCCACTCATCATCGCAAGCCAGTCGAGCGCTGCGGCCGCCTCGTCCACGGGCGCCTGCTCTGCCAGCTGCGTCATCCTCACGAAGTGGGCGTCGATGGCGGCGTCCACCGGGTCGATGCGCTTGCACCTTGCGTGCGGCCGCTTGTCGACCTTGATCTCTTCAAAGCTGTTCATGACCACTTGGGCGTTGCCGAAGCTCCACGTCATGAGCTCGTTGCGCGGGTCGTGCAGGTACTTGTGCGACCGGCACAGGAGCTGCACGTCCACCGTGGCGTCGTTGAGGTTGCGCGCTGACTGCGTCACGAGCACCACGGGCGCGCCGAAGGACTCAAGCTCGCCAAGGACGCCGTCGGCGTTGTGCGGGTCGATCCCTATGGCCTGCACGCGCAGGCCAAGGCCGTCCACGAGCTCGCGAAGCTCGGAGATGATGAACCCGTAGTCGTTCTTGAAGTCAGAGTCGCCGCCCGTCACCGTGATGAGCCCCTGGGACTCCCACAGGTCGTAGGGCGCGAGGTCGGTCTGCATGTGCTCGGAGAAGCGGCCTCGCGGCATGAAGCTGTGCGACCAGGCGAAGCAGCTACCGTCCGGCATGCCGAACTCAATCGCCATCGTGGTGAGGTCGCCGCCGCTCGAGAGATCCAGGCCGACCCACGCCTGCGCGCCCCTGAAGTCCTCAAGCGCCACCTCGCGGGCGCATGCCGCCCAGTCTGAGTCGCGCACGAACGTCCGGTCGTCGTCCTCGACCCACATGTTCACGCTCTTGACGAGGAAGTCGGTGAGCTCCTGCCCTCCCATGTCGCGCGCCGTCTGCGCGTCGCGCCGCAGCTGCTCGACGCCCTGCGGCGTGGAGAAGCTGAAGGGGTTGGACTTGCGCCACGTGGCCTCGTCCATGGGGTCGTCTCCCCTGTCGGGGCAGTACATGTCGACGAACATGTCGTCGGCCTGCATGGTGCCGCGCAGGACGTGCTCGGCGTAGCTGTCCATGTCGTGGCAGAAGCTGTTGAGCTGCCTGCCGCGCGTGGTGATCATGGACACGAGCGTCTCGGGCAGCGAGCGCGTGCCGTCGTAGATGGCCTTGTAAATCGAGTTGTCGCGGTGCTGGTGGATCTCGTCGATTGACGCGTATATCGAGCGGAATCCGTCGTCGAGGCCCGCCTCCTTGGACAGCGCCTCGATGGTGCACTCGGTGTTCTTGGCCGTGATGAGGCTCTTGTAGTCCTTGACGTCGAACCACTTCGCGAGGTCGGCGTCGCCGCGCACGAAACGCGACGCGTCCTCCCACACCAGGCGGGCCTGGCGCTTCTTCGTGGCGACGCAGAAGAGCTTGCCCTGGCGGTAGCCGGAGAAGGCGGCGACGTAGGTCGCCATGAGGCCGTTCTCCATGGTCTTGCCCTGCTGCCTCGACAGCGTCTTGTACCGCCTGCGGAAGCGCCTGTTGCCGTCCGGCCGCTTCCACCCGAATGTCGCGCCGACGTCGAAAGCCTGGCAGTCGAGCAGCTGCAGGCGCCTGGGCTGCATTCCCTCGGTGAGGGTGAGCTTCCCGGCGTACGAGAGCACGCGCTCGGAGGCGGCCGGGTCCCACACGACGTCTTGCCTCGACAGGTCGGCGAGGTGGCGGGCACAGGCAAGCCTGTGCAGCTCGCCCACGCCCTCCACCTCGCCTGCGCACACCCTCTCGGCATACTCGGTGACCCTGTCCCTAGCCATCACCGCCGCCCGGAGGCGCGCATCCGCCCGCAAACTCGGCGAAAGCGTTCTCTGGCGGCTTCTCGCCCTCCTTCACCGGCGCGACGATGCGGCACCTGCTCGTGATCGTGAGCCCGAGGTCTCCGGCGCAGGCGCGCACCTGCCTGAAGGCCGCGTCCTGGACGCGCGTCGCCTTGGCCATCTCGTCGAGGTCGCCGGAGCGTAGGGCCGAGCGAAGCTTTTTGTTGGCGCTCGCCCACTGCTCCCGGGCCATCACGTACATGCCGAGCGAGTCGCTGTCGAGCTCGCAGGCGACCTCAAGAGGGGCCAGCATTTCGGCCAGTTTTTCGAACTCCTCGCGCTGCGTCTTGGTGGTGAGGAACCTCGGCGGCTCAAGGCCGCCCGGCTCGACCTTCAACTCTGAGGCGGCGCGGGCCTCTAGCTCGGATTTTGTGAATTTATGGCGGTTTCCCTCAGCCTCGATGGAAGCCACTGTTTTTCGCGGTCTAGCCACGGCCAGCACCCCCTCTCCCGTGAAAATCGTTTTGCGGTGTTTTTTGCGCGCTGAGATCCCCTGTGACCGTTGTCCCCGAGAGGCCGAAAAGTTTTCCGACCACCCCCGGGGTCAACGCGCCTGCCGAGGACCGCCTTTGCCTGATGCGCGGCGGCTCTGGAACCTGCGGTGGCGCTCGTTGTGGCACTCGGTGCAAAGGCAGTGCAAGTGCTCGGGGTCGAGCCTGTGGGCCCAGCCGTCTGGCGTGCGGATGGGCGGCTCGTGGTGCACCTCGCACGCGATGTGGCGGCAACGCGGGTGGGCCGGGTCGCCGTCGTGCTCGCAGCGGAAGCCTCGCTCGCTCAGCACTGCGGCCGCGAGCGCGCGCCATTCCTTGGAGCGGTAGAAGGCCGCGTACTTGGGGTCGTCGTCCTTCAGCTTGCGCCGTGAGTACTCCTTGGCATAGTCACGCTCTCGCGCGGCCTGGCGGGCCTCGAACGCCTTCTGGCAATCGGGACAGCGCGGCGTACCGTACGGCACGAGCCTGCCGCACCCAGGACACGTGTGCGTCAGCATCGGCCCGAGTCCATGGGGCTGTGTTCGTTGCGGAAGCACTCAAGCATCCCGCTCCATTCATGGTGGCGCTTGTGCCTGCGGCGCTTCCTCTTTCGCGGGGTCAAGGGCCATTGCTTGACACCCAAGGCTCGCCGGAAGGCCGCCGCCACCTGGGTGTCATGCCTGCGGCTCATCTCGACCATCTGCGCGCGTGTGACCATTGCTGCCCCCTTAAACGCAAAAAGCCACCTAAAAAGGTGGCTTCAACTGCAAAAATATGGGTATTGCTATTTACATTATATGGGTAATGCACTATACTATAGTCATTCGAAGGGAGGTGATGGGATGAGAGTTACCTTCGAATTGGCGATTGGCCGTTGGGTTTTCAGATTCACAGTCAGGAGAACCCGCAGGCACAACCGCCGATAGGACAAGGGCCGCTTCGCAGGAAGCGGGGCGGCCCGCTCTCATCTTACCACCACGGAAGGAAAGGCGGCAAGCACCATGGCACAGAGCGAGGCACAGAAGCGCGCCACGGCGCGGTACCAGAAGGAGAACACCAAAAGCGTCTCCATCCGCTTCATGCCGGGCGACGCGGACATACTCGCCTGGCTCGACGAGCAACCAAGCAAGGCGGGTTACGTTAAGGCTCTCATCCGCGCAGACATGGAGGCAAGGAAGACTGGGCAAGCCCGCTAAGCAAGCATCGCCTATACAGCCGGCTCATCCAGAGACGCAAAAGGCCCGCCAATCCTTACGACTGACGGGCCTTGCTCATTCACAGAAAACAAACTGTAGCGTTTTTACCATTTCGAGGTGTCATTTTCAATGAAGAAAATGTGTAATCACATCTGAGCGGTGCCATAGCCCCTCGATGCCCTCGCCCAGCCGAATGAGTCGACCCAGTCGCACACCATGTCATGCCACCTGTGGGCCTTGCGCTTGTCTACGCCAAGCTCGGCAGCGATCTCATCCCAGGCCGCAAGGTCGATGTATCGCATCTCCAACACGTCGGCCTTGCGGCCGAAAAGCGACCGCAGGCCGTCGATGCGGGCAAGCGCCTCGCCTATCGTCTCCTCGGTGCGCGCCATGGCGGCACGCGCACGCTCGTCTGACTCAAAGCGTGCCTGCACTGGGTCCGTCAGGCCAGAACCCCCTCGGATGCCACCGGAGGCAGGGCCGAATGTCAGAAGCAGCTCGGCCCTTCGGTGTGCCCGGACATCGGAGGCTACGCCCTCAAGGTACTCGCGCGCGGTCACGCCATGACCTCGCATCTTTGCACAAGCTCGCTAATCGACACTGTCTACCACCACCTTCGCCCCGCAAGCAGGGCAGAAGTTGAGGTGGTTGTCGGCTGGATTGCCGCAGTCGAGCTCCCATATCTCGCCGCATTCCGAGCACTCGAAGAGGCTACCGTCGTATGGGCTGGCGATGTTGTGCGTCACCGGCCTGTCGATAAGCTCTGCGATAAATCGGAGCACATCATGCAAGCGCGTGTACTGCGGAGCGCCGACAAGTTGGAACAGCCTTAACATCAGGTCAGCCGCAGTATATAAGCCGTCTAGGTTCCTGGCCTCCAACTTGTCGGCCTGCGCCCTCAGCCTCGCCGCCGCCTCGCGGCGCTCTTCGTCGCTAATCATTGGCAATCACCTCCGCGCCGCAGAATGGGCAGTACCGAAGGGGCATGGAGATATGCCCAAGCTTCGTTCTGCAATGGCAGGACGAGCACTCGAACCAGGGCTCGAATTTCGAAAAGTAGCGAGAATCGTCCACATTGCTGCACGTCGGCCTGTCGATGAGCTCTGCCAAGCAGCAGACGTCCACCGGGTTGGCGAAACCCCTACCTAAGACGATGTGTACACCAAGCTCGTCCAACAGCTCATCCTTGGAAATCCCGCCGCCGAGGGCCATGTGCTCACCCACGAGGTCACACAGCCTTCGAGCGACATAGCGGCGCTCGATGTTTCTATTCATTGCGGAACACCTCTCTCGTGGTCCTGTACGCCTGGTCGCTCGCGGTGACCATCCTGTACAGCAGCTCGTGGCTCGACATGACCCGCTGGCTGTCGCCTGCGCCCGTCTCATACTCAGGCAACAGGCGCCCGTCGAGCGTCGGGCACAGCACGCGGCACTCAAGCGGCAGGCGCTGCTGCCTGTACAGCTTGGATGCAAGCTCCCTGGGACACACCAGCCAGTTCACGTCGCCCTGCAAGGTCAGGCCGTGACCGCTCGAAAAATCATCCATGCAGGATTTGACCTCGACGAAGACGAAGGTTCCGCGCTCCACCACGGCGGGGCCGAAGCCACCGCCCTCGACGAAACCGACAAAATCCACCCGGTTTGCGTCATCCACGCGCACCTCCGAAGCCACGAGGCTGCACTGCCGCCTGAGCTTCTTGAGCGCCATCTCAGACAGCGAGCGCGTGGTGTCCGTGCGCTTGCTCATCTACTCCACCCCCGCGAGCGTCTTGGCGCGGCGGCGCACGTTGTCATCGTCCACTTTGGCGCAACACTCTTTGCATACCTCGCCGACACGCTTCTTGTTGTCTTTCCAGAACTCGCGGGTGTGGCTCACAAAGAATGGATGGGTATACGTCTTGCCACATCGTGCGCACGTCCATTCAAACGAGCTGCAGCTCATCCCTGCTCACCAGCCTTCGCAAGAGCCTTGGCACGGCGCACGAGGTCGGCGACCATTGCGGTCATCGCCTCGATGCCGTAGCGTTTGTCGGATGCGTCTTTGGTGGTCAGGTAGTCGTGCGGGAGCATGGTCGCGTCCGCCTCCAGCCTCTCCCAGCTGTCTGGCTGCACGACGCGCCAGTTTACCGGATACGTCACGGGCGTGTTCAAGCTGCGGGCGTTTGCCAGCTCGTCGCCGAACGGCACCGCGCGAATCCCAGACACCTCGATGTCCTTGAACTGTCCATGCAGGTTCTTGACAGTATCCCCGGCTTTTATCTCCCGCCCGTCCGCGTCGTGCGGCATCAGCGCGTGGAGCCTGCGGGCGATGTCGTCGAGCGCCGACTCCACGCACGGCCCGTCGTCCTTGTACGCCGGGCACTCGTCGCATCCGTCGTCTTCGCTCCTGCCGAAGTACGTGCACGCGCCGCACACGGCCGCCTGCTCGACGTCATCAATCAGCCCGCTCAGACTGTCCTTGTCATCACTTTTCATCTTCTGTACCCCCCACGAGGTTGATGCCAAGCGCGGAGGCTCGGCGGCCAATGTCGTTGTACATCTCCTGGTCACAGCCATGGTCGTACCCGTGTGCGGGACACCCGTCGCACTTGACATGGTCGAAGTACCAACAAGCGAAAGGCTGGGTGCCCGCGTGCATGCAACAAAAGACCTTTGCCATATCCCTCACCAGCTTGCCCGCGCTGTCTGTCGATGCCTGCGGCTTCCGCTGCTCCTCAGACTCACCCGCAAGCCATGCCTTGAGCTGCCCAATGCAGTCGGGGCAGAGCGCGGTCAACTCGCCGCCGTCCGTGGTGACCGTGACGTCAGTGCTCACACTGGATACCAGCACGCACGGCACTCGACGGACGCTTTCCCCGAAAGGGCTCTTAGCATGCTTGAATTCAATCGGCGCCCCGCAACGGCCGCACTTAGTCAGTATCTGCATCGCCATCGCCGATCTCATCATCTTCCGCCCTGTCAATCTCGCGCCATTCGAGTTTGAGCGCGCACGCGTCATTGACCTCGTTGCGACAGCGTCTGTAATTGCCAAAGCGCACGTCAAGGACGACGTTGTCCAGCTCCTGCGGCGTCACATCCAGTACATACAGGCAGTTCGCCACAACCTGCAACACGTCGCACAGCTCGTGCAGCGCGGAGTCGCGCATGGAGGCCATCTTTGGTAGCAATGCAGTAGCAAGCAAAAGCTCGTCTGTCATGAGGGCAAGGACCTTCTCGTACTTCTTCAGCTCCTCGCACGCCTCGGATGCCTCTTCCAAGAGCTTCAGGCCACAAGCACGTGCGCCAACGAGCTGATCTAGCGGTCTCAGAATCGCCATTCTGCACCTTCCCTAAAACGGAATTTCATCGTCATACACGTCGGCCGGCCGGTTGGCCGCGTAATAGCCGTCAATCGTCGCCTGCAGACCCGGGTCGTATGTGGGCGAGGGCATCGCCTGCGGCACGGACGCCGCTTGGCTCGCTTGTTGCCGTTGCTCTCTCTGCATGGTCATGAGCTCGATGTTGTCGGCGACTACCTCGGTCTTTTTGAACCTCTTGCCGTCCTTCTCCCACGAGCTTGAGCGAAGGTGGCCCGTGATAGCCACCAAAGCGCCCTTGTACAGGCTGGCTTGCAGCGACTCGCCGCGCTTGCCGTACATGGTCACGTCAATCCAGTAGGTCTCATCCTCGTAGCCGTCCCCGTTTGCCTTGCGCTTGCTGCGTTTCACGGCAAGGGATAGCTGCGTTATGGCAAGGCCGGTGCTTGTGTACCGCAGCTCTGCATCGGCCCCAAGGCGGCCACTGAGCGCGCAAGTATTCAGGCTGTCGCTCATCGCAGACCCCCTTCAAGCAAGGCGATGGCCGCGATTCCCGTGCCAGTGCCAAGCGTGTACACCGCCGGTGCGACCCACGAGAACGAGCCGCCGGTGAAACCGACCATGCCGAGCTCGACGATGCTCCATAGGCCGAATGTCAATAAGGCACCGGCCGCGAGGAACAGCGCCGCAGCGGCAGAGCAACGCCATTTGCGCTTTCGCATCTCAAGTTCACCGCACGTCCCCGTGCTCACGCAAAGCCCTCCGTCCCTGCCCTTCTTGCAGACGATGTAGCTCGCCTTGCACGTCAGCCTGAAGGGGAGCTTTCCGTAATGCTCGAACACAGACTCGTCGCCGTCGGCATGGGCGGCGATGAGCCTTCCCCACTCCTCGTAGCTCACTTCAAAGGTCTTCAATCGACCCTCCTTTTATCAACTCCTGTATTCTTTAACCTTGCCCCGCGACGGGGCCTTCCCCAGGGCTTCGTTTTCGTGCCCTGGCCTGGCGTTACGCGCATCAATTGCGTTACGCATTCGAACCCCGTGTTTGCACCCCGTTTGCACTCGGGGTTGCCCTATCGCCCCCGTCCCCCTCAAGCCCCTTGGCGAAGCTTGAGAAAGCCTGTGCGGCCGCCTCGTCGGCGCCGGGCAGCAGGTGCGCGTAGGTGCGCAGGGTGATGACCTCGTTGGCGTGCCCCAGGCGCGCCGAGAGGGTCTTGAGGTTCACCCCGTTGGCTAGGCACCACGTGGCGTGCGTGTGCCTGAGACTGTGGAACGTGCACGCCTTGGGCAGCCCGCACCTGTCGCGGATGCGGCTGAAAGCGGCTGAAACCGTTCCAGGACGCATGAAATCACCGCCTGCGCTCACCAGTGCCGCGTTTGGGCGCAACGCCCCGAATACGCAATTCTGTAGGCTCAGGAAGTCGTTTATCACGGCCCACTCGTCGGGTGCGAGGCTCACGTTGCGGCTGCGGCGGCTCTTGGTCATGTCCTCGTACACGACGCCGCCTCCTTCGGCCTCCACGAGCTTGCCGCACACGTGCACGTAGCCGAAGCGCCGGTTGAGGTCGCGACGCCGCACCGCGCACACCTCCGAGAGGCGCATGCCCGTGTGAAGCGCGAGCCAGGCGGCCATTGCGTACGCCGCCTGCACCATGGCCCGCCCGTCGGGCTCGTCGGGCCTGAGCGCCGCCATAAGCGCCCCGTTCACCTCAGAGAAGTCCCATTCGTCCAGGGCCACGGCCTCATGGCGGTACTCGCGTGGCTTCTGCACGCTGCGCATGGGGTTGGAGTCCACCAGGCCCACCCGCTCCCAGTAGCCGAAGGCCCCGCTCAAAAAGTGATGCACGCTCGACACGGTGTTTCGGCACAGCCCCTGCCCGCCTCGCTCCTTGGGAGCGAGCAAGCGCTGCTCAAAGGCGTCGAGCTCCATGGCCGTCAGCTCCCGGACGAGCCACCCCTTGAGGTAGCGCCCCACGTAGGCGCGCGTGTACATCCTCCAGCGCTTCACCGTGTTGCGGGCGACGTCCTTTGCCGCCCTGTTGGCGATGTATTCCCAGAGCATGTCCACGATGAGCGAGCTCCTCACCGTGCCGTCGGCGGTGAGGTTCCTCACCCACTCGTCGGCCAGGGCCTGCGCCTCGGCCTCGCCCTTAGCGTCGGGGAAGCTTCGGCGCGGCCTGATCTTGCGCCCGTCGGGTGACGTGCCTAGGTAGGGCTGCGCGTACCACACCCCGCGCTCGGCGTCCCAGAGGACCCTAGCGCTTTTCATCCTTGCCGTCCTCAACGACCTCGATGAGGTAGTCGATGCACTGCCTGGCCTTCTTCAAGTCCTCGACGCCGTTCTTTGTGCGCCACCTCCAGAGGTACTTGAGCGCACAGCCCTCCCAGTAGAAGGTCGCGCCCTCGCGGCCCATCATCGAGCGCATCGCGTCCATGCACTCGATGCCCGTGTGCCCCATGTAGTGGCGCGGGTGCGCCACCGCATTGGATGCCGCGCACGTCTCTGCGGCGCCCTTCGTCGATCCAGTGACCATCGCTGCCCCTTTCTACGCCCATTCGTAGACGTGGCCGTCGCGCCACGTCATGCCCTTGTCAATCCGCTTCTTGGCAGCCGACCACCCGCCCGGCGCGTAGCCGCTCACAACCAGCGCGTCGACAACCGACTCAAACCGCACGCCGTCGTCGCGCACGACCGGTATCGTGGGCGGCTTGTACCGGCCAGGCTTCGGCTTCTCGGCTCCCTTGGGCCTCCTTGCCTTCTTGGCCCGCGCCACAAGGAACCGCGAGACGAACTCCTCCTTGGAGAGCGCGCGGCCGCTCATGCCGTCGCCCCCTCGCTGAAGTCGGCCGTGCGCAGCACCTTGATGAGCCTCTCGAACTGCGGGCTTCTAAACGCGCATGAGCAATAGGGATGGGCGAGCTTATCGTAGTGGTACCAGTTCGCCTTCAGGTGCTCCGTTGCCTCGCGCAGGGTGAGGAAGAGTGAGTTGGAGGAGATGAACCGGCGGCGCACCAGGAAGTCAATCGAGTCGTCGGGGTGCGCCTTCAGGTGCTCTTTCCTGATCTCGTCAAGCTCGCCGAAAACGTAATCGTACTCTGACACCTGGCTGTGGCCGTCCTCGTCCAGGCGGATGTGATGCTGCTCAAGCCATCTTGTGGCCGCGACGTACCCGTCGTGTTCGAGAACCTCCTCGTAGATGCAGTCGAGGAAGTCGGCGGTGTCGAGGGTGTGGCCGTTGAAGTCGATGGCGTCCGCGCAGACCCACTCGTCCGTGGGGACGTACTCGTAGTCCATGATGACCCAGAAGCGCGGGTCTGCGGTGCCGAGCGTTGGCTGGGTGTTCAGCTCCTCCTGGAGGCCCCGCAGAAAGGCGAGGTCTTCGCTCGATAGGTTCATTTCCTACCTCCAAATCCGATTGTTGAAAACTCGGTTGATAACTTGTTGAAACGTGTTGAAAACTCAGTTTCAGCC